>NZ_JABANU010000015.1 GCF_016238445.1 Staphylococcus canis
AGCACTTTCGTAATAGAATCATTTTAAGTTCAAAATTATTCGCATCAGAAAAGAAAAAGGAAGTTAAGCAACAGCAAGTTGCCTAACCTCCTTAATTGAGCTTACCAGTCCTATTTGACAGAGAGCCACTTTTCAAAAGAATGTTATTACCTTACTTCTTAGATTTTATCTTACCAGTCCACTTTTTATAGCCACCTTTAAGCATATACAAATCTTTATAGCCTTTCTTTTTCAAAAGCCTAGCTGCTCTGTAGCTTACAATGCCATTAGCATCAACTAAATAAATAGGTTGGTCTTTACGTAATCCTTGGTAACGTTGTCTAAACATAGTCATAGGAATGTTGCGCGCACCATTAATATGACCATAATCATAGTCAGCTTTTTCACGTAAATCAATAACCTGCGCTTTACGCAAACCTTGTTGAAACTCCTCTTGATTTAATTCATTGACTGATTTTTTATTTAAAAAGTATTGAATAACCATCCATAAAATAATGGCTATTAAAATAATTAAAGCAATTATCAATGAGTTTGTCATCTTGCATCCTCCCTAAAATACCGATATTATTATTATAAAGCTGATATCATAAATTATCAAAATTTTTTCGCTGTTAAAAAATAGACTTTAGTTTTAAACTATGTGTTTATGTAATTTTGGAGGATTAGTATAATGAAGGAAACATGGCATTTTATTAATACTGGTCAAAAGGACCCTTTTTTTAATATGGCTTTGGATGAAGCTTTACTAAATTTTGTATCTCGTGGTGAAATTGATCCTGTGGTACGTTTTTATACTTGGGATCCACCTACATTATCAATTGGTTATTTTCAACGTCTGGAAAAAGAAATTGATATCAATAAAGTGAAAGAAAAAGGTTATGGTTTAGTAAGAAGACAGACTGGTGGTAGAGGAGTATTGCATGATAAAGAATTAACTTACAGTGTAATAGTTCCTGAATCTCATCCTGAAATGCCTAAAACAGTAACTGAAGCTTATCGTGTTATTTCTAATGGTTTACTAGAAGGATTCAAGCATCTCGGATTTGAAGCATATTTTGCTGTACCGCGGTCAAAAGAAGAAAGAGATAAGTTAAGACAGCCAAGAAGTGCTGTTTGTTTTGACGCACCAAGTTGGTATGAGCTTGTCGTCGAAGGTAAAAAAATTGCCGGTAGTGCTCAAACACGACAAAAAGGAGTCATATTACAGCATGGCTCTATTTTGCAATCTGTAGATATTGACGACTTATTCGATATGTTTATTTACAAAAATGATAGACTCAAACAAAAAATGAAAGAAGCATTCGTTGAAAAGGCCGTTGCTATTAACGATTTATCTGATAAAAAAGTTTCGTTAGAAGAAATGGAAATTGCATTTAAAAAAGGGTTTGAAAAAGGATTAAATATAGCATTTAAGCCACTAGAACTTACAGATGAACAGTTAGAAGAAGTACACCAATTAGAACAAAAATATCGTTCTAACGAATTTTTATATAGAAAATAAAGAAATGTAACTTAAAAACGGTAACACTACAAAAATGATTTAGAGTGTACCGTTTTTTCTTATTTGTCATAATATTTAAATGTAAACGTCTTTATTTGCGACGTCTCATTTTATTTTTCCATAAAGCTTTTTTATAACTGCGTTGCGTAGGTGTAAGAAAGAAGTAAAAATAAATGAGATAAATGATACCAATAATTATAGCTAATGTAATGATAGTGCGCATTATACTCCATAATAAGACGTCCAAATTGAGAACCAAGCCAATTAGTGCAATAGCAATTATAATCCCAAATAAAATTTTTTGTGTAAGTGACATATATAACTCCTTTATTAACTATTTAATTTCATCGCTTTTATGCTCTGTTTTAACCTTTAAATTGAGTAAGATACCACGTCCTTTAGTGATCTCACTTTCTTTTCTATTTTCATATCCTTTTTTTATTAATTTAAATGCTTTCTTAATATCATTTTGTATTTGCTGGATTTCTTTATTTTGATTTTTTATATCACTATCCTTTTTTAAAATGTCTTCATCAATGCTATCTTTATATGACTCAATTGCTGTTAAGTGGTCTTCATTGAGTACCTCTAATTTATCAATAATCTCTCTCTTATTCTTGTTTTTTTGAACCTCTCTGTCTATACTTTGATACTCATTAATGATACTTGTAAGTTCATTATAATAATCTGATGAGGCATTTAAATAGTTAGAGACACTTTGATTTTCTTTAGCTTTACTTATATTTTTTTTATCAAGATTTAGTGAGGAGAGCTGTTGCTGTTTCTGATTAATTTCATTCTTTAATTCTTGATTTTCAAGTTTAATTTCATGATTTTTCTCACTCAAATCTGTACTTTTTTCCTCTAAAGGTAAGAGATTTTGACTACCGCAAGCAGATAATATAACTGTAGAAATAGCACACATTGTAATTATCTTTTTCATAAAAAACTCCTGTATTTAAATTGTTTTTATTATACTTATCCTCATTTTAAGGTATCATATTAATAAGTACAAATATATGGAGGGTATTTTATGAATGCAAGAATCGATAAAGTTCGAAAAATACTTACAGATAAACATCTTGATGGAATTGTAGTATTAACAGATTTTAACAGACGTTATTTATCAGGCTTTACAGGCACAAGTGGTGCCTTGTTGATTACGCAACAACATTTAAAACTCGTTACAGACTTTAGATATGTCTCACAAGCACAAGAACAAGCTCCTGATTTTCAAATTGTTAAACAACAACAAAATGTTTATGACGAACTTATTCGTCTTATTCAAGATGAATCTCTTAATAATATTGGATTTGAAGGACATCTTGTATCCTATGACTCATTTTTAAAATTAAACAATGGTCGACATGATTTAATTTCAATTGGTAGTGAAATTGAAAAAATTCGTCGCGTTAAAGATGAAAATGAAATCGCAATTATTCAAAAAGCTGCTGATATTGTTGATAAGGCCTATGAATACATTTTAACAGTCGTTAAACCAGGTATGATAGAAAAAGAAGTTAAAGCTTATCTTGAAAGCAAAATGCTTCATTTAGGAGCAGATGATACATCATTTGATACAATTGTGGCTTCTGGTTATCGTGGTGCTTTACCACACGGTGTAGCCTCAGATAAAGTCATCGAATCTGGAGATATGATTACTTTGGATTTTGGTGCATATTATAAAGGATATACATCAGACATAACACGTACTTTTGCTGTAGGTCAACCTGATTCGAAGATGATTGAAATATACAATATAGTACTTAAAGCTGAAGAAGAGGCATTGAAACAGATTAAGCCAGGTATGACAGGTAAGGAAATTGATAAAATAGCTCGTGATATTATTGCTAATGAGGGTTATGGTGACTACTTTGGTCACTCACTAGGACACGGAATTGGTCTAGACGTACATGAAGAACCTGCACTTTCACCTAAATCAGATGACCAGCTTGAAATTAATCATTGTGTAACATTAGAACCGGGTATATATATCGAAGGATTAGGCGGGGTTCGCATAGAAGATGATGTATTAATTACAGAAAATGGCGGTCAACGCTTTACTAATTCTACAAAAGACCTTATTATTTTAAAAGAAGAGTGATACTTAAGGAGGAAACTTAATGATATCTGTAAATGAATTTAAAACAGGTTTAACAATCTCAGTTGATAACGGAATCTGGAAAGTATTAGAATTCCAACATGTTAAACCAGGAAAAGGCTCTGCATTTGTAAGATCTAAATTACGTAATTTAAGAACTGGTGCAATTCAAGAAAAAACATTCAGAGCTGGTGAAAAAGTTGAAACAGCTATGATCGAAAACCGTCGTATGCAATATTTATATGCTGATGGTGATAATCACATTTTCATGGATAACGAATCATTTGATCAAATCGAACTTGAGACTTCATATATTGAATATGAACTCAAATTCTTAAAAGCAAATATGGATGTTCAAGTTCAAATGTATGAAGGTGAAATCATTGGCGTTGAACTTCCTAAAACAGTTGAATTAGAAGTTACTGAAACTGAGCCTGGTATTAAAGGTGATACTGCAACAGGTGCAACTAAATCTGCAACAGTAGAAACAGGTTATACTTTAAATGTTCCTTTATTTGTAAACGAAGGTGACATTTTAGTCATTAATACATCTGATGGAAGTTATGTATCTCGAGCATAATTTATAAAGTCACAAATTTGTTGAGACGATATTGGAGGTTTTAATTAATTTCCTATACGTCTCAGCTTTTTTTAATTTATGAAACTATTATATACTCTAGTCTTTGCTTGAATTGACTCATTTCGTAAAGTAAAATGGAGAAATAGAATAAACCAACGATAAGGGAGAACCCAATATGAATTTTAAAGAAATTAAAGAGTTAATCGACATACTAGATAACTCTAACTTGACCGAAATTAATATTGAAAATAAAGGAACAGTTATCAATCTGAAGAAAGAAAAAGAAATTATAACTGCACAACCCCCTGTAACTCAAACTACACAAGTACCAACTCAAAATAGTACCGAATCTAATAATGGTATGAAGAACGCTACAGAATCCAATCAAAATGATTCACATTTACAAACTATTTCAGCTCCGATGGTAGGAACATTTTACAAATCACCATCTCCTGAAGAAAGTGCTTACGTAGAAGTGGGGGATCAAGTTTCTCCTGATACAACAGTGTGTATTTTAGAAGCAATGAAATTATTTAATGAGATTCAAGCAGAAGTAACTGGTGAGATAGTTGAGATTTTAGTTGAAGATGGACAAATGGTTGAGTATGGCCAAGCCTTATTTAAGGTGAAATAATATGAAGAAAATTTTAATTGCAAATCGCGGTGAGATTGCTGTAAGAATTATACGAGCTTGTCATGAATTAGGGCTTCAAACAGTTGCAATATACTCTGAAGGAGATAAAGAGGCATTACATACTCAATTAGCCGATGAAGCATACTGTGTGGGACCTAAACAATCTAAAGATTCTTATTTAAATATACCAAATATTCTCTCAATCGCTACATCCACTGGTTGTGATGGTATACATCCTGGATATGGCTTTTTAGCTGAGAATGGTGAATTTGCTGAATTGTGTGAGGCTGTACAACTTAAATTTATTGGGCCAAGTTACAAATCGATTAAAAAAATGGGTATTAAAGATATAGCAAAAGAGGAAATGATTCGTGCTAATGTTCCAGTTGTACCAGGTAGTGACGGTTTAGTTGAAACAATAAATGATGCGATAAAGAGCGCAAATAAAATTGGTTATCCCGTAATAATTAAAGCCACTGCTGGTGGTGGTGGTAAGGGAATTAGAATAGCTAGAAATGAAGAAGAGTTAATTAATGGGTATAAAATGACTCAACAAGAAGCTGAAACCGCATTTGGAAATGGTGGTCTTTACCTTGAAAAATACATTGAAAACTTTAGACATATTGAAGTTCAGATTATGGGGGATGAATACGGTAATGTAATTCATTTAGGTGAACGAGATTGTACGATTCAAAGACGCATGCAAAAACTTGTCGAAGAATCACCCTCACCAATCATGTCAGCATCGCTAAGACAAGAAATGGGTGAGGCAGCTGTTAGAGCAGCAAAAGCTGTTGATTATTATAATGCTGGTACCATCGAATTCATATATGATTTAAATGATAATCAATATTATTTCATGGAGATGAACACACGAATTCAAGTTGAACATCCGGTAACTGAGATGGTAACAGGAGTAGATTTAGTGAAATTACAACTTAAGATTGCTATGGGTGAAACATTACCTTACACTCAAGATGACATCAAAGTGAATGGTCATGCAATAGAATTTCGAATTAATGCAGAAAACCCATACAAAAATTTTATGCCTTCACCAGGAAAGATAACTCAGTACTTAACACCAGGTGGTTTTGGTGTACGAATCGATTCAGCTTGTTACACTAATTACACGATACCTCCGTATTATGATTCAATGGTTGCTAAATTAATCGTACATCAACCTTCGCGAGCGGAAGCCATAAGTGTTGGGTTAAGAGCATTAAGGGAGTTCGTGGTATTAGGTATTGATACAACTATTCCATTTCATATAAACTTACTGAATCATTCTGTATTTAGAGAAGGCTTCTTTAGTACTAAATTTTTAGAGTTGCATGATATTATGAATGAAAGTGAATAAATGATGGAGGGGAACCAACATGGTTAAATCAATTGAAAATTATAATCCAAATTTAGGAAATGTTGAAATAGTACCAGAAGTTATTTCAATCATAGCCAGTATTGCAACATCTGAGGTTAAAGGTGTTCATGGTATGTTCTCAGATATAAAAAATACGACATTAGAACGCTTAGGTCGCAAAAATTTAAGTAAAGGTATTAAAGTAGAGACCGAAAATAATGAACTAGTGATTAACGTATATTGTTCATTAAAATATGGCTATAAAATTTCTGATACAGCAAAAAAAATTCAAGAATCAATTTTTAATGCAATTAAAACAATGACTGCGTTAACACCAAAGCAAATTAATGTGCATATTTCACATGTCGAAATGGGTTCGTCTAAAGATGAGTAATCAAAGAACGGAGAGTTTTTATGAGTAGAAAAATAGCAAGAAGTCAAGCATTTCAAACTTTATTTCAACTTGAAATGAAAAATTCAGATCTAACAATTGAAGAAGCCATCGAATTTATCAAAGATGATTATCCTAACCTCGATTTTGATTTTATTCATTGGCTTGTTACTGGTGTTAAAGATCATGAGCCATTACTTGATGAGCAAATTTCACAACACCTAGATGGTTGGACAATTAATAGATTATTGAAAAGCGATCGTATTATTTTACGAATTGCTGTTTTCGAAATATTAAATAGCGACACACCATCAAAAGTCATAATTAATGAAGCTGTTGAACTTACAAAACAATTTAGTGATGAAGATCATTATCGCTTCGTAAATGGTGTGCTAAGTCATATTAAAAAAGATGAGTGATATCAATGGAGAAATACCTTACTGTTTCAGCATTAACTAAATATATAAAATATAAATTTGATCAAGATCCACATCTTCAAACAGTACTAATCAAAGGAGAAATTTCTAACTTCAAGAGACATAATAGTGGACATCTTTATTTTGCAATTAAAGATGAACAATCAGTCATAAACGCAATGATGTTTAAGTCTCAAGCAAACCAACTTACATTTTCTCCAAAAGAAGGTGATCAGGTGTTTGTTGAAGCAAGAGTTTCAGTTTATGAACGCCGTGGAAATTATCAAATTTATGTCAATAAAATGCAACTCGATGGTGTAGGTAATCTATACCAAAAGTTCGAACAGCTTAAAGTCAAACTCACAAAAGAGGGCTATTTTGATAATCAATATAAAAAAGCTATTCCCAAATTCCCTCAAAAAATTGCTATTCTTACAGCGAGTACTGGTGCGGCAATTCGCGATATTCAAAATACATTAACAAGTCGATATCCATTAGTAGAACAGATTCAAATTAGTACGCTAGTACAGGGTACTGAAGCTAAAAATGATATCATTGAAAAACTAGAATATGCAGACTCATTGAAAACAGATATTATCATATTGGGTCGTGGTGGAGGTTCTATAGAAGATCTCTGGAACTTTAATGAGGAAGAAGTCGTAAAAGCTATTTTTTCATGTACAACACCAGTAATATCAGCTGTTGGGCACGAAACGGATACCACTCTAAGTGATTTTGTAGCTGATAAACGTGCTGCTACACCAACACAAGCTGCCATGATAGCTACACCTGACCAATATGAATTATTAGAAACATTATCTCAAATACAAGTAATTTTAAATCGCTATATCAAGCAAACATTGAAAAATCATAAACAAACATTAAAACATTTACAAAATTACTATAAATTAAAACAACCAACCTTACTTTATGAACAGCATATTCAAAAAAGAGACGATTTAGATCGAGTATTACACCAATCTATGAGGAGAATTACCTATGAAAAGCAACAGAAATTACTCCTACTTAAGCAAAAATTACGCTATAAGAATTTTTTTATTACAATTCAAAATGAACAAAGTAAATTGAATCAAATCCGTCAATCTATGCATCAATCGTTTCATAATCAACTCAAACATAAGAAGCAACAATTCATTCAAAACCTTACATCCTTAAATAATTTGAGCCCAACAAACACAATGTTAAGAGGCTATTCAATAGTACATAAAGATAAACAAGTAATTACGAGTGCGAAAGATTTAAGCGAAAATGATTCAATCGAAGTCACGATGAAAGATGGATCGATTGATGCACTGATCAAGAAAGTTAGGTGGCAAGAAAATGACTGAAAATAAAACATTTGGAGAAATGATGCAAGAACTTGAACATATTGTAAAGCAATTGGATGATGATCAGATTTCACTTGAGTCATCTTTAGAACTCTATCAAAAAGGGATGGCATTGTCTAAATCATGTGAAGCAACACTTAAAGATGCTGAAGAAAAAGTTGCAAAACTTATCGAGAATGAGGAAGATTTAAGTGATGAATCAGAGTCTTAATCATATTTTAGAGCAGTTCAATAAAAAAATACAATATGCAATCAATAATTCAAGTTTAAATACTCAACTCGAAGAAAGTATGCGTTATTCACTCGAAGCAGGTGGAAAACGAATTAGACCTTTACTACTTCTATCAACTGTTAATATGCTTTCACCAAATGATATTGAAAAAGGGTTCGAAACCGCTTTAGCACTTGAGATGATTCATACCTATTCTTTGATTCACGATGATTTGCCTGCAATGGATGACGATGATTTAAGAAGAGGTAAACCAACAAATCATATAGTTTATGGTGAATGGCTAGCTATATTATCTGGTGATGCTCTACTGACCAAAGCTTTTGAACTTATCGCTAACGACCAAGCGAACCATGCTGAAATTAGAATTAAACTTGTTCAATTATTATCAAAGGCGAGTGGTCATTTAGGTATGGTAGGTGGGCAAACATTAGATATGCAAAGTGAGAATAAATCTATTGATTTAACAACCTTGGAACGTATACATGCTCATAAGACAGGTGCCTTAATCCGTTTTGCAGTTGAGGCTGCTACAATTATTGCACAAGCACCTTCTCAAATAGCACAAAAATTAATAGCTTTTTCTGAGCATTTAGGTGTCATTTTTCAGATTAAAGATGATCTTTTAGATGTCTATGGTAACGCATCTGATTTAGGAAAACCTGTGGGTAGTGATATTACTAATCATAAAGGAACTTACGTTTCATTATTAGGACAAGAAAGTGCTGAAAAAGAATTAACTAACCATGTTCAAAAGGCAAATGATTTGTTAGATGAATTATCTCATTCTTATGATACAAATGATTTAAAAACATTACTCAAACTGTTTTATCAAAGAAATAACTAAATCAATCTATACCAAGACGGTTGTTGAAGTGTTATAATCAAAAGGACACATTAGTTAAGGGTGATATAAATGGATATAAGAAATATACAAAATCCTTCATTCTTAAAAGAACTTTCTGTAAAAGAACTTCAATCATTAAGTGAAGATATAAGAAAGTTTTTAATTGAAACGTGTGCTATAACAGGGGGACATATTGGGGCAAACCTAGGTGTTGTTGAGCTTACTATAGCATTACATAAACACTATAATAGTCCTAAAGATAAGATTATTTGGGATGTAGGACATCAAAGTTACATTCACAAAATCTTAACTGGCCGAAGTACACAATTCAATTCTTTAAGACAATATAAAGGATTATGTGGTTTTCCAAAACTAAAAGAATCAGAGCATGATGTATGGGAAGCTGGACATAGCTCTACATCATTATCTGCAGCTATGGGGATGGCTAAAGCTCGTGATATCTTAAAAGAAGACTACGATGTTATTCCAGTTATTGGCGATGGTGCATTAACTGGTGGCATGGCTCTTGAAGCTTTAAATAATATAGGACATGATCGTACGAATATGACAATTATTCTTAACGATAATGAAATGAGTATTGCACCTAATGTTGGTGCAATGCATAACATGCTAGGTCGAATTAGAATGAATCAAGGTTATAACCGTATGAAAGTGGATGTTGAACACGTATTAAGCAAACTACCTGGAGGAAGTCGATTACGGGAATCAGCAGACAGAATTAAAGATAGCTTAAAGTATCTAGTTGTAGATGGGGCATTTTTTGAAGAATTAGGCATTCGTTATATTGGGCCGGTCGATGGTCACAATTTTGATGAATTAGAAGATGCCTTGACGGCTGCAGATTCTATAAAAAAACCTGTACTCATCCATGTCGTAACTAAAAAAGGAAAAGGTTATCATCCTGCAGAAAATGATAAAATTGGTACTTGGCACGGTTTAGGACCTTATAAGTTAGAAACAGGCGAACAAATTAAAGGTAAGGCAAATGGACCATCGTGGAGTCAATTAATGAGTGATGAAGTGTTAGCATATGCTCGTAATGATAAACGTGTAGTTGCAATCACACCTGCTATGCCTGTGGGTTCAAAATTAACTAAGTTTCAATCTGAATTGCCTGAACAATTTTTCGACGTAGGCATAGCAGAGCAACATGCCGTAACAATGGCTGCCGGATTAGCAATACAAGGAATGAAACCTTATGTTGCAATATATTCTACATTTTTACAACGCGCGTACGATCAAGTATTACATGATGTTGACCGCCAAAATCTTAATGTCATTTTCGGTATTGATCGTTCAGGTTTAGTTGGTGCTGATGGTGAAACACATCAAGGTATATACGATGTTGGATTTCTAACACAATTTCCTAATATGACAGTTGCAATGCCTAAAGACGAAAATGAAGCTAAAGATTTGGTTTATACAGCGATGCATTATGAGCAAGGTCCTTTTGCTATCCGTTATCCTAGAGGTAATGGATTAGGGGTAGCAATAAAAGATAATCGTCAAAATATTCCTGTCGGAAGTTGGGAATACATTGAAAAAGGGACAGATATCATACTAATTAGTTATGGCCCAACAATTGAAACAGTTAAAGAAACAGCTACACTCTTAAAAGAACAGGGTATTAGTGCTTCTGTTATTAACGCTCGATATATTAAGCCGATGGATTTCGATATGCTCAATGATATTGGTCAATCTAACTTACCTGTTTTAACTGTTGAAGAAAGTATGTTAAATGGTGGATTAGGCAGTCAAATCTCTAACTTCTTAACTGATCAAGGTTATCAAAACCGTATAAAACGATTAGGTATTGACAATATTTATATCGAACATGGTGATGTTAATCAAATTTTAGAAGATCTCGGATTGTCATCTGCATCTATAGCAGAAACTGCTAAATCATTATTGTAATTACTTCTAAAAATTATTCTGTATTAGTAATTTTGGCCACCTAAATTCTTATAGGATTTTAGGTGGTTTTATTATGCATTTTATATCAAGTATACAGCACTTCAATGTTAGTAAAATTATACACAAATACAAGTAAACTCAGTTGTGCTATTCATACGTATTTATGATAAGATGATTGTATAAATATTCGTTATGAGGTGTGTTTTTATGCCTAAGAAATCAGTTAGACATATAAAAATAAGAGAGATTATTTCTAATGAACAAATTGAAACACAAGACGACCTTGTGCGACGATTAAATGATTTTGATATGAATGTAACACAAGCAACTGTATCTCGAGACATCAAAGAGCTTCAACTTATTAAAGTTCCTGCACCTACTGGCCAATATGTATACAGTTTACCGAATGATAGACGTTATCATCCTCTAGAAAAACTCGGAAGATACTTAATGGATTCATTTGTCAAAATTGATGATACAGATAATTTATTAGTGTTAAAAACGCTTCCTGGTAATGCTCAATCTATAGGCGCAATTTTAGATCAAATTGATTGGGAAGAGGTGTTAGGAACAATTTGCGGCGATGATACTTGTCTTATTATTTGTAAAGATAAAACAGCAGCAAACGATATAAAAAATAGAATATTCAATATGCTATAAGGATGCGATAACTATATGTTACAAAGTTTATCAATTAAACAATTCGCAATAATAGAAGAACTAGATATTCAGTTTTCCGATGGTCTTACAGTACTTAGTGGTGAAACAGGTGCCGGTAAGTCTATTATTATTGATTCAATCGGTCAACTTATTGGTATACGTGCATCTTCTGACTTTGTTCGTCATGGTGCTAAGAAAGCTATCATAGAAGGAATATTTGATATTGATAACGCTAAAGAAGCTATTGAAGTATTAAAGGCTTTAAATATAGATATAAACGAAGACTTTTTGATTGTTAAACGAGAAATATTTAGTTCTGGTAAAAGTATCTGTCGTATTAATAATCAGACTGCTACACTTCATGATTTAAGACGAGTTATGCAAGAATTATTAGATATTCATGGTCAACACGAAACTCAGTCTTTACTTAAACAAAAATATCACATTGAACTCTTAGATCGTTATGCCGATGGACAATATCAAGAACATTTAGATCAATACCATAATATTTATGAAAAGCATCAAAAAAAGATAAATGAGTTGAATGAATTAGAATCAGCAGACCAAGCATTACTACAGCGTCTAGATTTATTAAAATTTCAATCTGATGAACTTAAAGAAGCACAATTGAAAGAGGATGAAGTAGAACAGCTTGAAGTGGATATAAAGAGAATTCAAAACTCAGAAAATCTGAGTAACGCATTAAACGCTGCATACGTTACCTTAACTGATGATCACGCGATTACTGATCGATTACACGAACTTAGTTCTCAATTACAAACCATTGATACAATAGTTCCGAAAAAGTTCAAGCAACTTCAAGAGGAGGTTGATCAATTTTATTACTTACTTGAAGATGCTAAACATCAATTCTATGAAGAAATTAATTTAACTGAATTTGATGAAAACTATCTTAATGAACTGGAATCCCGTATGAATCTTTTAACGAATTTAAAACGAAAGTACGGAAAAAATATTTCTGAATTAATTGATTATCAATCAAAAATAGAAGAAGAAATTAACAAAATAGAAAACTACGAAGAAAGCACCTCAAACTTAAAGGAAGAAATCGAGGCGCTTGAAAAATTACTATTAGAAGAAGGCCATAAACTCTCTAAAGAAAGACGTAAAGTCGCTCAAAAATTAAGAGATCATATAGTAAATGAAATACAATATTTACAGATGAAAGATGCTAATTTGGAAATATCTTTTAAACCTTACGATACTCCACAAAAAGATGGTATTGAACGAGTAGAATTTTTAATTAGTCCTAATAAAGGTGAACCTCTTAAAAGTTTAAATAAAATTGCAAGTGGCGGAGAACTTTCTAGGATTATGTTAGCTTTAAAAAGTATTTTTGTACGTTCAAGAGGACAAACAGCCATATTATTTGATGAAGTGGATTCAGGTGTTTCAGGTCAAGCTGCTCAAAAAATGGCTGAAAAGATGAAACAAATTGCAAATGTCATTCAAGTCATTTGTATATCTCATTTGCCTCAAGTTGCATCTATGAGTAATCATCATTTATATATTTCTAAGCAACAACTTAACGATAGAACTGTGACAAGTGTTAAAGAACTGTATGGTGATGAGAGAGTTGAAGAAGTAGCACGTATGATTTCAGGCGCTAAGGTAACTGAACTTACCAAGCAAAGTGCTAAAGAAATGATAGAACAGAATCAACGATAAAAATCTTAAAATTAATTATATTTTGTACAGAGTTTTCTTACCTAAGCTCTATATATTGAATTGGTGTAAAACCTTTAGTAAAATAATGACAAATATGACACTGGAGGAATTATGATGGATTTAAATTTTGATTTATATATGAATGATGTTGTTAATCAAGCCCGTAAAGAAATTGAAGGTGCAGGATATGAACAATTAACAACTGAAAATGAAGTAGATGAAGTATTTAAACAAGACGGAACTACACTAGTAATGATTAATTCAGTGTGTGGTTGTGCAGGCGGTATTGCGAGACCAGCTGCAAGTCATGCTTTACATTATGATGTTTTACCAGATCGACTTGTAACTGTATTTGCTGGACAAGATAAAGAAGCAACTCAACGTGCACGTGATTATTTTGAAGGTTATGCGCCTTCTAGTCCATCATTTGCTTTAATGAAAGATGGTAAAATCACTCAAATGATAGAGCGTCATCAAATCGAAGGTCATGATACAATGGATGTCATTACTCAATTACAGAATTTATTTGATAAATATTGTGAACAGAAATAGAGGATACTGAGATGTTTCGTTTAAATCCATATCGAATAGGATTTAGAACTATTAAAACAGCAGTAGGTATGGCACTAGGTGTAATTGTAGCAAAATTCTTTGGGCTAGATAATTATGCATCTAGTGCTATTTTAGTTGTATTATGTATTAAAGACACTAAAATGAACTCGTTGCATGCTATTATCTCTCGGTTTATTTCCTGCCTAATTGCCATTGGCTTTGGTTCGCTTGTATTTTCTTTACTAGGTCAACATGCTTGGGTATTAGGTGTTATTGTACTTTTCTTTATACCTTTAACAGTCATGATTAACATGCAAGAGGGTGTTGTTACTAGTATCGTTATACTATTACACCTATTTAACGCTCAAACAATCAATGTTCATTTGATGATAAATGAATTATTACTTCTAATTGTAGGGTTATCAATTGCATTTTTAATGAATACAATTATGCCAAGTTTCGATAAAGAACTCGAAAAATATAAGAATGAAATTGAGAAACAATTCACCAACATTTTTTATACATTTAGTGGGGCTTGCGCAGCACATAATAGTAATCCAGAGATTTCATTTCAACCGTTAATGAAGCTGATTCAACAAGCGAAATCAGTTGCTTTTAGAGACGTAAAAAATCATTATGTACGAAATGAAAATAGTTACTATCATTATTTCGATATGCGTCAGGACCAACTCGAAATACTAAAGCGTATTAAATATCATATTGAACATATACAAGCCGATGATATCTTAAGTTCACAAGTTGCATATCTTTTTAAAGATATGGCCGAAAACGTTAATGAAAATAACTATACAGCATTAAGACTGCATAAACTCTATCAAATTAGACTTGAACTTGATAAACAACCGCTTCCTAAAACACACGAAGCATTATATACACGCTCAAGCATGATTCAAATTTTATATGATACTGAGGAATATCTTTCTATTAAGTCGAAATTTGGTTCACTTAAAATGCATCACGAAATCTAATGATACGCTAAGTGTGCTCATAATATCTCAATAAAAAATCACTTCTTAATATTAAAAAATAGTATTAAGAAGTGATTAATATTATATCTATTTTTAACAAATTTGTTGAATATGAGTGTTACGTATTCATTAACGGGGCTACACCAGTTAAAAGTAGTGAAATAATTATAGCTAATAACATTATAATGAGTAAAACCTTTCTTAAACCTTTATTTTGCAATTTCATGTCCTCCATATTTCCAGTTTAAATGTTAAATTTAATTGAATTATAACATTAACTGTATGACCCACTCAAACGTACCTTACTCATTTCCAATATAATCACATTATTTTGCATCAACTGATCATTTAGATAAAATAAAAATAACATATTGAAAGGGTGACTGCATGATTAATGAAAAACGATTAATTCAAACATTCCTAGATCTTGTACAAATTGATTCCGAAACAGGGTATGAAGAAGAAATACAGCCCTTTCTAAAGGATAAATTTAAACGATTAGGTCTTAATGTCAGAGAAGACTCCGCAAGAAATGAATTAGGTTATGGTGCTAATAACTTAATTTGCACTTTACCAAGTACACAAGATAATCGAAATAAAATATATTTTACGAGTCATATGGATACTGTTATACCTGGTAAAAATGTAAAACCCATTATTAAAGAAGATGGTTTTATATACTCTGACGGTACAACTGTCTTAGGTGCAGATGATAAAGCAGGACTGGCTTCTTTGATTGAGGTTTTAGAAGTAATCAATGAAAACGATATACCTCATGGTCAAATCCAGTTTATCATCACTGTTGGGGAAGAATCTGGATTAAGAGGGGCAAAATTATTACGTAAAAGTGACATTGATGCTGATTACGGGTATGCAGTTGATTCATCAGTGCCCGTAGGTGATATTACAATCGGAGCACCGTATCAAATGAAAATTAACGCTCAAATAAATGGGAAAAAAGCACATGCGAGTACACCTGAAGAGGGGATAAGTGCAATTAAAATTGCATCTAGTGCAATTCATAATATGAAGTTAGGTCAAATTGATGATGAAACAACAGCTAATATTGGCCGTTTTGAAGGTGGAGGACCAACCAATGTCGTCACTGATCTTGTCAAAATCTGGGCAGAAGCTCGTTCTCACTCTAAGGAAAAGATAGATTTACAAACTGAACATATGAGAAATGTATTTATTAAAACAGCAGAGTCTTTTGGTTGTAGTGCTGAAGTAGAAACAACTCTTTCTTATCCAGGCTTTTTAATCAACTCCAATGAACTTGTTGTTCAAAAAGCCGTGCAGGCTGCTCAAAAGATTGGGTTAACACCTCAGTTAGGTATTGCTGGGGGAGGATCTGATGGCAATATTATCAATCAACTCGGTATCCCTACAGTTATTTTAGGTGTAGGATATGAAAATATTCACACAACTGAAGAAAGAATCTCACAAACATCATTAATTCGATTAGCAGAATTTATACTTTCAATTATTGAGACTGCTTAATTGATAAGTATGATAATTATATAAACTTACTTAAAGTAAAACGTATCTTTATAACTTTGAATGGCTAATGTGATACAATATAGCCGTAATTTATAATAAGAGAGGTAAGCAAAATGACACAACAAATCGGTGTAGTAGGTTTAGCAGTTATGGGTAAAAACCTAGCATGGAATATTGAATCACGTGGATATAGTGTTTCTGTTTATAATCGTTCATCTGAAAAAACAGACATTATGATGAAAGAATCTGAAGGTAAGAATATCGTTCCAACTTATTCTATAGAAGAGTTCGTGAATTCTTTAGAAAAACCTCGTAAAATTTTATTAATGGTAAAAGCTGGTGAAGCGACAGATAAAACAATTGATGCGTTACTTCCGCTTTTAGATAATGATGATATTTTAATTGATGGAGGTAATACGAACTATCTTGATACAATCCGTCGTAATAAAGCTTTAGCTGAAAGTGGCATTAACTTTATTGGAACAGGAGTATCTGGCGGGGAAACTGGTGCATTAACTGGCCCTTCAATGATGCCTGGTGGCCAAAAAGAAGCTTATGAAAAAGTTGCAGATATTTTTGAATCAATTGCTGCTAAAGCAAAAGATGGAAAACCATGTGTAACATACATTGGTCCTAATGGCGCAGGTCATTATGTTAAGATGGTTCATAATGGTATTGAGTATGCAGATATGCAATTAATTGCTGAAAGCTATCATATGATGAAAAATCTCCTTAACATGTCACATGAAGAAATTTCTAAAACATTTAAAGAATGGAATGCCGGTGAGCTTGAAAGTTATCTTATCGAAATCACTGGAGATATTTTCACTAAATTAGATGAAGATGGTGAACCATTAGTTGAGAAAATTATGGATAAGGCTGGCCAAAAAGGGACTGGAAAGTGGACATCTATTAACGCATTAGAACTTGGTACACCTCTAACTATTATTACAGAATCAGTATTTGCACGTTTTATTTCTTCACTTAAAGAACAACGTGTTCATGCTTCTAACAACTTAAATGGTCCTAAATCTGAATTTAATGGAGATAAAGCAGAATTTTTAGAGAAAATTCGCCGTGCGTTATATATGAGTAAAATTTGCTCGTATGCTCAAGGCTTTGATCAAATGAAATCAGCAAGTGACGTAAATGATTGGAATTTACAATTAGGAGAGCTTGCTATGATTTGGCGTGCTGGTTGTATTATCCGTGCTCAATTCTTACAAAAAATTAAAGATGCTTACGATAAAGATTCAAATTTACAAAATCTTTTATTAGATGATTACTTTAAATCAATCGTAACAGAATATCAAACAGCATTACGTGATGTTGTTGCTGCAGGTGTTCAAAATGGTATTGCAATTCCTGGATTTGCGTCTAGTATTAACTACTACGACAGTTATAGAACAGCTGACTTACCAGCGAACTTGATTCAAGCTCAACGTGATTACTTTGGTGCACATACGTATGAGCGTAAAGATATAGCGGGTACTTTCCATACTCAATGGACAGAATAAGATTATACTGAAGTTCATATTATTAAATATAAGTTTAATCATAGTAAACGAAGAAAGCTCAAGATATGATGATAAATCATATACTTGAGCTTCTTTATATACAATTAGGATGATGATTCAACCCTAATTTTACTTTAGTAATTATCAATAGTTACCGGAATACATAATTGTATTTTCGTAAAAGGATCTTCAAATGATATATCGAGAGGATACATTTCGATATATATACTATCTCTTTCGAATGGGAGACTTAATTGGAGTGTTGTCTCGATGTAATGCCACGCTTCATTTGTTGCATAATCAATTTCACCTTGCAAATTAAACACAGCATACTGTTGTTGATCGAGATAACGATTTTCTAGATGGGAAGGATATCGTTCGCTAGGCACACCTACAAAAATGTCTAATCCATTTTCTAATGGACTACTTACAACAAAAATAGCATGTGGTCCTATATTATTATAACGTATCATATCCTCAAGTAATCCATTTTCTTTTAAATCTTCCAAAAAGTCAGGAATAGTAAAATGATTATCTAGGTCATTAGCAGGAATAAATCGAGATACGCCTATAAGAGGCAAATCGCCAATATTCTCCAATCTATACGGATACGGTTCAGCACGTGTCGTTGTTAATTTTAAATATAATCTATCTTGGTATTTAAGCTTATCTTTTTTTACCTTAGCTTGTAATGGAGAAACTTGATGATATTCGCTAAAATCATGAGCAAATGAATTTGCGTTATCATAATGATATTTTTTAGCTAAATCAATTAATCGACTATTGCCATGTATCAAATCAAAAGCAGCTAGTGTCATTCGTCTTCCATGCCAATATTCTCTAGGAGTTAATGCTAAGATCATAGTAAACGATTGTTCAAGATGATACGGAGCAATACCAATGTAATCACATAATTTTTGAAAATCAAAACGCTCTAACAAATGATCTTCAATATATACGATTGATTGTTGTACTTTTTTGATAACATCCAAACTTGTATCACTCCCAATATTCCTATAGTCTTACTCCATTTCAGTAAGTTCCTAATTATATATTATAAAACAAAAAGCGCTAAGTTACACTTAAATTCATAGGTAACTTAGCAAAAAATAAACTTTTATGATAAATAATTAAAAAACCTTAGTTTCGTCCCATTTCTATAATATTACTGAATGTCGTCCCACCATTTGAATCCATCACGACTTAATAGGAGATTGCTTTCTAAAGGACCATTTGTTCCAGATTCATAGTTAGGAAACTCGGGTTCAAATTTATCCCATTGTTCTTGAATCGCATCAACAAATTTCCATGTTGCTTTTAATTCTTCCCAATGCGTAAAGTTTGTTGCATCACCTTTTAGACAATCAAATAATAAGTTTTCATACGCATCTACGGTATTCATTTTATCCTGAGCACTCATTGAATAAGAAAGTTGAACAGGTTCTGTTTCGATACCTTGCACATATTTTTTCCCATTTAGATGTATAGAGACACCTTCATTTGGTTGAATATTAATTACAAGTAGATTTGAGTCAAGATGCTTATCTTTTTGATAATATAAATTCATAGGAACTTCTTTAAATTCAACAACAACCTGAATAGATTTACGTTTCATACGTTTACCTGTACGAATATAAAATGGTACGCCAGCCCATCTAAAATTATTAATAGATACTTTACCTGAAACAAAAGTAGGGGTATTTGACGTTGATGAAACTTTATCTTCGTCACGGTACGCTCTTACAGATTGACCATCTATCGTACCTTCATCATATTGTCCTCGTACAAAATTATTTTGTACATCTTCAGGTTGAAGCACTTGTAAAGATTTTAATACTTTTACTTTTTCCGAACGAATATCATTACTTTCTAAACTTATTGGAGGTTCCATAGCTAGTAATGCTACCATTTGAAGCATATGGTTTTGAACCATGTCTTTCAAAGCACCACTCGATTCATAGTAACCACCTCGATCTTCAACACCTAAAATTTCAGATGAAGTAACTTGTATATTTGAAATATATTTATTATTCCATAATGGTTCAAACATTGCATTACTAAAACGTAAGACTTCAATATTTTGAACCATATCTTTACCTAAATAATGATCAATTCTAAATATTTCTTCCTCTTTAAAAGATCGTCTGATTTGTTTATTTAAAGATTCCGCTGATGCAAGGTCGCTACCAAATGGCTTCTCAATTACTAATCGTTTAAAGCCTTTAGTATTTGTAAGTCCAGATGATTTTAAGTAATCTGTTACAGTACCGAAAAATTGAGGTGCCATAGCTAAATAGAATAGTCTATTGCCACCTAAAGAAAATTCTTTGTCAAGTGACTCACTTAAATCAAGCAACTTTTTATAACTTGCTTCATCATTTACATCATGTGGTTGATAGAACACATGTTGCAAGAACTTATCTAAATGTTTTGTATCTTGGACGTGAGCTTGTATTGATTTTTTGACTTGCGCTCTAAAATCATCTTTAGAAAGTTGACGTCTACCAATACCAATAATTGCAATACGTTCATCTAAATGATCTTGTTGGTATAAATGAAATAGTGATGGGAACAATTTTCGGTGACTTAAATCACCTGTAGCACCAAAAATTGTAATTAGCGCTGGAATGTGATTATTTGTCTTATTCAAGATTCAAAACCTCAATTCTTTTATAATGTCTTTTCTTATTATAAATCATTATATCAAAATTGGTCATATATTATGCTTTAATTCTCTATCGTTAAATTAAGCAACATAATTTCTTGAATATTTTTAGAACTATGTATGATAATATTATCGCTAAGGAGGTTTATAAATGGAGATTACATTTTTTGGGACGAGTGCAGGTTTACCGACAAAGGAACGTCACACTCAATCAATAGCATTAAATTTAGAACCTTACTCAACAGATATTTGGCTTTTTGATGTGGGAGAGGCTACACAACATCAAATATTACATCATTCAATTAAACTAGGTAAAGTGAGTCATATTTTTATAACACATATGCATGGTGACCATATCTATGGTTTACCTGGCGTATTAACGAGTCGATCTTTCCAAGGTGGAGATGATAAACCACTGACTGTTATCGGGCCAATTGGTATTAAATCTTATATTGAAACGACGCTCACTTTAACACATGCTCATCTTACTTATCCTATTCAAATCATAGAGATTAAAGATGAATTAGAACTAGCAATTAATGATTTTAAAGTGAAAGCTTTACCATTAAATCACGGAGTCCCAAGTTACGGTTACCGCATCGTATCTCCAACCACACCAGGTAAGTTGGATGTTGCAAAGTTAAAAGAGATAGGGCTTGAACCCGGACCAAAATATCAACAAGTAAAATCACATGACACATTTGAACACGAGGGCATTATCTATCATTCAAATAAGTTTAAAGGGGAAGATCGAAAAGGGCCAGTATTGTCAATTTTCGGAGATACTAAACCGTGTGAAAATGAACTCATTTTAGCTCAAGATGCTGACGTAATCGTACATGAAGCAACATTTTTAGAAGGGGATAGAACACTCGCTAATAATTATTTTCATAGTCATATTGATGATGTATTAAAACTTCTTGAAAAGGCAAATGTTAAACATGGTTTGCTAACCCATTTAAGCAATCGTTATACACTAGACGATATTAAATCTATTTCTCAAAAGCTACACTCTAATCATAATATAGCATTTCAATTTGTATCAGACTTTGATCACTTTCAATTTTAAACTTTGAATATTTATGATAAAGCTAAAACAGGATTTGTAATTATCATCTATACACGTCTTTAATCATAATGTATAGGATAAAAACAAATCCTGTTAGCTCAATTAAAGTCTTAATATATTTATAGTATACTAGTCGTCATCTTGTGCAGAAAGTTCAATACTTCTATTAACAGCTGCATTCAAGCAATCTTCAAATATGCCTTCAATATCATATTGTGATAATGCATTGAGCCCAGCTTGAGTAGTACCACCTTTTGAAGTAATATTCTTTCTTAATTGTTCCATACTTAAATCAGAACGCTCAATCATTTTACTTGTACCGATGATAAGCTCCTGAATTGATTCTTCAACTTGAGATTTTTCAAGACCTAATTTAGTACCAGCTTGAACATATTTTTCAAAGACGTGATATAAGAATGCTGGACCGCTTCCTGTGATTGCTGTTACTTGATGCAAATGATCCTCTTGTACTTCGATGGCCGAACCAAATGCATTAATCACATTAAGCACTTCATCTTTCGATCTCGGACCAAAATTATTTGAAAAACTTACGCCAGTTACAGAATGCCCAACGTGAGCATTTGTATTTGGCATGATACGTGCAATAGGATTATCCACTGATAATTTTTCACGAATATACGATATTGGCAAACCCGCCATAATCGAGATAAATTTATGATTAGGTTGAACATATTCACGAATTCTATCAGCAATTTTATCAAAGTCATGAGGTTTTGATCCTAAGAAAATATAATCAGCTTGATCAAGTAACTTTTTATCGTCGTAACTGTATTGGACACCTAAATCATCTTGATATGACTTAAGCGCGTCCTCATTAGAACGATTGGTTAAGAATATGTTTTCTGGAGGTAAAACGTTAGAATTTACAATTCCAGTAAAGATTGCGTGAGCCATATTACCAGCACCATAAAAAACAATTTTCATTTATTATCACTTCCTATTTTTTCTTAATTTAAAAATATAGTTAGGCTAGAGAAAGAATCTCCTTATAAAAAGATACGTTCTAGTATTACTTACTTATGTAATACTCATATTACCCTAATTCAAGACAATTATGAACTTCATTTCTATCTTTCTACATATTAGTAATAGCAATTATTATAAATGCTGCTTATATTCTAAATTTTTCACAGTTTTACGTGCCTTTTTAATTACATCCTGATTAATCACTTCATCAAAATGCTTTACATTCTCATTTAATTGATCAACACTACTTACACCAACAATGACAGAACCTAAAGTATCAAATGACTTAAGATAATTAAAAGCAACAGAAGATAAATCTGCATGAATGTTCTGTTGTAATAGTTTCATAGTCTCTTCAAGTTCTTGATGAGAATAATCGAGCACACCTTCTTTAAATTTTTGATCAATCGTAGAATTTGCACTATCTGTTAAAAGTCCTTTAAATAATGGACCTCTTGCTAGCACCTTAACATCTTTATCTTTAATTTCTTGAAGTAAACGTTCAGGTCTATTATCTATTAGATTAAACTGTGACATAATAGTTTCAATTTGACTATGCTCGAGATAATATCGAATCACATTAGGACGAATAGACGAAATTCCATACGCTTTAATGAGGCCTTCTTGTTTTAACTCATCAAATGCACTAATTGTTTCATCTAAAGGATCATCAATAGTCCCACCATGAAGCATATACAAGTCCAATTGATCTAACCCTAAACGTTTTAAAGAGGATTTCACATTCGTTTTAATATATTTTTTCGAAGGATCCCAAAATGTATCACCATTATCTTTTAGATGATTACCAACTTTTGTGCCAATAATAATATCGTCACGTTGCTGATATTTTTTTAATGCTTTACCTACAATTTCTTCATTTATCCCTTTATCATAAATATCAGCAGTATCAAAATAAGTGATACCATGTTCTACAGCAGTATCAATAATTGTTTCAGCATGTTTAAAATCAGTACCTAAACTCATACATCCTAATCCGAGTTCAGAAAGTTCTATTCCACTTTTTAATGTATTCTTTTGCATGTTTAATCTCCTTCCGATACTATTTAATTATATCGTAACATTGTTATAGTTTTTATATAAATGAAAAGGAGCGTTTAATGCATGATACATGAAGAAAAATCTCTGTCTATTGAAACAATTTATTCCGGAAAAATTATTGAAGTAGAACGTCATAAAGTAACACTCCCCAATGAGAAAACTTCGTATAGGGAAGTCGTTAAACATAATGGCGCAGTCGCAATCTGTGCGTTAACGCCTGATCAAAAAGTGATTCTGGTTAAACAGTATCGTAAACCAATGGAAAAAGTATTACTAGAAATACCAGCTGGTAAATTAGAACCTAATGAAAATCCAGAAGATGCAGCGAAACGGGAGCTAGAAGAGGAAACAGGGTATAAGACAGAACATCTTGTCAAAATCGGAGAAGTATATGGCACTCCTGGTTTTTCAAATGAAAAAATAACAATCTATTTTACTGAAGATTTACAAAAAGGGACGTTAAACCTTGATGAAGATGAATTTGTAGAAAGTGTTTACTACAGCATAGATGAAATTAAAAATGCCGTTCACAATAATGAAATTGAGGATGCGAAGACACTGATTGCATTTCAATATGTATTATTAAATTATAATCATTCTAAATAAGAAGAGGATTTTAGTTGCTTTTTTTCTCAATTATTGGTAATTTATTAATCATAAAGTATCTAAATAATAATTATTACAATTAAGTTAGTAGGGAGTGAAGCTTCCGTGGAGGAACGATTAAATCGCGTGAAGCAACAGTTACAACAATCATCATATAAACTCACACCTCAAAGAGAAGCAACTGTTCGAGTCTTGATTGAGAATGAAGCTGACCATTTAAGTGCAGAAGATGTTTATTTAAAAGTAAAAGAGAAAGCGCCTGAAATAGGACTAGCTACAGTTTATCGAACATTAGAATTACTTGCTGAGCTTAAGGTCGTGGACAAAGTAAGCTTCGGTGACGGGGTATCTCGATTTGATCTACGTAAAGAAGGTTCTAAACATTTCCATCATCATTTAGTATGTATGGAATGTGGTCGAGTAGATGAAATTGAAGAAGACTTATTGCCGCAAGTTGAAGAACGCGTCGAAAATGAGTTTAACTTTAAAATATTGGATCATCGCTTAACATTTCACGGCATATGTAAAGATTGCCAAAACAAAAGCTAAGTCGTAATTGCTTTAGCATATCTCATCAAGAAATGAGGGCTTTTATATGCAACAAATACTAGAGGAATATTTAAAATTTATCCAACTCGAAAAAGGGTTATCACAAAATACGATTGCAGCATACCGTAGAGATTTAAATCATTATATCAATTTTTTGGAATTAAAGAAGATTACACACTTAGACTTTGTTGACCGTGATACCATTCAACTTTGGTTTGGTGTCTTACATGATGAGGGACGTTCTTCAAAGTCTATAGCACGTTTTACGTCTACTGTACGAAGTTTCCATCAATTTGCTTTGAGAGAAAAATATGCTAAACACGATCCAACTGTATTAATTGAAACACCTAAATATGATAGAAAATTACCAGATATATTGACTATAGATGAGATTAATCAATTACTAGAAACACCTCAACTTGAGCGGGTTATTGGGTATAGAGACCGCACAATGCTTGAGTTATTATATGCAACTGGTATGCGTGTAAGTGAACTTATTAATATAGAAGTTGAAGATATTAACTTAATGATGGGATTCGTAAAAGTTTTTGGTAAGGGGAAAAAGGAACGTATTGTGCCACTTGGTGAAACAGTTATAGCATTTTTGGATCACTATATTCAAAATGTTAGACCTCAACTCCTTAAAAATACTGTAACGCATACTTTATTGTTAAATACGCATGGCAAACCACTGACAAGACAAGGTGTTTGGAAGTTAATCAAACAACTTGGTCTTAAAGCCGGAATCCATAAAACACTTACACCACATACGTTAAGACATTCTTTTGCGACACATTTATTAGAAAACGGAGCAGATTTACGTGCTGTCCAAGAAATGTTAGGTCATTCTGATATTTCAACTACTCAACTCTATACGCATGTTTCAAGTGCACAAATTAGAAAGATTTATCAACAATATCATCCACGTGCTTAGTATTTCAGTATTAATTAATCATTTGTCGATATTGAATATATACAGAATGACTGTCGTTATAATAATAGAAGTCATTCTGTTTCTGATATTGACTACCCAATCGACAATTTAACACTTTTACTTATTTTGACACTTTTTTACATTCAAAATCCTCTTTTCTTGACGTTTTGCAAGAGCGAGATTCCTTGCTTCAATAACCTCAGTTCTATCTCGATAAAGATGATGATGTTTAATAATATCATTATGAATAATAGTAGTTAAAACTTCGTAATCTGGATAAATTTCTATAATATTTTGTATCATTTGGTCTGTTAACGGTAGGGTAACGGGAACAAATGGTTCATGTTGCTCACTTTTAATTACAAGTTGTTTTAATAAATCAATGTATTTTTGATAATCCAAGCCTAAGTCATATACCTGAGTTTTAGAATAGTGCTTAATTACCATTAAAGCTTTATTAAAGGAGCGAGATGCACCTTTGAAATTATTGCGTCTATAATGATAACATCCTGTAGCGAGTAGAATTAGGCTCACACAGGCATCTTTTTTTGAATAATTCTTCTTATTTTTCCATGCCTCTTCTAAAATGTCATGACATAAAAAATAATGTTGCTGATTATGAAACTGATAATAAAATGTGATTAATTCTCTTTCCAAAACAACCACTCCAATATGTTAAGCATTATGAAAACATGCTATAATACTTTTTGAAATTATGCATCTATCTGATATGGAAATGAGGTTTTTTTATGTATGAGGTTCAACTAGATGCATTTAATGGACCACTGGATTTATTATTGCATCTCATCAATGAGTTTGAGATAGATATTTATGATATACCCATGAAAGAATTGACTCAGCAATATATGCAGTATATCCATGCGATGAAACAATTAGAAATAAATGTAGCAAGTGAATACTTATTAACAGCGTCTGAACTTTTAATGATAAAAAGTAAAATGCTATTACCAGATTATCATCAAGATGAACTAGTAGAAGAAGAGGATCCACGCGAAGAACTTGTAGAGAAATTAATCGAATATCAGAACTATAAAGCATATGCAGTAATGCTTTTAGAAGAACAAAAGGAACGTAATTTACAGTATGCAAAACCACCTTCTGATTTATCTCGTTATGAAAAAAAAGAACAAATTACAGATAATGTGACGATGGATATCACAGATTTAATTATTGCTTATCAAAAACTAAAATCAAGAGTCGCTCTCAAAAAGACACACCCTGTAAAAATCCAAAAAGAGACTTTTACGGTTCAACAATCGACAAAAAAAATTTTTAAGGCGCTCGAAAATAAAAATACGATTACTTTTTTTGAGCTTTTTCAGTTTAATGAACCTATAGAATATGTTGTTACGCACTTTTTAGCTTTGTTAGATATGGCTAAATCAGGACTGGTTCAATTAAGTCAATCTGAGGCATTTCAAAATATAGAAATTAGCAAAGGAGTTAATTATGAATACCCAATTAACTGAAGCGTTAGTCGCGATACTTTATACTGTTGGTGAAGGTGGCATTCATGAATCCGAACTTCTTGAAGTGTTAAATATTGAACAAAAAGAATTAAATAAATTAATCGATTCACTTCACATTCCTGGTCTTGTAATTGAACATTATGGACAATCTTATATGTTAGCAACCCAAAAAGAGACAGCACCATTTATCGAATCGTTAGTTTTGAATCATAATTCAACCAAGCTTTCACAAGCGGCAATGGAAGTACTTGCTATTATTGCTTACAATCAACCAATTACACGGGGAGACATTGAGTTCATACGTGGTGTGAATTCTGATGGACCAGTTAAAACTCTAATTGCTAAAGGCCTCGTATTATCTAAAACTAGTCCAACATCACGTGCTCAACATTTACATACCACCGATTTATTTTTAAATGTCTTTGGCTTATCTCAATTAGATGATTTACCTACGACCGATGAAGACGATGAAGAAATAGAACAATTTTTTAAAAATCTTACGAATCAAAAAGGAGAATAATAATGACAAATGAACTTGAGAGATTACAAAAAAGGATTGCTAAAAGTGGATTAACATCTAGAAGAAAAGCTGAAACTTTAATACAAGAGGGTCGTGTTAAAGTTAATGGCGTAACTGTATCTGAATTAGGGTCCAAAGTGAAACCTTCTGATCAAGTATCAGTTGATGATGTACCTATAGAATTGGAGGATAAACTTTATATCCTTTTTTATAAACCTACACAAGTCATTACTAGTGTCTCTGATGATCGTGGTAGAAAAGTGGTCACTGATTTTTTTGATGACTTAGAAACACGAATTTTCCCAGTTGGACGTTTAGATTATGATACTTCCGGTTTATTATTATTAACGAATGATGGCGAATTTACTAACCTTATGACACATCCTAAATATAAAATCCCTAAAACATATGTTGCAAAAATAGAAGGTTATATATTAAGAGAGCAAATTAAAGAACTTGAAAAAGGGATAAGACTGGAAGATGGATTGACTCAACCTGCAAAAATAAAGCTCAAAAATCAAAATAAGACAAAAAATACGTCATTACTTGAAATTACTATCACAGAAGGACGCAATCGACAAGTCAGACGAATGTTTGAACATTTTGGATTTAAAGTAGAAAAACTTACACGAATCTCATTTGGTCCTCTTGACTTAAAAGGTTTAGGTGCAGGAGAAGGACGTGTGTTATCACCTCATGAAGTCAAAACACTACGTCAACTCGCTCAAAAAGGAAGTCTCACATAATAAAATTATAAATAAATTAGGTGAACGTTGAATTTTTGATTTTATTATCTAGAAGAATAACTATATGTTATAATGTATAATGATAAATAATATGTCACCATCTTTGGGAGGTATGTCATGATGACTAATAGTATTTTAGTCGTAGATGATGAACATCGTATTAGAAAATTACTCAAACTATATCTAGAAAGAGAAGGCTACGAGATTATTGAAGCAAGTAATGGGCGAGATGCTTTAGATCTTGCGCTTAAAAACGACTATGGTTGTATTCTTTTAGACCTAATGTTACCTGAAATCGATGGTATGGATGTTGCACTACGTTTGCGTGAAACAAAGGACACTCCAATCATTATGCTCACTGCTAAAGGTGAAGAAAATAATCGGGTTGAAGGATTTGAGTCAGGTGCAGATGACTATATTGTAAAACCATTTTCTCCTAGAGAAGTCGTCTTACGCGTAAAAGCTTTATTACGTAGAACGCAAGCGGCAATGACAGAAACGAATGAACCGCATGCACGAGATATGATTGAATTCACACATTTAACAATCGATAATGATGCACATAAAGTTTTAGCTGATGGAAAAACTGTTAATCTCACTCCAAAAGAATACGAATTATTAATATTCTTGGCTAAAACACCAAATAAAGTATTTGACCGTGAACAATTGCTCAAAGAAGTTTGGCATTATGAATTTTACGGTGACTTAAGAACTGTAGATACGCACGTTAAACGTTTACGTGAAAAACTTAATCGTGTATCATCTGAAGCTGCTAAGATGATACAGACGGTTTGGGGTGTTGGATATAAATTTGAGGTACCACAATTAGATGAAACGTCTTAATACCGTTGTTGTAAAACTGTGGTTAACTATTATTTTAATAGTAACGACAGTTTTAATTTTATTAAGTGCAGCTTTAATTACATTTATGCAATATTATATTACTCAAACGACAGAACAATCTCTATATGAAAATGCAGAAAATATTACAAAAGTATTAGAACAAAGTAGTAATCGAGATGTTGCTATTAAAAATAGTGAAATACTTTTAGAAAGTCATAAAGGATTAATCATACTACCAGATAAAAAAAAGTCAATTTCTCAAAACACATTAAAATCTAAAATGCTTCAAGAAATAGAGCAACATAAAGCATACCAAAAAGTTTTCAAGCAAGACAAACCAGTTTTAAAACATGTCACAATTGAGTTTGAAAAACAAAAACGCACCTATGTCTTATTAGGCTATCCTTCAAAGGATGTTAATGGTAAGCCTGCTGCAGTTTTCATTTATCAAGATTTGAAAAGTATTGATGAAACGAATAATTACATCGCAATTATTATACTTATTACTGCGATTATATTCTTAGCAATCACTACTATTTTTGCATTTTTCTTATCAACTCGAATTACGAAGCCGCTTCGTCTACTCAAAAATCAAGCTAAAGAAGTGCTACAAGGTCACGATGTTAAACGTGTGCCTATATATACTAAAGACGAGATTGGCGAATTAGCTATGACATTTAATAAAATGAGCCGTAATATACAAAGTCATATTAATGCCTTAACTACATCTAAAAATGTACGAGATACGCTCATCAATTCTATGGTGGAAGGCGTACTTGGTATCAATCACAAGCGAGAAATCATATTATCAAATGAGATGGCCCACAATATGTTAACCAAAATGTCTGATTCAGATCGTACCACATTTGAAACCCAGATTACTCAAACTTTTCATAATCAAAGTACAGAATATCAGGAATATGAAATTAATAAGTCATACTTTGTGGTGATTATGACTTATATAGACAAGATTGAACATAATGGTAGTAGTGGACTAGTTGTAGTGATTCGAGATATGACGAATGAACATCATATGGAGCAAGTTAAAAAAGACTTCATCGCTAATGTTTCTCATGAATTAAGGACACCTATTGCATTATTACAAGGTTATACTGAATCAATTGTTGATGGTATCGTAACCGAACCTGAAGAAATCAATGAATCTCTATTAGTTGTACTTGATGAATCAAAACGTTTGAATCGTTTAGTTAATGAACTATTAAATGTAGCCAAAATGGATGCAGAAGGGATTCATATCAACAAAGAGAATCAGCCAATGACACCACTTATACAGAAAATGGCTGCCAAATATCGAAAACAAGCTCTTGAATATCAACTCTCACTTAATTTTGAAGAAGATCGTTTGATGAATGAATTATGGTCTTATGATTTTGATAAGATTGAACAAGTTCTTACTAATCTAGTTGATAATGCAACACGTTATACACAAAGTGGTGATAGTATTTCGATTACCAGTCGTGAAGAAGGTAACTACTATGTGCTTGAAGTTCAAGATACAGGTGTCGGCATTGCACCTGAGCATTTAGAATCTGTTTTTGAGCGTTTTTACAAGGTAGATGCAGCGAGAAAGCGTGGGAAACAAGGTACCGGTTTAGGTCTTTTTATCTCTCGTATGATTGTTGAAGCACATGGCGGACAATTACAATTAGAAAGTACAGTGAATGTAGGTACTACCTTTATAATTAAATTGCCTAAACCATAAAAAGCACAGAGTGACTCTTAAAGAGCATAAACATTGTCACATTACTAAATGTTTTGTATGATAATGTTGTTTGAAAATCAAAATTCATCTTCGGGGTCGGGTGTAATTCCCAACCGGCAGTAAATTAAGCCTGCGACCCAAAAAAGAACAATTCTTTTTTAGCTGATCTAGTGAGAATCTAGAGCCGACAGTATAGTCTGGAAGGGAGAAGATGGAGGTTTATTTGTGTTGCTTTTAAATCCTCCAATTCTAGCAAGATGAATTAAAGGAGGATATTATGAAACAAAAGCAAACCAAAAAAATGATAGTAGTGGGAATGTTAAGCGCAATTGCTTTTATACTAATGTTTATTAAATTTCCACTCCCTTTTTTACCACCATATTTAACTGTCGATTTTAGTGATGTACCAGCATTAATCGCGACGTTCACATTTGGTCCAGTAGCTGGTCTACTTGTTGAATTTATTAAAAACTTACTAAACTTCTTTTTCAACATGAGTGACCCTGTAGGCCCAGTAGCAAACTTTATCGCTGGTAGTAGTTTAATGATAGTCAGTTATTGGATTTATATAAGAAAGCAAACAACGCGTTCATTAATAATTGGTCTATTGTTTGGTGTTATAGTAATGACAATTGTGTTAAGTATTTTAAATTATTTTGTACTATTACCTTTATATGGGGCAATTATGAATTTATCTGATATCACGCACAATTTGAAAGTTATAATTACTGCTGGAATTATTCCATTTAACATAATTAAAGGAATTTTAGTTTCTATTGTATTTGTTCTTTTATTCAAAAGATTATCAAAAATCATAAAATCATAAGCTGTTATAAAAAGAGACCTGTTAGTGCGTAACATAACAGGTCTTAATTATTATAAATGAGATGTATTGATTCTATTCAATGAATCGATTTAATTTATAAAAACGTACTCAAAAAAATCATATGTTGACTCAATATTCTATTCAAATTTAAGTGCGTCTCCATCGAATGATTCTTCTTCAACTTTAATTGAATCAGTAGGGCAACCTTCAAACGCATCTTCCAAATCTTCATATAATTCTTCAGGTACGGGCGTAGTACCTTGGTTGTCATCAAGAATCACATATGCGATACCTTCATCGTCATAATCATAAATATCAGGTGCTGCTGCGCCACAAGCACCACATGCGATACAAGTATCCATATCAACGATTGTATATTTAGCCATATTATTTCGCCTCCCTTTTCAAAGTGCCATACTAACATTATAATTTCATTGTAGTTATGTATACATACTTTTTCAATATATTCGTCTAAAAGAATGGAGTTTGTCATGAATTATTTAATCAAATATGTATATCATCAGGCCTCTAAATTTAAAACTGAAAAAAGCATATATAATATTATCACAGGTAAAAAATCTCATCAAACTTTTTTTGATGCTGTTTCACTTAATGTCTTATCTTTATTTGGTATTCTACCAGATTTAACTTTTGATACATTTAAAACACTCATATATTCTAAAGATAATGATACACCAAACGTTCATCAAGGTATCCCAACCTCAAACCAAATAACATTTCGTGAACTACAGTTTACTTTTATTGCATTACAATTAGTAATTCAGACTTTATCAAATCAATATCATAATCATCTTAGTTTTATGCCATTGACGTCAAATACTGCTATTCATAAAAAGGTTAAAGTACTTTATCACAACATTCAATCTCAAGATGCCTTTCAAAATGTTGAGGATGAAATTTATGACTTATTCGAACAACTGAATCATAAAAACGAAACGAGTATACTACATTATTTTTTATCTGGTTATCAAGAAACAATGTATACCTTCAAACAAGTATCTCTTATTCACAATTTGAGTGAAGACGATATGATGTTATTATATTATATTGATTTACTAAATCTTTATGAATTACTTCAGAATACTAATCGATATCCAAATTTAAACCAATGTCTTTTTCAACCCATTGTATCAAAACCAGTATGGCAAACATATCATTATTTAACAAATGGTTATCATCTCAATGAAATCGCAAATATTTTGAATGTAACAATGAGTACTATAGAAGATCATATTCTTGATCTTTTCATAAAAGGTTATTTAAATAATTATTCATTTTTTTTAAGAAGTTCTCTTGAACAATTTGTGCATTATTATCGAAAACATCCTAATCTAAAGTTAAAACATTATAAATCTTTATTTAATGAGATGAGTTATTTTGAAATCAAGCTTTCAATAGTAGGGTTATCGAGAGGTGATATTAATGCTAATTAATGCATTGAAACAATACTTTGGATTTGAAACCTTCAAACCAGGACAAAAAGAAATCATTGAGAAAGTGCTTCAGAAACAAAATACTTTAGGAATATTACCAACTGGTAGTGGGAAGAGTTTATGCTACCAATTACCAACATATATTAATCAAAAACCGACGCTTATCATATCACCTTTGATTTCCTTAATGGACGACCAAGTGATGCAAATGCGGATGAATGGCGAACATCGTGTTGTTGCAATACACTCTGGAATGGATGATATTGAAAGAATCAATGCCTATCGCCAAATACACTTAGCACGATTTATTTTTGTAAGTCCAGAATTCATTTTATTGCCACAAAACTTTAAAAGAATTAAATCCATTGATTTTGGATTAATTGTATTAGACGAAGCACACTGTTTATCAGAGTGGGGATTTGACTTTAGACCACACTACGTCCGAATTGGTGAGATAACAAATTATTTTAGCCGAACACCTATATTAGCTTTAACTGCTACAGCATCAATCAATTTAAAAAACGATATCGAAAGTGTAGTACGACAATCTTTTGAATCTATTCAATTCTCAATGGATCGTCCGAATATCTCATTATCTGTTATTCACACTTTAGATTATAACGATAAAGTAGAGCGATTGCTGTCTATAATTGAAAATTCTGGTCCCACTATAGTCTATGTGTCATCAAAAAAAGTATGTTTAGATTTAGCTGAAAAGATATACAGTGCTGGATTTTTAACCGGTATTTATCATGCAGATTTAACATACCAAGAAAGATTTACAGTGCAACAACAATTTTCTTCAAATGAAATTCCAGTTGTTGTAGCGACGAGTGCTTTTGGTATGGGTATTAATAAACCTGATGTTCGAACAGTGATTCATTTTCATCTTCCTCCTAGTCCCTCAAGCTACATTCAAGAAATCGGACGTGCAGGAAGAGATCAAGAAAAAAGTCAAGCAATTACATTATTTCAAGATGATGATTCATATCTAATGGAAACTTTGGCAATAGGAAGTATGATTACATCACAAGATATCAAATTATATAAAGAAGGCATATTACTTGATGATGATAAACGTACTAACATTGAACAACTTAATCATGCCTTTAGTTTGGATCAGCTCGAAACGATTTTTGAAAATCAATACAAAAGAAAAACAGAAGCATACTACCATATGATTAAATTTGCGACGACAAAGCATTGTAGAAGAACATTATTACTGAGTTATTTTAATATGCCAAAGAAAACTTTTACTCAATGTTGCGATTGTTGTGAAGAAATTAAGCCACTTCGCATTAAAAATGCTAAAAAAGTAAAACGAAAAATGAATTATCATGAAAAACTCTCAAGTTTATTTAGATAACATATGTATTCGCTTTACACTGCCTTTTTAAACAAGCTATAATTGAATATATCAATATATCAGAGCATAAGGGACTTTTAATGCGCTTTTAAAATGAAGTCAAAGTTATATTTTTATTTTACTAAGCCTATAAAGTAAACTTAGATAATCAATATTAAAACCGTATATGTCCCATATCTGTTATTATTCTAAAAATACATAGGAAGGATGAGTTTATTTGTCAAAAGACAATTTTAAGGACGAATTTGAAAGAAATCGTCAAGAAATTAAACCAAATCACACATCAAATTCAGATGAAAGTGAAATTTTTGAACAAGACAATGATTTTTCTAATGATCAGCAAGAATTCCCGCCACGAAATGCATCCAGAAGGCATCGAAAACGTGCTCAAATTGATAATTCAAAAGACGGTGCAAATGCTCAAAACCCATCAAACACAGGGAAGCGTCCTGGTGTTGCTGGAGGCGTAATTAATAAAAAGAATAAAACGACTCATCACGATAAAGATATACAAAGTAACAATAATGAAAAAAATGATTTAAAAAATAAAACCGTCAATGAAAAGAATAAAGCTCAAAATGATAATAAAATAAATCAATCAACTCAAAAACAAGATAAAGTTCAACACTCAAAATCATCTAAAAAAGATAAAATTGCTGGAGATGTTGGAGCTGCTGCAACAGGAGCTGCCGCTTCTAAACTGAACCATAAAACAGACAAAAAACATTCAGATTTAGATCACCATGGTAAGACTAAGGATCAAAACAATGAAGATCACACATTAAACAATCATGATAAAGATAAAAATGGCAATAAAAAGAAAGCTATTGCTGGTGCATCAGGTGCTGCAGCCTCTGGTGTAGCAGGGGCTAAAGCTTCAAAAGCTAACGCTCAAACAACTCATGAACATACTCATTCGACACACAATAATGAAACCAATGAGTTTAATGAACAAAAACATTCATCCACTGAAAAAGAAAGACCAAGAGAGAGTGTTGCTAATGGATCTAACGGTGGATTCTTCAGACGTATCCTCCCTATTTTAGCAGCAATATTATTATTAGGTGCTCTAGCGATTTTTGGTGGCATTTATCTCTTTAATCAAAATAATGGTGATCATAACAATAACAATCAACAAGTAGCTCAAAATACTGATAAACAAGAAGATAATAAAGCAGATAAAGAAAAATCAGATAAAGAAGCTAAAAAAGAGAACGACTCTAATAAAAATGCAAAAAAAGATAGGGACACAGATTCTAAGTCAGATAAACAAAAAGCAACAACTAATGAAAAAGAAAACAATAAAAACAATTCAAATGCTGCAAATACTAACGAATCAGCAAATCAACAAGAACAAGGTAATGCAGTAGCAAATAATCAACAATATGACAATAGTTATGATCAACAGGCTACAGATCAATATCAAAATGATTATAATCAACAAGCTAATCAAGGTAATACTTTAAATCAAGACCAATATCAACAAAATAATCAACTTCCAGCTCAAAACACTCAACAAAATCAAAACACGGGTAATCAAACACATACAGTTAGCGGTAAAGAAAATCTTTATCGTATAGCAATTCAGTATTATGGTAGTGGTACTCCTGAAAATGTTGATAAAATTAGAAAAGCCAATGGTATTAATGGTAATACGATTAGTAACGGCCAACAATTAATCATACCTTAAATAAAAGACGGTTACTTCAATTTGATATAAGGATAGGGTTTCTATCTTTGTTAATAATAGAAGTAATCGTCTTTTTCGTATTCAAATCATTATGTTTGTTTAATCTATTAACCATAAATTAAAACATATGTAATAGTGGACTAAAATACGGAATTTAAGCTATCTTTAATCATACAAAAAAAATTGTTATAATATTCATTGGTAAAGACAAGGTTGTCTGAAGATATACAGTGCTAGTATGAGAATTAGGAGGCAAGCTGTTAACTAATGTAGCACAAAGGTGAATGAAACGTTAGTTATTTAGAGTTACAAGTTTGTAAGTGAATTTCTAATCTACGTTCTATCACTTTAATTTAGTAATAGCATTTAAAAAATGAAAAAAATTGAAAGTATAATCATCGGTGCTGGACCATGTGGCTTAAGTGCTGCGATTGAACAAAAGCGTAAAGGCATTGAAACACTTATTATTGAAAAAGGAAACGTTGTCAACGCAATTTATAATTATCCAACACATCAAACTTTCTTCTCTTCAAGTGATAAATTGGGTATTGGAGATGTCCCATTCATTGTAGAAGAATTAAAGCCAAAGCGAAATCAAGCGCTAGTTTATTATAGAGAAGTGGTAAAATATCATCAATTAAAAATCAACGCTTTTGAAGAGGTATTAAATGTAACTAAAATCGATAATCATTTTACAATTACAACTACTAAAGATGTTTACCAATGTCGATATCTTACTGTTGCTACAGGCTATTATGGTCAACATAATCAACTTGACGTTAAAGGGGCAACATCTAATAAAGTTATGCATTATTTTAAAGAAGCACATCCGTACTTCGATCAAGATATTGTAATAATTGGAGGTAAGAATTCAGCTGTTGATGCTGCAATTGAGCTTGAAAAAGCTGGTGCTAGAGTAACAGTTATCTATCGTGGGGAAGATTACTCTCCGTCTATTAAACCTTGGATTCTACCTAATTTTGACTCACTTATTAGACGTGGGAATATCAATATGCATTTCAATAGTAACGTTACGCAAATTAACGAAGATAGCGTAACATTTGAAACTAATGGTGTCGAAAAAACGATTAAAAATGATTATGTTTTTGCGATGATTGGATATCATCCAGATTATGACTTTTTGCAAACAATTGGTATCGATATTCATACAAATGAATACGGCACAGCCCCTATATATAATAAAGATACTTATGAAACAAATATCGAAAATTGTTATATAGCAGGAGTCATTGCTGCAGGGAACGATGCAAATACTATATTCATAGAAAATGGGAAATTTCACGGTATACACATCGCTCAAGATATTATTGCTAAAAAACAAGGTCCTCTAGAATCTTAAAGTTCATTATATAAAAAAGCAATGTCGAAATACATTTGTAATTTGACATTGCTTTTTCGTTACTATTCATAGAAATATTGACTAATTTGTTGTTTATTAAAGTGATTACTTAAAGCAACTAAGAGCTTTAATCTTGCTTTTGGACCATTTAAACCGTTTGAAAAAATAACTCCTTTGTCATATAAATCATTGCCTCCACCTTCATAAGCATAAACAGGACTCACAATTCCATTAAATGAGCGTGAAACAATAACGATTGGGATATCTAAAGCGAGACAAGCTTCTAAACCTTCCAAAGCAGTAGGAGGTAAATTACCTTGACCTAATGCTTCTATAATTAAACCATCTATATTTTGTTTAGCATAGAATAATAGCATTTCACTACCCATTCCCATATGCGATTTGACTAAAGGTACCTTTAATTGCGTTTTAATGTCAGGTAGACGATGTTGTATTAAAGGTTGATGATGAAATTGAACACCGAACTTTGTAATAATACCTAAAGGACCATGATTAGGACTTTGAAATGTATTCGTATTTGAAGTATGTGTTTTAGTTACGTTTCTTGCTGTGTGAATTTCATCATTAAACACAACCATAACCCCTTTATTTGAAGCGCCATCTGCAATGGCAACACGTACAGCAGATATAAAATTATATAAGCCATCTGATCCAATTTCATTTGATGATCGCATTGCTCCTGTCACAATTACAGGTTTATTCGTAGTAAGAGTCAAATCTAATAAAAACGCTGTCTCTTCTAATGTGTCTGTGCCATGAGTGATCACAAATCCATCATACGTATTCTCTTTTTCGGTATCCTCTATTAATGACTTTAGTGTTTTAACATGATTAATGGTTACATGAGGTGATGGAATATTAAATGGCATAATTTCATCAACCGAGGCATATTTATTTATAAGATTATGATGATTTGCAATGGGATTACTCGCATTTGTACTCACTTTATTTGAATCATCTTCAGACATACTTATCGTACCGCCAGTATGTATAATCAATAACTTTTTCAATCATACTCCTCCTCGATATTTAATCTCTTCTTATGATAAAATAATATTATACAAACAACAATAAGGAAGGTTAAGAATGACAGCTATTAATATCGCATTAGACGGTCCAGCAGCTGCTGGAAAAAGTACGATTGCTAAACAAGTCGCTTCAAAGCTCGGTATGATTTATGTTGATACTGGCGCAATGTATCGTGCAATCACTTATTATTATTTGAAAAACAAATCCCAATTCTCAGATTTTAAAAATCTCATTTCAAATATTCAAATTAATTTAAAATATGACGAAAACAAAGGTCAACGTGTAATTTTAAATAATGAAGATGTAACTGATTATCTAAGAGAAAATGATGTAACTGAACATGTCTCTTATGTTGCGTCACAAGAAGAAGTACGTTCATTTTTAGTAAAGCTTCAAAAGGAGTTAGCAGAGGCGAAAGGGATCGTTATGGACGGTCGGGATATCGGGACAACCGTACTTCCGAATGCTGAAGTCAAAGTTTATATGATTGCATCAGTGGATGAAAGAGCTAAAAGAAGATTAAAAGATAATCAATTAAGAGGCATTGAATCGAATTTAGAGCAACTTAAAGAGGATATATCAAAACGTGACGAATATGATATGAATCGCAAAATTTCTCCACTAAAAAAAGCCGATGATGCAGTTGAAATTGATACAACTGGACTTTCAATTGATGAAGTAACACAAAGAATAATCAACCTGACGTAAACCTATTGTTAAATTTATTCTAACTAGTCTAAATTTCTTGACAATTACGTGAGTTTATAAGATGTTATTATTATGTAGTAGTATAAGGAGGCATTCATGATGACTGAAGAATTCAATGAATCAATGATTAACGATATTAAAGAAGGCGACAAAATAACTGGTGAAGTACAACAAATTGAAGATAAACACGTTGTAGTCCATGTAAATGGTGGAAAATACAATGGTATTATCCCAATTAGTCAATTATCAACATACCATATTGACAACGTTGACGAAGCTGTCAAAGTTGGCGATGAAATTGGTGCTTATGTGACTAAAGTAGAAATCGATGAAGAAAATGAAGAAGGGCGTTATATCCTTTCTAAGCGCCAATTAGAAGAAGAAAAATCATACGAATACTTACAAGAAAAACTTGATAATGATGAAACGATTGAGGCTAAAGTTACTGAAGTCGTTAAAGGTGGCCTAGTTGTTGATGTTGGTCAAAGAGGCTTCATTCCAGCATCACTTATTTCAACAGAGTATATCGAGGATTTCTCAGATTATGAAGGAAAAGTACTTGAACTTAAAGTAGAAGAATTAGATCCCGAAAACAATCGAGTTATCCTTAGCCGCAAAGCTGTGGAAGCTCTTGAAAATGAAAAGAAAAAAGAAGAGCTATTACAATCTATTAAAGCCGACGATGTTATCGAAGGTAAAGTTGCACGCTTAACAAACTTCGGTGCATTCATTGACTTAGGTGGTGTAGACGGTTTAGTTCATGTATCTGAATTATCGCATGAGCATGTTAAGTCACCTGAAGAAGTTGTTTCGATTGGTGATACTGTTAAAGTAAAAGTTCGTTCAGTAGAACAAGATTCAGAACGTGTATCGTTATCAATTAAAGATACTTTACCAAGTCCTTTTGAAACTATTCAAGAAAAGTTCAATGAAGGTGATATTGTAGAAGGTAAAGTAATGAGACTGACTAGTTTTGGTGCATTTGTAGAAATTGGACCAGGTTTACAGGGACTTGTTCATATTTCTGAAATTAGTCATGATCATATTGGTACACCAAATGAAGTATTAGAAGTAGGCCAAACTGTACAAGTTAAAATCCTTTCAATCAATACAGAAGAGGAACGAATTTCATTATCTATTAAAGCAGCTCAACCTAAAGAAGAGCGTAATGAAGCGAATGAAGAAACAACTCAACAATACACAAACACTTCAGATGAAAATGAAAATAATCCTACGCTTGGGGATGTTTTCGGAGATAAATTACGTAACTTAAATCTTTAATTCAACTTTATTAAAGCTTGAAATTTTGACTACTCAAAGTTTCAAGCTTTTCTCTTTGTTTAATATGAAGTCTCTTGATGCTTCTTTACAATTTTTCATTTCCTTACAATCACATGCTATAATATAAATAAATATAAATCTATTAGTACTTCTGAATATTTCAATGATGTGCTAGAATGAAAAAGATATTTTTAGAGAGGAAGAAGTATTATGACGAAACCAGTAGTAGCAATTGTAGGACGTCCTAATGTAGGTAAGTCTACAATTTTTAATCGTATCGTCGGTGAACGTGTATCTATCGTTGAGGATACGCCTGGTATCACTAGAGATAGAATATATTCTAGTGGCGATTGGTTAACACACGAGTTTAATATTATCGACACAGGAGGTATTGAATTAGGAGACGCGCCTTTTCAAACTCAAATTCGCGCTCAAGCTGAAATCGCCATTGATGAAGCTGATGTTATTATATTTATGGTTAACGTAAGAGAAGGCGTAACGCAAAACGACGAATTAGTTGCACAGTTACTATATAAATCAAAAAAACCAGTAGTTTTGGCAGTAAATAAAGTAGATAATCCAGAGATGCGTAATGACATTTATGATTTTTATTCATTAGGATTTGGAGAACCTTTTCCGCTTTCAGGGTCTCATGGATTAGGATTAGGTGATTTACTAGAGGAAGTAGCTAAACATTTCAAAGCTGATGAACCAGATCCATATGACGATGATACAATTCGACTATCACTAATTGGTCGTCCTAATGTAGGTAAATCTAGTTTAATCAATGCTATTCTAGGGGAAGAACGTGTTATTGTTTCAAATATTGCTGGAACTACTAGAGATGCAATTGATACAGAATACACTTATGATGGACAAGAATATGTCCTTATAGATACAGCTGGTATGCGAAAAAAAGGTAAAGTATATGAATCAACGGAAAAATACTCTGTTTTACGTGCACTTAAAGCAATAGAACGTTCAAATGTTGTACTTGTTGTTATAGATGCGGAAGAAGGTATTATTGAACAAGATAAACGTGTTGCCGGATATGCTCATGAGGAAGGAAAAGCGATTGTAATTGTAGTAAATAAATGGGATACTGTCGAAAAAGATAGTAATACAATGAAAAAATTTACCGACGATATTCGTCAAAACTTCCAATTTTTAGACTATGCTCAAATTGCGTATGTTTCAGCAAAAGAGGGATCACGTTTAAAAACACTTTTCCCACTTATTAACGAGGCAAGTGAAAATCATAAAAAACGTGTCCAAAGTTCAACTTTAAATGAAGTTATTATGGATGCAATAGCTATGAACCCAACACCAACTGATAAGGGGCGTCGACTCAAGGTGTTTTATGCTACACAAGTCGCGATTGAACCACCAACATTTGTCGTATTTGTAAATGAAGTAGAATTACTACATTTTTCATATAAACGATATATTGAAAATCAGATTCGTGATGCATTTGGATTCGATGGAACACCAATTCATATTATTGCACGTAAACGTAATTAATTTCTGGAGGGGTAGTTATGACTAACGTAACCGTGTTTGGAACAGGAAGCTTCGGCACTGCTTTAGCAAATGTTTTAGCAGATAATGGCCATAACACATTAATGTGGGGAAAAACTATAAAAACTGTAAACGAAATTAATGATAAACATACTAATCAAGCTTACCTACCAAAGGCTATATTAAATCAAAATATAAAAGCAACTGACCAACTAGAGATTGCAGTAAATCACGCCGATATCTATATTATTGCATTACCTACTAAAGCAATTCGAAGTGTAGTCCCTAAAATTGATACACTATTAACTTCAAAGAAATATTTCATTCATGTTGCTAAAGGAATTGAAAACGAAACATATAAGCGTATTTCAGAGATATTAAGTGATTGTATTAGTTCTGAACATAATGCAGGTATAGGCGTATTATCAGGCCCAAGTCATGCTGAGGAAGTTGTATTAAAACAACCTACAACGGTTGCAGCCGCTTCCAGTAACAAAATATTACGTCAAATGATTCAAGATTTATTCATGACTGATTATTTACGCGTTTATACAAACGAAGACTTAGTAGGAGTTGAGCTTGGTGGTGCACTTAAAAATATTATAGCTATCGCAAGTGGCGTGTTAGTTGGTTTAGGTTATGGAGATAATGCTAAAGCTGCACTTATCACTCGTGGACTCGCTGAAATATCTCGATTAGGTGTTAAAATGGGTGCAGACCCATTAACTTTTCAAGGTTTAGGTGGTATTGGTGACCTTATTGTAACGTGTACATCTACACATTCACGTAATTTTTCACTAGGTTATAAACTGGGCAGAGGACAAACCTTACAAGAAATTCTTGATGAAATGAACATGGTTGCTGAAGGTGTAAATACAACACAATCTGTTTATCATTTAGCTAAAGAACTTGGAGTTGAAATGCCAATTACTGAGTCACTTTATCGTGTTTTATTTGAAGAAAAATCTGTAAAAGAAGAAGTTAAAAATTTAATGGAACGTAATAAAAAAGCAGAGTGAAATCTAATATAGTCAAAATTTCGACATAATACGTAATTTTTAACAAAAAATCCCAATAAATCAACGTTTTTATCACATAAATCGTTGCAGTATATGTTAAGCATGTGTTAAAGTCATACCATAATGATAAAAGTTTATCATTATACATAACCTTTGAGGAGGTGAATTGACATGAACAAAACTGACTTAATCAACGCAGTCGCTGAACAAGCTGATTTAACAAAAAAAGAAGCTGGTCAAGCTGTTGATGCCGTTTTTGAATCAATTCAAAAATCATTAGCAAAAGGTGAAAAAGTACAATTAATTGGCTTCGGTAACTTTGAGGTACGTGAGCGTGCAGCTCGTAAAGGTCGTAACCCTCAAACTGGAAAAGAAATTGATATTCCAGCAAGCAAAGTACCAGCTTTCAAAGCAGGTAAAGCATTAAAAGATGCTGTGAAGTAATTCTATATTGAAAAAGCCCTTTAATAGGGCTTTTTTATTTGGTATTGTAAATAGACAAAAGTTAAATAACAGTAGGAGTTTTACTTCTAAACGATTAGGTCGAAACTTGTTTAGAAGTATTTATGTTCTTTGCTCAATATAACTTGCTAATATTTACTCAGTACCTACTCTATTTAATATTTATGATAATACATACAGTAATATTATGCCTTTTGGAGTATTATTAAGTTATTCAGATTTCAATTTTCACTTGATAATGTTAATATAGATAGTGATTAAAATTTGAGGTGTAACACATGAACAGTTCCTTTCAAACACTTAAAAATCAATTAGACAATATGCTATTTCAACTTTCTAAGCCTAAAAATTTAACAATCAACTATAATTTTAGTTTAATACTCGATCGTTTAAATATTCCATTAGATGCTAAAGTTGCAACTTTATCCATAGATACTGCAATGAACCATTTAGATCAAATCAGTTACTATCAATATGAACGTGATGCGATTCTAATTGGTGACTTATTAAGCGCACACTATTATCACTTAATCTCAAAGCTTCAAGATTCAGTGTTCCATAAGAAAATGAGTCAAGCCATTATTTCTATCAATGAATTAAAGTCTCAATTACAACATTCACATCAAACAATACCATCAGAAGCGTTACACCAAACAATATATCAAATTGAAACGCTAATTATTAAAACACTACATGAGATTTATCAACTTGAAGAAAGTATTGAAACACTCGAACACCAAATCATTCAACATCTCAAAGTAGAACACCTTACATATTTAATACATCATTCAGAGTCTGAAATACAATCAATTATTCACACTTTACAAAATAAATCATTTTAATGGGGTAAATCAAAATGACTAATAAAGCAAATAAAGAACAAGTATACAAAGTATTCCAAAACATTTCAGGAAAATATGATAGTTTAAATAATATTATCAGCTTTGAACAACACAAAGTTTGGCGTAAAAAAGTTATGAAGTCAATGCGCGTTAAAAAAAATGCAAAAGCTCTAGACGTTTGTTGTGGTACTGGAGATTGGACAATTGCTTTAAGTAAAGCAGTTGGACCTAATGGTGAAGTTACTGGTATAGATTTCAGTGAAAACATGCTAAAAGTCGCTGAAAATAAAACTGAAAATATTAGTAATATCCGACTTATTCAAGGTGATGCAATGAACTTGCCATTTGATAATGATTCGTTTGATTATGTAACTATTGGATTCGGTTTACGTAATATTCCAGATTATTCTAAAGCAATTTCTGAAATGTATCGTGTACTTAAGCCTGGCGGTATGGTCGTCTGTCTAGAAACAAGTCAACCTACGATTCCAGTTTTCAAACAACTATATAAAGCATATTTCAAATTTATTATGCCTCTTTTTGGTAAGTTTTTTGCGAAATCTAAAGAAGAATATGAATGGCTTCAACAATCTGCTTTTGATTTCCCTGACCGTCAAACTTTAAAGCAATTATTTGAATCAGAACACTTTCAAAACGTTAAAGTGCGTAGCTTTACTGGTGGGGTAGCTGCTATGCATTTAGCCTATAAACCGAAATCGATTTAACAAAGGTGATTACTGCATGTCGAGAATAAATGTAAATCAAGAGATCAAAAAAATTGAAAATATGCTAAAAGTTTTGATTCAAAGTGAAGACAAAACGCTTGAAGAAGCTTCTCACCACTTATTAACTTCTGGCGGTAAACGTGTTAGACCATTATTTGTCTTACTAAGTAGTTACATTGGCCAAAATAAAGGTAATGATGAAGCCTATAATGTTGCGGTAGCTTTAGAGTTAATTCATATGGCGACACTTGTTCACGATGATGTTATAGATTTTAGTGATAAACGTCGTGGAAACTTAACAATTGAAAAAAAATGGGATAAGTCAACAGCTATTTTAACAGGTAATTTTTTATTGAGTAAAGCTGTAACTCATTTATCTCAGATTAAAGATTATCGAATTCATCAAATTTTATCTGAAGCGATTTTAGAAGTATGTCGCGGGGAACTGTTCCAGTTTCAAGATCAGTTTAGAGCCCATCAATCACTTACTAACTATTTGCGTCGCATTAACCGTAAGACGGCTTTATTAATTCAACTGGCTACTCAAGTAGGTACGATGACTTCTAATGCAGATGATCAAACTGTACATAAAATGAAAACAATTGGGCATAACATCGGCATGAGTTTTCAAATAGTAGATGATGTTTTAGATTTTACAAGTTCTGAAAAAAAATTAGGGAAACCGGTTGGTAGTGATTTACGTAACGGACATATGACACTTCCTGTATTACTTGAAATGAAGAAAGATCGTCATTTTGCTGAAAAAATAGAGCAACTTAACCCAAACTCATCTAAAGCATTATTTGATGAATGTATCAATCAAATACGTCATTCTTCTGTAATTCAAGATTCATTAGACATTAGTAAACGGTATTTAGATAAAGCAACTGAACTTTTAGAAACAATTGAAAACGATGATGTCAAACCTTTATTTAAAAAACTAATTAAAAAATTACAAACTCGTATGCGTTAATTTATAAGTTGAAAGCGCTTAAACTTAATGATAGGATATGGATGTATGTAAAAAAAGAAAAAGGGGACTTTAATATGGAAAGAACATTCGTTATGATCAAACCAGATGCTGTACAACGTAAATTAATCGGTAACATTGTACAACGTATCGAACAAAAGGGGCTTAAACTCGTTGGAGCAAAGTTAATGACTGTACCAACATCATTAGCGGAAACACATTATTCTGAACACAAAGATAAACCTTTTTATCAATCACTTATTTCTTTCATTACATCGGCACCTGTATTTGCTATGGTTGTTGAAGGGGAAGATGCTGTAGCTGTATCTAGACACATTATCGGTTCTACAAATCCATCTGAAGCAACACCTGGTTCAATCAGAGGAGATTTAGGGCTTACAGTTGGACGTAATGTTGTACATGGTTCTGATTCAGTTGAATCCGCTAAACGTGAAATTAGCTTATGGTTTAATGAAGAAGAGTTAAGTTCTTACCAAGCACCTGATGAAACTTGGTTATATGAATAGATGATATTTTAAGTATATATTATATTGTAAATAGTAGACATGCTATAATAATATTGACGTTTTCAGTATTAATGGCTGTCTCTATTTTTTTATCATTTTACTTTAATACTTAAAAGCATGAAAATTATTTTTATTTTTCAGTTATTTATAACTCTAAGTTGTGTTATGATATACAATATATTATTGTTAAATTCTTAAGGAAAAGACTAGTTGTGAAGTGAGTTTTTTAGTTGAGTTTATAGAGATATCATTCTATTTTGAGATTCATTCTACTTAACTTTAAATTCTTTTTTCTAAAATATAAAGATTCTTATTAGTCTTTCCAGTTCCATATAAACTAAGGGAGTGTGTATAAATATGTTAAGGTTTTTAACTGCTGGTGAGTCTCATGGCCCACAACTCACTGTTATTGTTGAAGGTATACCTGCTAATATGTCTGTTGACATAGATACATTAAATCAAGAAATGTTCAAACGCCAAGGAGGTTATGGTCGTGGTCGTCGTATGCAAATTGAAAAAGATACAGTTGAAATTGTATCAGGCGTACGACACGGTTTAACTTTAGGAAGCCCGATTACAATTGTCATCAAAAACGATGATTTTACGCATTGGCGTAATATAATGGGTGCATCTCCTATAAGTGAAGAAGAAAAATCAAATATGAAACGTGTTATTACTAAACCGAGACCGGGGCATGCAGACCTTATTGGAGGAATGAAGTATAATCACAAAGATTTACGTAATGTTCTTGAGCGCTCATCTGCTCGTGAAACTGCCGCACGTGTAGCAGTGGGAGCACTTTGTAAACAATTATTAAAGCAACTTGATATAGACGTATATAGTCGTGTGGTTTCGATAGGTGGTATCAAGGATAAATCTACTTATGATATTGAAACTATCCGACAACATTCAGATGCCAATGACGTACGCATGATTAATGAAGACTTAGTTGAACCTGTACACCAAAAAATTGACCAAGCCAAAAAAGACGGTGATTCAATTGGCGGAGTTGTTCAAGTCATCGTAGATCATATGCCAATTGGTATTGGAAGCTACGTACATTATGACCGTAAATTAGATGGCCGTATTGCTCAAAGTGTTTCGAGTATCAACGCTTTTAAAGGAGTTAGTTTTGGAGAAGGATTTGAACTTGCAGATAAACCAGGTAGCCAAGTGCAAGACCCCATTATTTATTCAGAAGAATTAGGGTACACACGAAGTTCTAACCATTTAGGAGGTTTAGAAGGTGGTATGTCTAATGGTATGCCTATTATTGTTAATGGTGTAATGAAACCAATCCCTACGTTATACAAACCTTTAGATTCTGTCGACATTTTAAATAAAGAACCATTTAAAGCATCCATTGAACGCTCAGATAGTAGTGCTGTACCCGCTGCAAGTATCGTTTGTGAACACGCAGTTACTTTTGAAATAGCACGTGCTATTCTTGAAGAATTCGAATCAAATGACCTCAGTAAATTGTATGAACAAATTGTAGAGCGTCGTAACCTTAATCTTAACTTTTAGTAGCAGGTGATTTTATGAAATTTGAAACAACCTATGAAAGTCGAAACTATCCTATCATTATAGAGCATAATGCAAGTAATCAACTTACATCGTATACTAGTCAATACCAACACGTCATTACACTTGTTGATGAAACAGTATATACTCTATGGAGAGACAAAGTGAATGAGTTAGTACAAAAAACAGAAGGAGAATTAATCATTTTACCAGCTGGAGAAAAGGTTAAAACTTTCGAACATTATCATACAATGCTTGAACAATTGTTACATTTTCAACCGACACGTCAAACTTGTCTTGTTTCTATTGGCGGTGGAGCTACAGGTGATTTTGTAGGATTTTTAGCAGCTACATTACTAAGAGGCGTAGATTTTGTTCAAATGCCGACAACACTTTTAGCGCATGATTCAAGTATAGGTGGTAAGGTTGGAATTAATGCCGCTTCAGGTAAAAATTTAATTGGCGCATTTCATCGTCCAATTGCCGTAATTTATGATTTAGATTTTCTAAAAACGTTACCCCAAAGTGAAATATTGAGTGGTTATGCTGAATTATATAAACATGCACTATTAAGTGGTAATGAAGCAACTTTAGAAATCGAAAAGCACTTTAGTGATAGCGACGCACTCAAACAACTGGATCATATAGAGACTTTCATTTTAAAAGGTATTCAAACCAAGCTTGAAATTGTTTTACAAGATGAATTAGAAAAAGGGCAACGCCAATTTTTAAATCTAGGTCACACTTTTGGACACGCCATTGAGTATGAGTATAAAATACCTCATGGACATGCTGTTATTATTGGTATACTCTACCAATTTATCGTTACTAACTTAATGCATGATCTCAATTTTGATTTAAAACATTATTATCAATACTTTGATAAAATAGGATATCCAATGGAGCAGATTAAATCCTTCAGTTTAAACCCAATATTAACTTTAATGATGCAAGATAAAAAGAATAATGCTGAAGGGGTCCGCATGGTATTACTTACAGATATTGGTGCTCCAGTTGTCAAAACTATTGATAAAGATACATTAAAACGCGCATTTGAAATTTTACAAAACTTGTAAGAGGAGGCATCATCATGGTTACAATACAATATCGACATCCACTAACTGGTGAAACAACAATACCCGGTGATAAATCAATGACACATCGTGCAATTATGCTAAGTTCACTCGCGAAAGGTCGCTCAACAATTTATAATCCTCTACTCGGCGAAGATTGTCTCCGTACAGCAAAGATTTTTGAAATGTTGGGTGTCGACATCGATATTTATGACGATAAAATCAAAATTGATTCACCGGGATATTCTAACTTTAAAACACCTCATCAAACGCTCTATACAGGAAATTCTGGTACAACAACACGTTTAATGGCTGGTTTGTTAGGCGGTCTTGGTATTCAAAGTGTTATTTCTGGTGATGCCTCTATAGGAAGAAGGCCTATGGACCGTATTATAAAACCACTCCGTGAAATGAATGTAGACATTTCAGCAGTTAACGACAACTATACACCGCTTATCATCACGCCAAGTCATGTAACTGGCATAAACTATAAAATGCCAGTAGCAAGTGCCCAAGTTAAAAGTGCAATACTATTTGCAAGTCTATTTGCTAATAGTGATACGACGGTGCAAGAATTAGATATTTCACGAAATCATACTGAAACAATGTTAAATCACTATCAAATTCCAGTTGAAGTTCATGATTTAACAATTACATTGCGTCAAAATAGTATTAAACATATAGAAGCTCGTGATTTTAATGTTCCCGGTGATATCTCATCAGCTGCATTTTTTATTGTTGCAGCACTTATTATCCCAGGAAGCGACATTACACTTCACAATGTAGGAATAAACCCAACTAGAGATGGTATATTAGATATTATCAAACAAATGGGTGGAGATATTACAATATTTAACTATAAAGAACAATCTGAACCTACAGCATCAATCCGTGTGCGCTACACACCTAACCTTAAAGGGATAAAAATAGGTGGCGAACTTATTCCTAGAAGTATTGATGAATTACCTGTTATTGCTTTACTCTGTACACAAGCCCAATCTTCAAGTATGATAGTGGATGCTGAAGAATTAAAGGTAAAAGAGACAAACCGGATTGATACTACTGCACACGAACTTAGTAAATTAGGTTTATCTGTCACGCCAACAGAGGATGGCATGAAAATTGAACCGTCAACTGTCTCAAAAGTAGCCACAGTTGATAGTCAAACGGATCATCGTATAGGAATGACATTAGCAATTGCATCTTTACTTTCTGAGAAACCTATTACAATAAATCAATTCGATTCAGTGAATGTTTCATTCCCAAACTTTTTACCATTGTTAAAACACTTAGAAAATGAGGGATAACATGCAAGATATTTATAAATTAATAGATGATATTAATTTACAAAAAATCGATCAACTTGATAGTCGAGTACAAGACGCTTTAAGTTCTAATGATGATGAGGCACTTTTTGTCCTAGGCGAAACACTTTACCAATTTGGTTTAACACCTCAAGGTTTAGAAGTCTTTCGTACGCTCTATAATAAATATCCAGATGAAAGTGAAATTTTGATTTATTTTATTGATGGTTTAATTTCAGAAAATCATACAGACGAAGCTTTAGAGTATCTGAATGAAGTAGAACTGTCTACTGAGCGTTTATTACTCGAGGCTGACTTATATCAACAAATTAATATGCTTGAAGTTGCAATAGACAAAATTGAACAAGCCATTGATTTAGAACCTTCAGATCCTATTATTCACTTTGCACTTGCTGAATTGCTTTATTTTGATGGTCAATATTTACGTGCGTCAAGAGAATACGATACTGTACTTGAAACAGGAGAATATGAATTTAATGGTGTCAATATCTTCTCAAGGTTAGGTGACAGCAGTTTACAAAGTGGTAATTACTCTGATGCACTTAAATGGTTTGATGAAATCAGTGATGATGAAATGGTTTCAGAAGATTATTTTAAAAAAGCAGTCGCATACGAGAAAAATGATTTAACACATGAGGCCATTAAAATTATTCGTACATTATTAAATAAGGATCCTGACTTTATACAAGGCTATTATTACTTACAACAACTGTATGAAAATGAAAAAGATTTTCCAAACGCAATTGACATTGGTCAAGAAGGATTAAAACTCAACCAATTTTATAAGGAACTTATGTATAGTACTGGTGCTTTAATGATTGATCACGGCGATCAAAATGAAGGGGTGCGTTTATTACAACAAGCTTTAGAAGTAGACCCTTCTTATCAAGAACCACTTATTATGCTTGCCGATTTTTACCGTAATCAAGAAGATTTCGACGCTTTAATTCAACTCGTTCAATTTGTGGATGAAGATGATATGGATCCTAAATTTATGTGGCAACTTGCCTTCGCATTAGGTGAAGAGGAACGTGATAAAGAAGCCATACACTTCTATCAGCTTGCTTATGATATGCTCTCGAACGATATTGATTTCTTAAAAGATTATTATTACTATCTCATTGAAATCGGAAAAATTGATGATGCTAAAGAGCTACTATCAAAATTAATACAGCTTGATAGTACTAATCCTGAATGGCAAGATGAACAGTTACGTTTAAACTAGAGGTATATATGTCTAAGTTATCATTAAATTATGAAAAGAAATCATTTATTGATTACTTACTTTTTCATTATCAGTTCAAATCAAGAATAAGTGTATGGATTTTAAACTTTTTAAAAAGTGAAGCTAAATGGATGGAACGCGTACATTTTGTTTTTCAAGCTATACCTGGTCATCCTACACTTGAAATAGCATTAAAAGGTTCTAATCACGTTGCAATACGCTACAGTGACCAATATCAAGTTGTAACGAATTCTAATGAAATTTTTAATCACATCATTGAAAACTTAAGTCCATTCGATATTAAGATTCATTTTTCTTCTCAAACCATTGAGGAACAACGATTAAATCATATGGTGATTCAGCAATTATTAGCAGAGCATAATACTGACTATTTAACAGATATCTACTATGCACGAATTTCTAAAAGTTACCATCATTATCTGATTTCACTTTTAAAATCTGAAATTGATCTTACACTAATATTAAAAGAAAAAAGACAATTTCTCTATTTAACTAAATTATTGAATTTACTTCAGTTAAAAGGGTATGATAGTGCTTAATCATAAGATTAAACACAATGTTTTATAAACTTAAATTGAACTAAAATTACATTTTGAGTTTATAACCTCAATCACAATACACTAAATCAAATTGAGGTGTATATTATGACATTTCGTCAATTATGGCATGCTTTTATCTACGACCGTTTTATTTTAATATTTTTGTTTATATGTAACTTTTTAGGTACTGTTTATGGATATTATTGGTATATACCACAACTCATTGATTCACAAAAAAGGTATTGGTTGTTTATTCCTGATAGCCCAACTGCTACGTTATGCTTACTCATATGTATAGGTTTGTACTTATTTAATCGTCAAAGTATCATCTTTGAAACATTAGCTTTTGTTACATTAATTAAGTATGGGATTTGGGCTGTAATTATGAACATTTTCATGTTTAGCGTTGATGAAAATGTAACTATAACTGGGTTAATGCTCATCATTTCCCACTCGATTATGGCATTTCAAGCGTTTTTATTTCTACCAAGATTTAAGTTCACACTCACTTCTATTTTTGTTACATTACTATGGATTTTTCACAATGATGTCATTGATTATGTATTTCATCAATATCCAGTATACGGTTCACTCACTTCGTATGAATCTATCATTGGTTATATTGCTTTTTGGCTTTCAATTTTGCCAATAGCTATTACCTTTTATATCTATTGGTACAGAAGGACTAAAAAGTTTGACCGTAATCAATCCTACACGTAAAATATAACTAAAGGAGTGAAATTGATGTCTTTTATGTCTTTTATTATTTATATGGTTATATTAATGATTTTACCAATGTATGCACAACACAGTGTAAAATCTAATTACGAAAAATACTCACAAGTTCGATCGACAAGTGGTAAAACAGGCAAAGAAGTTGCTCTCGAAATTTTGCATGCAAATGGTATTTATGATGTAGATGTCAAAGAAGGACAAGGATTTTTAACAGACCATTATGATCCAAAAAATAAAGTAGTTGTATTATCACCTGCAAACTATCAACGCCCGAGTGTAGCAGGCACTGCAATAGCTGCGCACGAGGTGGGACACGCGATTCAACACTATGAAGGGTATTTCTTCTTACGTTTCCGTACAGCTCTTGTACCTGTAGCAAACCTTGGTAGTTCATTGTCTTACATTTTCATCATGGCTGGATTTGTTTTGACAATGCTTCACATGGCTATTGGAACAACAGCACTTTGGATTGGTATTTTTTTAATGGCATTTGCCGTATTATTTTCCATTGTGACATTACCAGTGGAGTTCGATGCCAGTAGACGTGCCATGAATCAAATTCAAAGTTTAAATATCGTTAATGAAAAAGAATATAAACATGCTGGACGAGTTTTAAGAGCAGCAGCTATGACTTACGTTGCAGCAACAGCTGTAGCAGTAGCAGAGCTTGTAAGATTTATATTAATCGCACGTTCTGCAGAATAATGTTTTTTGTTATAATTACTATACAAATCTTCTCTAATTTAGTGAGAAGGTTTGTTTTTTTATTCTCGTTAATCTTTAAACTTCATCATTGCCCAGACCAACTGATTTCATGTAATATAGAGTGAGTAGATATGAAAGGGTGAATTCATTATGAAAACGATGTTCGAGATGCAAAAAGAAGTAGACGCGTATATTTCTCAATTCAAAGTTGGATACTTTTCACCACTTGCCAATTTAGCACGTTTAACAGAAGAGGTTGGAGAATTAGCTCGAGAAATTAATCATTTTCATGGTGAAAAAAAGAAAAAAGATAGTGAAGCTGAAAACACTATTGCAGCTGAATTAGGAGATAATTTATTTGTTTTATTATGTATTGCTAATTCACTTGATATCGATTTAACAGAAAGTTTTAATCAAACTATGGAAAAGTTTAATACTCGAGACAAAAATAGATTTGAACGAAATTAATGGGGGACTTAACTTTGAAAATTGGAATTACATGCTATCCTTCAGTAGGAGGATCCGGTATTATTGCTACAGAATTAGGCATTTTAATGGCTGAGAGAGGTCATGAAGTTCATTTTATTACTTCTAACATGCCTTTTCGATTAAAAAAACCTGTACCTAATATTACATTTCATCAAGTAGATGTTAATCAATATGCAGTTTTTCAATATCCTCCTTATGATATATCTTTAAGTACTAAAATAGCGAATGTTATTAATGAATATGATTTAGATGTATTACATATGCACTATGCCATTCCTCACGCAATATGTGGTATTTTAGCACGCCAAATGTCTGGTCGTGATATCAAGATTATGACGACTCTACATGGTACAGATATTACTGTACTTGGTTATGATCATTCTCTGAGAAACGCCATCAAATTTGGAATCGAGGGTAGTGATGTTGTTACTAGCGTGAGTGAATCTTTAAAACAGCAAACACATGAAATAATTGATGTTAATAAAGAAATTATCCCCATCTATAATTTTGTTCGTGAATCAGAGTTTCCAACTGGTTATAATCCTAAAGCTAAAGCTAGTTATGGAATTAAAGATGACGAAAAAGTGATTATACATGTTTCTAACTTTAGAGGAGTAAAGCGTATTGATACTATTATTGATGCGTTTGCTCAAATTAGGGCAAAAATTCCTTCGAAGTTATTATTAATCGGGGATGGACCAGAGTTATTGGACATGCGTATGAAAGTTAAAGCGTTAAACTTAACAGATCATGTGCTTTTTTTAGGCAAACAAGATTGCATGAGCCATTTTTATCAATTCTCAGATCTCGTATTTTTATTAAGTGAAAAAGAAAGCTTTGGACTCACATTACTTGAAGCAATGCATACAGGTGTACTTCCAATAGGTTCACGTGCTGGGGGGATAAAAGAGGTTATTAAACATGAAGAAACTGGATTTCTTGTAGATGTTGGTGATAGTACGAAAGCAGCGGAATATGCGGTGAAACTTTTAACAGATGACGATTTATACAAAAAAATGCAAAAATCAATGTTAGCCGACATAGAACATCGTTTTCATTCACAAATTATTGCTGATCAATATGAATATTATTACCAAAAGATGTTAGGAGAGCGTTAATTTGGAAAAAGCATTACCATTTCTTAGAGCACGTCCTATTTTAGAACATATTCAAAACAATGGTTATGATGCATTTTTTGTAGGTGGTTCAGTTAGAGATTATATTATGAATCGTCCAATTAATGATGTCGATATCACGACGAGTGCAACACCAGATGAAATCGAAAGTCTATTTAGTCATACAATTCCAGTAGGTAAAGAACATGGTACGATTAATGTAGTATGGGAACATGAAAACTATGAAATCACGACATTCCGTACTGAATCAGAGTATATTAACCATCGTCGTCCGAGTTCAGTGCAATACGTAAGGGACTTATATCTTGATGTAGAAAGAAGAGATTTCACAATCAATGCCATTGCGATGGATACGAATTTTAAAATATATGACTACTTTAATGGTCAATTAGATATTGAGCGTAAAGTAATACGAACAGTTGGTGCACCAGAAGCACGTTTTTCTGAAGATGCACTTCGAATTTTAAGAGGATTAAGATTTAAATCCCAATTAGGATTTAAAATCGAGGATCAAACTTACAACGCAATGCGCAATGCAATTGAAGATATTCAATATTTATCTATTGAGCGTATAATTATAGAATTAAAGAAATTAATGACAGGTTTTAATGTTAGTCAAGTTTTAAAAGACTTAAATGCATTACAATTGTGGCACCAAATTCCTTTTTTTAATGCTCTAGATATAAATCGTGTTCATATTACACAACCTTTAACATTAGAACAATTTGTTGCTATATCACAGTATATTTTACAATCGACATCGTCATTAAAAAGTTTAAAACTCAGTAATGCGAGTACACATTACATCTCTAAATTTATACTAGCTCTGAATTATTTGAATCAAATAAACAATCATAAACACCTTAGTCAATTTGTTTATGACTTCGGGTTAGATTTGGCTTTAGAGGTAAGTGCATTGAGAAATACGCTTGAGGCTAATGCTATCCAATTACCATCCCAATCTATTTTTCATGCAGATTCAATTCGAAACGCTTTTAATGCATTACCAATTCAAAATCGTAAAATGCTAAATATTAATGGTAAGGATTTAATGGAGTCCCTAAACAAGAAAAGTGGACCTTGGTTAAAAACTGTATTGCGAGAATTAGAATGTGCTGTAGTTCAAAATTATGTTGATAATTCTAAACAAGAAATGATCGAATGGGTGAAATCAAATGTCAAAATATCGTGATTCTATATTAAAACTTATTACAGATGCTCGTCCTCACCATATTTCGGGAGAAACCATTGCTAATGAACTTAATATTTCTCGTATGACTGTAAAAAAAGTAATCGATCAGTTGAAGGAAGAGGGGATGTCTATTGATTCCGTACATAACAAGGGACATCGTTTAAATGACTTTCCAATTCAGTGGTACAATGGCATTCTTGAGTCTCTTTTAAAAGACAGTAATCTCGTTCAAAAAGTATATTCATATGACAGTGTAGATTCAACTCAACAGGTTGCAAAAGCATCATTAATGAAAGAAAATGGAGCTTTTCTAGTTGTAAGTGATGAACAAACAAAAGGGACAGGTCGTTTTAAACGGCCATGGCAATCTCCAAAAGGTAAAGGATTGTGGATGTCTCTTGTACTTAAGCCAGATATTCCTTTTTCTATGTTAACAACATTTAATTTATTTATTTCGTTGGCTATATGTGAAACGATTCAATCTTTTTCTGAAGACTTGGTTCAAATCAAATGGCCAAACGATATTTACATTGGAAAACGTAAAGTTTGCGGTTTTTTAACAGAAATGATTGCCAATGCAGATGGAATTGATGCAATAATATGTGGTATCGGTATAAATGTAAATCATAACTTAGATGATTTTGAACTTCCGCTTCAATCAACAGCAACAAGCGTAAAGCTACATCACCACAATGAAAATATTAATCGTTACAGATTTTTAAAAACACTACTTAACCATATAGAATACCGTTATCATCAGTTTCTAACAGAGCCATTTACTACAATTAAAGAAGAATATATTTCATCCTCTAATATATGGGATAGGCGCTTACGTTTTACTGAAGGCAATAGACAATTTTATGGCCGTGTTATTGAAATTGACGATCAAGGGTTTTTACATGTTATAGACGACGCTGCTAACATTCACCGTTTGATGAGTGCTGATATTGAATTTTAAATGTTTTAGAAAGGAGGGATGATATGTGTAAAAACACACGATTCGCTGTTATAGATTTAGAAACGACAGGGAATCATCTTGATCACGATGAAATCATACAAATTGGTATTACCTTTGTTGAAAATAATCAAGTGGTGGATACATATCATTCGATGATTAAAACACATCTAGAAATTCCTACCTTTATTCAAGCATTAACCTCTATAGAATCTGACATGTTAAAAGAGGCACCTTATTTTAGTGAAATTGCTCATGAGATATATCATCGTATTAAAGACTGTGTATTTGTTGCCCATAATGTCAATTTTGATTTAGTCTTTTTAAAACGTGCTTTAAAATCACAACATATACATTTTCAACCTAAAGGAGTTTTGGATACACTTGAAATATTTCAAATAGCCTTTCCAACTGAAAAAAGCTATCAATTGAGTGAAATTGCCGCTTCACTAAATATCCCACTGACAAATGCGCATCGTGCTGATGAAGATGCACATACGACAGCTATATTACTTATAAAGGCATTTCAACAGTTTGAACGTTTACCTCTTGATACAAAAAAGCAACTCTACTATTTAAGTAAATCACTTAAATATCAACTACACGATTACTTTTTCGAACTTGTGCGACATCATGATGAGGCATTAGCGTTGGAAGGTCTTAAGCGATTCGATCATATTTATTATAAGCCGCAACAATCTTTAGAAGTCGCACCAATTCAGTTTAATGGCGATTTAAAAGATTTATATCGTGTTATTATTGAAAAATCGAATTATCAATATCGTGAATCACAATTATACTTATCTGAAATTATATTTAATCAATTGATGCATAACGAGAAAGCATTGATCGAAGCAGAAACAGGAAGTGGGAAATCCATGGCTTACCTTGTTGCTGCGATTATGTATTATATTGAGACAGGCGAACATGTCATGATTTCAACCAATACAAAATTACTTCAAAATCAATTACTTGAACATGACATTCCAATAATAAACAAAGCATTGAATACTCAAATAAATGCTAAACTCATAAAAAGTAAGAAAGATTATATTTCGATTGGCCTAATTAGCGAAGTACTAAAAGATACCTATTCTAACTATGAAGTCAATTTATTAAAGATGCAATTGTTAATATGGATATTGTATACAAATACAGGGGATATCCAAGAATTGAATTTACGTGGAAGTCAAAAAATGTATATTACACAAAAAATCGAGACAAATCCAACATCATTTAGACAAATCCATTACTATCATCATATTAAAAATAATGCTAAAAAAATTCAAATTGGTGTCACAAATCATGCTCATTTATTGCATGCTTCTTCAGAGCATTCAATTTATCAATTGTTTCATCACTGTATTGTTGATGAAGCGCATCGATTACCTGACTATGCTTTAAATTATGCTATATCAGAATTAAGTTACAATGACATTAAATATCAACTAGGACTAATTGGTAAAAATGAACATGAAAAATTACTCAAACAAGTAGATATATTAGAGCAAGAACGTATTTTACAACAACTAGATATAGCGCCAATCGATGTATTTACTTTAAAGTACGAGCTAAATGAAATTCATCAATATAATGAGCAATTTTTTGAATTACTATTTTCAATCGTAAAGGAAAGTCAGATTTATGATGAAGAATCATCTAAATTATATTATGTATATAACATTAATACTGAAACATTGATACCCAACTTACGTCAATATTTGTCTAAACTGGACGAAATGATACATTATTTAAAACCGTTAAAACATAAGGTAACTAGAGCGATTCAAAATCACATTATTTATATCAGAAATCATTTTAAAGTTCTTGAGGAAAATATATCAAAAAATGATACTTTTTACGTATCATTAAAAAATATCAATCAAAAATCTACAATTAAAATTCATATTAAAACTCAATCTATTAAACATGTGTTAACACAGCAACTGCTGAATAAATTTGACTCAATCACTTTCATTTCTGGCACACTAACATTTAATCACTCATTTAGTGCTTTTGAAAAATGGTTTGAAACTGAACAATCTTTTAATAGTTATCAGATTAAACCAAATCATAGTTATGAAGATAAAGGGCATATTTTTGTACCTGAGGACCTTGGGAAATTCAACTATAAAAATTATGATCTATATATTGAAAAAATGATTGAATATATCAGTCGTTATGTCCATCAAATTAAGGGCAAATGTCTAATACTCTTTACAAGTTATCAGATGCTTTATACAGTGATGGAATATTTAAATGAAATGTCTGAGTTCGAAGATTATGTTATTTTATCACAACAACCAAACCAAAATTATAAAATCGTTCAACAATTTAATCAATTTGATAAAGCAATACTCTTAGGAACGACTTCATTTTTCGAAGGATTCGATTATCAATCTTCTCAAATTAAATGTGTAATGATTGCAAAACTACCTTTTTTGAGTCAATACGATGAAAAGGTAATGCTCCTTCAAAAAGAATTTGATAATATATTTAAAGATTATGTATTACCAGAGGCAGTGTTACGATTTAGACAAGGTTTAGGTCGCTTAATTCGTAATGAAAATGACAAAGGTATTATTGTATCATTTGACAATAGATTATTGCATAGCTCATATTCACATTTTTTCTTGGACTCCTTAGATGCTTATCAAACGCATGAAGGTAATATTGATGATTTTGAATCAATTCTTAAACATTTGAATAGAAAATATAACTAAACTTCAAGTAGTAGAAGTATCATAAAACTTTTGTTAAAATTGCTATGAGTATCAAAAGAAATAGGAGACTGGTTATGAAAACAACTATTAAAAATGCAAAAGATTATATCGGCCAAGATGTAACAATCGGAGCTTGGTTGACAAATAAACGCTCAAGTGGGAAAATTGCTTTCCTTCAATTGAGAGACGGCACTGGATTTATGCAAGGTGTTGTTGTTAAATCTGAAGTGGACGAGGATATCTTTAAACTCGCTAAATCACTGAAACAAGAATCTTCATTCTACATAACAGGAACAATTACTGAAGATAATCGCTCTGATTTAGGTTATGAAATGCAAGTGAAAAATATTGACATGATTCAAGAAGCGCATGACTATCCTATTACACCTAAAGATCATGGTACAGAATTTTTAATGGACCATCGTCATTTATGGTTACGTTCAAAAAAACAACATGCTGTCATGAAGATTCGTAATGAAATTATTCGTGCGACATATGAATTTTTTAATGATCGTGGTTTCACTAAAATAGACCCTCCAATTTTAACTGCAAGTGCACCTGAGGGAACTAGTGAATTATTCCATACTAAATATTTTGACGAAGATGCATTCTTATCACAAAGTGGTCAATTATATATGGAAGCTGCTGCAATGGCATATGGTAAAGTATTTTCTTTTGGACCAACTTTCAGAGCTGAAAAGTCTAAAACACGTCGCCATTTAATTGAGTTCTGGATGCTTGAACCGGAAATGGCGTTTACAACTCATGATGAAAGTTTAGAAGTTCAAGAAGATTACGTCGCATTTATTGTTGAATCTGTTCTAAAAAATTGTAAACTTGAATTAAAACGCTTAGATCGTGATACCTCTAAACTTGAGAAAATTAAAACACCATTCCCACGTATTACGTATGATGATGCTATTAAGTTTTTACATGAAGAAGGTTTTGATGATATTGAGTGGGGCGATGATTTTGGTGCACCACATGAAACAGCAATAGCAAACCACTATGATTTACCTGTGTTCATTGTAAACTATCCAACTCAAATCAAACCATTCTATATGCAACCAAATCCTGAGAATCCTGATACAGTACTTTGTGCAGATTTAATTGCACCCGAAGGTTATGGAGAAATCATTGGGGGTTCTGAGCGTATTAACGATTTAGATTTACTTGAACAGCGTATTGATGAACATCAATTAGATACTGAAAGCTACCAATATTATTTAGACTTACGTAAATATGGTAGTGTGCCACATAGTGGTTTTGGTTTAGGTTTAGAACGAACAATTGCTTGGATTGCTGGTGTAGAGCATGTTCGTGAAACATCACCATTCCCACGCTTACTTAATCGCTTATATCCATAAGTCATTCAGTATTAAGATATTATGTTATATCTTAACATGATGATTGAGACCGAGTGTTTGTGTTAAGAACCACAATTAAGCTTGGTCTTTTTCATTTTACTCACGTTAAAAGGAGGGATAATTTGAATAGAAATGAGCTTCAAAAACGTCCAATGGTAATACGATACGAACTACTTGAACATTATAACGAACTTGGTTTCAATGAATCAGAACTCATTATCTTTCTCAAAATCTTATATCATTATGATGTTTCTAATGAACAACCTTCTATTAATGTACTGAAAAAAGGGACTCATCTTACTGAACCAGAAATCACAGCAATTATTCAAAAGTATATTCAACTTGGATTACTCTCTATGAAAGTTGAAAAGAATAACGATGGTAAATTTACAGAATACATTGATTTAGAAGGATTTTATACTCAGTTTTCACAGTTATTAAACAATATTAGTCATGATAATGAACAACAAAATGAGAAAGAACAATTTAAAACATTATTCAATAAGTTTGAAAATGCTTTTGGTCGTACATTATCGCCTTTAGAAATTGAACACTTAAATCAGTGGATTGACGTAGATGATTACAGTATTCCACTCATTGATGCAGCATTAAACGAAGCCCTAGCTCATGAAAAGTATTCCTTAAAATACATCGATCGCATATTATTGAATTGGAAAAAGAATAACGTGCGTACACCAGAAGAAAGTCAACCAATTAGAGCACAATTTAAAAAGCAATCACCATCCTATGAACAACCTAAAACTATTGAAAATATCCCTAAATTTAATTGGCTGAAAGGGGAGAATCCTTTTGATAAGTAAGAAGAAAGCACTCGAAATGATTGATAAAATAGATGCTATGTTTCCAAATGCTCAATGCGAACTTAATCATGAAAATCCATTTGATTTAACTATTGCGGTTTTATTATCAGCACAATGTACTGATAACACGGTAAATAAAGTTACAGAGAATCTTTTTCAAAAATATCGAACACCAGAGGATTATCTCTCTGTCCCACTATCTGAATTAGAGAATGATATCCGTTCCATTGGATTATATCGAAATAAAGCCAAAAACATTCAAAAGTTATCTCAATCATTAATTTCAAAGTATGATGGGGAAGTACCTCATACACGTGAAGGTCTTGAAAGTTTAGCAGGCGTAGGTCGTAAAACAGCAAATGTGGTTATGAGTGTAGCCTTTGATGAACCTGCATTAGCTGTAGATACACATGTTGAACGTGTTTCTAAACGATTAGGTATTTGTCGTTGGAAAGATAGTGTTGCAGAAGTAGAACGTCGCTTAACTTCTATTATCCCTAAATCTAGATGGACAAAAAGCCATCATCAATTAATATTCTTTGGACGATATCATTGTTTAGCGCGTAAACCTAAGTGTGAGGTTTGTCCATTATTCGATGATTGTCGAGAGGGGCAAAAACGTTATCGTGCTTCTTTACGTGCTACTTCTGGAGGAAAATAAAATGAAAGTTTTAGACCTTTTAGAAACCATTGAAGAAGATTTAGATATGATCGCTAAGCACAGAAAAATAGGAAAACCAGACTCAATCCCCTTATTAGATGATTACTATAAGTACTTACTGCATTATTTTAAATCTATCAATAATTTAGAAGATAACGACCATATTAATTTTTCTGCACTTATCATAAAGCCCTTTAATATTGAAGAACGCATCAATTATATTGAAGTACGAAAATATCACTATATGGGCTATCAACAAATGAAAAGTTTAAAGTCAGAATTGATCAAAATGCATGCAGCATATAAAGCGAAAAATAACAGATAAAAAAACACCTCGATCATTAAGGTTGATCGAGGTGTTTTCAATTGTCATTATCGATTAAATAAGTTTCCAAAGAACCCGTTTCCTTGTTGGTTCTGATTTTGGTTTTGATTAGATTGGTTTGAGTCTTGTTGTGATTGATTAATGTTTTGAGAATTGTTTGTATCATTATTAGAGCTACTGTTACCTGAGTTTGTACCACCACTTGATTGAGTGAAATTACTTGTTGTATTACCATCTGGAGCTTGCGCAACATATAAGCTATTACCGCTACCCGCTACAGAATCTGGTCGATTGAAGTCTGCACCATCACGTGGACTAATATCACTCATTACATCTCTAAATAGAGATTGTGGTAATTTTTGTTCAGAACTTCCAACGAATGAATTTTCTCCATATGCTTTAACACTACTGAATCCCATCCATACAGACATTGTATATTTAGGTGAGTAACCTGCAATCCAAACATCCTTCGCTGCAGAATCAGGTAAGCTATATTGTTGATATGTTTCAGTGCCATACGTACCTGTACCTGTTTTCGCTGCTAGGTTTACACCATCAACATTGTTACCATAAGCTGAACCATATGGCTCAAATGTACCTTTTAGAATTTCAGTAATCATATAAGCAGTATAATCATTCATCGCTCTATGACTCGTATGCTCAAACTCAATTGTATTACCTGTATTTTCAACTACTTTTCGAATAGAGTGCGCATTATTATATGTGCCTCCGTTAGCAAAAGAAGCATAAGCAGATGCAAGTTGCGTAGGTGAAAATTCTGATGACGAACCACCTAATACATCTGAAGGTCCTATATCTGTATTTTCATATTCTAGACCTACTTTTTTAGCAAAATCTGTTGGTGCATTTTGTCCTGCTTGTTCCTTAACTTGTTGCCAAGTTTTTAAAGCTGGAATGTTGAAACTTTGACGTAAAGCATCATAAATTGTAACAACACCGTGACTTTCTTGGTCATAGTTACGGAACACGCCACCATCAATAGAATACGCAGCCTCATCTTGCATAGCATGATTCGTTGCCCATTGCATATTATCAATTGCCGGTCCATATGCTAAAAATGGTTTTAAGGTAGATCCAGTAGGGTGCACATCTGTTGCTTGGTTTCGCTCAACTACATCTTTATAGTTTCTACCGCCAGATATTGCAACTAAGCCACCCGTTTCACTATCTACAATTGTAGAACCAACAAGTTGGTCATCATTTTTATAATAGCCACCATTATTAATTCTACTTTGTAAATCATCTTGAACATTTTGTTCCATATTAGTGTAAATTTTGATACCACTATTTAATAAATCAGCTAAGTTTTTACCTTTGAACTCTGGGTGATTCATAAGCTCTTGTTTTACAAAGTTAACGTATGAATCATATTGTGCTTTACTTTCATCTGGTTTGATTTCACGTTCTTCACTTGTACGATCAACTAGATTAGTCGTAATTGGCGTATTTTGAGCTTCTTCTTTTTCTTTTTCAGAAATACGATGATGATAAGCCATTAAGTATAATACAGTATCTTTACGCTTTTCAGCTTCTTCAGGATGATCGTAAACGTTATACGTATTAGGAACTTGAGGTAAACCAGCGAGATAAGCTGACTCAGCTAAGTTTAGTTCATTTAAGTCCTTATCGAAGTAATACTTGGCTGCCGCTTTAACACCATAAACACCATCAGAATAATAAATTTTATTCAAATACATTTCAAAAATTTCATCTTTTGAATATTCTTGTTCTAAACGGTAGGATAGGTAAGCTTCTTGTGCTTTACGTTCGATAGATTTTTGGTCTGTTAAGAACGTACGTTTAACAACTTGTTGAGTAAGAGTTGATGCACCTTGTGAACCAAAGCCTCCGGTAACGTTCTTGATTACAGCACCAAATAAACGTTTGTAATCTAAAGCGCCATGGTCATAAAAACGATTGTCCTCAGTTGCCAAAACGGCATCTTGCATTGTTTTAGGGACATCTTTTAAATCAACATGTTCCCGCCTTGCACCATTGTCAAGCGTCTTAACTAGATTATCATCTTTATCATAAATCTTAGCTGGACTTGGATCTTGTAATTTAGCTTCGTTAAATGCGGGTGCTTTCCATGCATAATAGGCAAATAATAAAATACCTATGAGAGCAAGAATAATAAAAGCTAACACAATAAAACTAATAATTTTAATGATCGTACGCTTGATATTTCTATTATGTTTTTTACCGGACTTCTTAGTCGATGCCTTTGAAGTCCCTTTTTTTTGCGTCATACGCGATCCTCACTTTCATCTAATATCAACTTATCAACTGCCTTTAGATAGTCTAATCTTGGTTGATACTGATAAGGAATATAGTACCCATTTTCTTGAATTTCTTCAACTGTTATTGACTTTTTACCCCCATTTAAATACCTTTCCCAAAATGGTAAGAATTTTTTTAAGGGTAACAAAAAAGACTCATTTTGCGTTTTAAAGCGAATTATCAAAAATACAATACCATTTTGTTTTAGAATCTCACGCATATGCGCTACTTGATGGTCATGTAAGTTTTGAAGAGGGAATGATGTTTTATTTTGAGTTTCTTTTGCTTCAAAATCAATATAATGTCCTTTATAAATACCATTATAATCTGTCGTTGAAGGTGTCCTAAAATAGGCTTCTTTGATTACTGCTTGGCTCCGTTTTGGGTAATCAACATGCACGATTTGAACTGGTGTTGGCTTTTTATGTATAACGGCCAGTTGATTTTGTCTATAAAATCGATTAGCATGTTCAATATCTTTTTCTAAAGACATTCCACGTTTGCCATATTTAATTTTAGACGAGTTACTCCCATTTAAACTTCCGCCTTGAGTCTGATTCCTTCTATAAGGTTTTCCATTTGGGTAATTCACATTAACACCTACATTCAACCGTTTTAATGGGATTCTTCAAATAAGTTTGTAGAAATCATTCTACATCGCTTTGATGACTTCTATAAACTGTTATAATTGTAACATAGATAGAAGCTGTTACCATAAAAATACTGAAATTAACCTAATATGAAGTCTAATATTTTTTCATAGTAGAGGTGATACAATGTCTTTATCACATATAACGACTCGACTCCAACAAGATTTACAACTTATATATGAACGTTTTCAAAAAGCTCGTGAGGGTTATCATTTTGACTTTAATCATGAAATTAAGCCTTTTGTCGAAGATATTGATAATCATTTAGAAATTTTTCTAAAATATGAAACTTCTGTAGTTCAACATCCTTATTTCAATCATCTTCAATATCAAAAATTAATTGAACTTATTAAGGAAATTTCTCTTTCATGTCATCATCCAAAAACCAGTTTGAAAATTTTTATGGAACAATATAAAACGATTCAACATCTTCTTAAGTTATTACTTGAAATGGAGGATTAAATGATAAAAACAATATATATTACAGGTTATAAATCTTTTGAATTGGGAATATTTAAAAATGATGCTCGAGAGGTTACATATTTAAAAAAATTTATCACACAAAAACTTATTCAACTACTTGATGAGGGACTGGAATGGGTCTTAATTCAAGGACAAATTGGGATTGAATTGTGGGCTGCAGAATGTGTGTTAGCTTTAAAAAAAGATTATCCCGATTTAAAGCTCGGTATAATTACACCTTTCTTAGATTATACATCCAAATGGAATGAAATGAATCAACATTATTATCATAAAATCATAGAACAAGCTGACTATCAGAATAGTATTTATCAAGATTCTTATCAAGGTCCATATCAATTTCAACAAGCAGATCAATTTATGTTAGATCATACAGATATGACTCTGTTAATTTACGACGATGAAATGGAGGGGAGTCCTAGATTCTTTAAACGAAAGTTAGTTGATTTTGAAGAAAAAACAAATTATACTAGTGATATTGTGACGTTTGACGAAATTACAAGCTTTATCAATGATTTACAATGGTCAGAAGAAATATAAATCAAATGAGGTGGAACATATGTCAGATGTTTCTTTAAAGCTATCTGCAAAAGATATTTATGAAAAAGATTTCGAAAAAACGATGATAAGAGGTTACCGACCTGAAGAAGTTGACGCTTTTTTAGACGATATTATCGCTGATTACCAAAAAATGGCTGACTTAAATAATGAAGTCATTAAATTATCTGAAGAAAATAATAAATTGAAAAAAGAAATTGAAGATTTACGGATTAGAGTTGCTTCTGGACGATCTCAAGACCCTAAATCATTCTCAAATCAAAGTATGCACCAAAATAATAACGTTGATATTTTAAAACGCATTTCTAAATTAGAAAAAGCAGTATTTGGCAAATAATAATTGCTTTTATCATTCAAGATGATATAATTTTTAAGTGATATTTTAGGTAATCGCTATATTTTTATAATATAGAGGAAAGTCCATGCTCACACAATCTGAGATGATTGTAGTGTTCGTGCTTGATGAAACAATAAGTCAAGGCAATTTTAAATTGACGGCAATGAACAAACCTAAGTCTTATGATATGGTTTTAGTAGTTATAAAGTGCCACAGTGACGTAGCTTTTATATAAATATAAAAGGTGGAACGCGGTAAACCCCTCGAGTGAGTAATCCAAATTTGGTAGGAGCACTTGTCTGACGGAATTCAACGTACAGACGAGGAAAAGTATTAATAATACTTTTCAGACAGATGATTACCCCCGATGTACCAGTGTAGCTAGCGCACATCTCAGTACATCAGGACAGAACATGGCTTATAGAAATATCACGACTAGTGCAGGGGCTGGGACATTAATGTGTCTCAGAACCGAAAACAGGAAGATTTTCATGATGAAAAATGAAAAATCTTCCTGTTTTAATTTTAAATAGAACTTATCAACTCGTAGAGTTGATAGTTTTTTGATATTAACTGCCATAAATGCAATTCCAATTTCGGTTTCAACTTTTTCTTTGCCCCGAAGAGACATTCGAGTGAAACTCAAATTAGCCTTCAGGTTTCCGAAAAATGTTTCTACGTCATTTTTTCTTTGACTGTAGATTTTTGAAGTTTCCGGATCTGAAAGCAATTTTTTAGTGTTATTTTTGAAGTACTCCCACTTTAAGTTCTTCCTAATTTTTTTC
>NZ_JABANU010000016.1 GCF_016238445.1 Staphylococcus canis
CCGTAGGTTCGTAGCTAACATAGCCAGTAAAAACTAAAGATGTTATCCCTTTAATGTCCTTTAACCCTAAATAACCTGTTATTTTTAAATTTTCTCCTTCAATTCCAAAGCATTCTGTTATATCATAGTTTATAGGCATAAATATCTCTCCTTAATTAGTTTGTTGGTACTTACAATTATAGAGATATTTGTGCCGTTTTTATATTAAAAACTAAAAAATAACGGCTAGTGAATATTTCACCAACCGTTAAAAGTATAGAGCCAATATAATCACAACCATAATATATTATTGATGTTGATAAATATGATGATCTAAGTAATTTTTTAATCGTTTCATTCCTTCTTTTAATGTTTCCATTTCATAGGCATATGATATTCGTACATAACCTTTTCCGTAATCAGTAAATGAAGAACCTGGGACCATTGCAACACCAGCATTTTCAAGCACATCGACACAAAACTTAAAATCATCCTCTTCAAAATGATGAATACTTGGAAAAATGTAAAATGCCCCTTCTGGAATTGCATTTAATTTAAATCCCATTTCTGTTAATGCTTTGATTAAATAGTCACGTCTTTCGATATAAGCGCGATTCATCTCTTTAGGAGCATCTACTGCCTCATTTAATGCACTGATTGTAGCAATTTGAGCTGGAACATTAGCACATATACAGTTATATGCATGCATAAATGTGAGCTTTTTTATGAGATATTCGGGACCTGACAAATAGCCGATTCTCAGTCCAGTTGCTGAGTGAGATTTGCTTAAGCCATTAATCAATAACAGTTGGTCTCTAATGCATTCATAGCGTCCAAAAGAGACATGCTCATGGTCAAATGTATTTTCAGCATAAATTTCATCACTGATGATAAAAATAGGGTAGTTCTTTAAGGTATTAACAATCGCTTCAACCTCTTGTTCATTTAAAGTCATACCAGTAGGATTTGATGGATAATTTAATAAGATAGCACGTGTTTTACTAGTAACATGTTGCTCAATTAATTCTGGTGTAATTTTAAAATTAGAGTGTGTCGTATCTAAATAGATAGGCGTGCCACCTAATGTTTGAATTAAAGGAATATATCCAGCATAAACAGGACCTGGAACCAATATCTCATCGCCTGGATCAATAATACATCGAAGTGCCGTATCTAACGCTTCAGAAGCCCCATTTGTGATGATGATTTCCTCTGGGGTGTACTGAATACCAAATCTTTTATAATAGTAATCTGAAACAGTCTGACGTGTTTCTAATAGACCTTTATTATGAGAATACTGCGTTTGATTATTTGTTATAGCTTGTTGATAAGCCTCTTTAACTGATACAGGCATATTAAAATCAGGTTGCCCAACAGTTAAATTAATCACATCTTCCATTTGAGAGATTCGACTTGAAAATTGACGAATGCTCGGTGCTTTTAAAAAGCGAGATTGTGAATTAAGTTGGAGTTTCATTATCACACATCCTTAAATATATAATTAATATTAAGTGTAACATGAAAAGATAATCATACGCTAAATGAATCTTAAAATTCGGAATAATAAGATATATATTAGTCGAATGCACAAAGATTTAAGTGAGATTAATTTTAAAACGTAGAGTATTAATAAGAAGTAAGGTATAAACCGTACGTTTTTATATAAAATTATAAGAATCACTCCTGAATGTAAAATGAATAAAAACAGCTTAAATTCATTAAGAAGTTACATTTAGAGTGATTCTTTAAAAAATGAATGTTTCTATTAATCATATTTATGGTTGATACGGCTTAAATGCTGATGGTCGTTGTAAGTTGATAAATGGATTTGTCCATTTGGCTACAAAGTCTGAGGACCATAATAGAACTATAAATAATGAGAATACAAAGTTATAAATTAAGCTTAATATTGGGCTATCCATAAAGGGATAAATCTCATTACCACGTATCACGCCTATAAATAAACCATGTAGTAGATAGACGTACATCGTTCTTGAACCAATATATGTGTACCAATGATGCTTTTGAGGCATAAGATTCAAAAATGAGAACATCGTTGTGATAATAATACCGTATAATACAAGACGTTTTAACGGACTCAAAATAAGATGAATTCCCTCGGTAAGCCCATACGGAGCACTTCCTAATAACCAAGATGAATTAATAGGATGGAAATAATAAATAATAAAAAACCCTATAAGAATCATCAAAGAAATAGGAACAAATCTTTTCAATCGAATAAAACGACTAAATTGTGTATCTAATATGTAACCAAGATAAAAAATTGGGAAAAAGACCAGTGTGCGGGACCAACTTAAATATCCGCCAACGTGGTCAGAAAATCCTGATAGTACAGCTACGATTACTGCAATAGGTAAAATAATATAAGGCTTAAACGATCTAACGACTACGATAAATACATTAAAAAAGAATAGAGATACTAGAAACCACAATGCAAATATTGGATTGAAAGGATCGATATCTATTGTGCTATTTTTTCCAGTAATGAAGTAGTATACTGAAAAGAATGTAAAGAAAATTAAATATGGGCCTAAAAGTTTTTTTCCTACCTTTTCGATGTAACCAGCGCGTTCAACATGACGCGCGAAATAACCTGATATGAAAATAAAGGCCGGCATGTGAAAGCTATAAATTAATAGATAAAGTGCGTTGATAAAAGAGCTAGATCCTACATATGGTCTAATAAGGTGACCGAATACAACTAAAAAAATCAATCCTGCTCTTGCATTATCGAAAAATGCATCTCTCTTTTTTGATTGCACCATAACGATTACTCCTTTTTCGTACTTAAAATAAATGTATTATAAACATCGTTATAAATGCAACGAAAAGCAACTTATGATAATGTATTGTTATGTTTAATTACGTGCATACATAAACAAAGAAATTATAGGATATCTAATGAATGTTTTAAGTAGCTTTAAAATATTTATGGATTCTTGTTTAGGTTTACAGTATGGTAAATTATGTGTTGTAACGTGGCATAGTAAATAGACAATTTATTTTAATCATAAGGATATGATGTTATGGCAAATAAACAATTTACTGGGGTAAAGAAGCTTAAACATCCACCAAGATATTTGCCTGGCTTAGATGGATTACGTGCAATTTCAGTAATAGGTATTATTGTATATCACCTTAATGCACAGTGGCTATCCGGAGGTTTTCTTGGTGTTGACACATTTTTTGTCATTTCCGGGTATTTAATCACCTCTTTGCTAATGTTTGAATATGAAAATTATGGAAGAATAAACCTAGCTCAATTTTGGATTAAACGTTTTAAACGTTTAATCCCAGCAATGCTTTTTGTAACGTCGTTTGCAGTGCTCTATGTTTTATTATTTGAGCAGTCATTGTTGCATTCTATAAAAGGAGATGCTCAGGCTGCATTACTGTACTATTCTAATTGGTGGTACATTTTTCAAGATGTCGATTATTTTGATCAATTTAAGCCAATGCCACTCAAGCATTTATGGTCATTGGCTGTTGAAGAGCAATTTTATATTTTTTATCCAATTATTTTAATCCTCTTTCTAAAATATTTTAAATCTCAAAGGAAGGTAACGCTTGCATTTTTTGTAGTATCTTTAGTGTCATTAGTATGGATGATGATTGTAGCAGCAATCGACACAAATCTGTCTAGAGCATACTTTGGTACGGATACACGTCTACAAACTTTACTATTAGGCGCTATGTTTGCTTTTATATGGCCAGCATTTAAACTCAAACTTGACCCACCTAAGTTAGGAAGACGAATTGTTGATGCTTTTGGAAGTATTGCGCTTATTGGTTTGATAGCGTTATTTTGGATGGTTAATGAAGAGCAAGACTGGTTATATATGGGCGGATTTTATCTTATTTCTATGCTGACATTAATTGTCATTGCGAGTACAGTCCAACCTCAAGGTGTTTTATCTAAAATATTATCTAACCCACTCTTTATTTATATTGGAAAGCGTTCGTATAGTTTATATCTTTGGCACTTTGTGGTTGTTACGTTTGTACATAAACATTTCGTAGCGGGACAGTATCCATTTTATGTCTATATTATAGATATTATTTTAACTGTATTAATGGCAGAGCTTTCTTATCGTTATGTAGAAACACCATTTAGACGATATGGATGGCAAACCTTTGTTCATCGTTCAACACCAATGATTTCTATGGTGCGCACACCGTTAATATTACTTGGACTTGGGTTTTTCGCATTAACAATGATGGGGCAATTTGATAGTTTAGCTCAGACAGAGAAGAAGTTGAGCGCGTATAAAACACAACATAAAAATCATGCATCAAAACAAGCTACTCCAAAAGACACTAATCAAAGTCATAATAAACCTTCACAATTTGATGCTTCAAAGGAATCCCCATTATTTATTGGAGACTCATTAACAGTGGGGATGGGGAATTATTTAGATAATCATTATGATACGCCGATGATTGATGCGCGTGTAGGACGGTCAATGGAAGAGGCAATTCAAGTTGCTAGTCAATATGCATCTTATAACCGCGATGGACAGTCAGTCGTGATTCAAATCGGTACGAATGGAGATTTTAGTGATTCTGAACTTGAAACGTTACTGAAGGATTTTGATCAAGCCAATGTATATCTCATTAATACTACGGTGCCTAGAGGGTATCAAGAACATGTTAATACGTTACTATCAGAAGCGGCTCAAAAACATAAAAATGTACATCTTGTTGATTGGTATCAGGTTGGTGTAGGTCATACAGAATATTTTGCATATGATGGCATACATCTTGAATATCCTGGAATTGAAAAGCTAGTTGAAACTTTAGATGAACAAATGTCTAAATATCAAAAAACAGAAACGAAACCGGACTAAGCAATTAGTCCGGTTTTATCATTATAGTTATTATTTACGATAAACGTCGATATTAAAATATTTACCTGTTTCACTAAGTGCATCATAGAAACTCTTGAGGCGTAATGCATTATGCTTAGCCCAACTGATATCTGTCGCATATTGATGTGTTGCAGGGTTTTGAGGATTCCATCTCATACGATATAGTGTATTTTGTCCCATATTGATATAGCGATCTTTGATGAATTGAGCGCCTCCAATAATTGCTTTACTTACAGAATTCCAACCAAAATCTTGTGCCGTTTTGAAGCCATTAACTAATGGGTTTTGGTCAAATGCCCCAATGCCAAACATATTAAAGTATTTAGTTGTACTATCTGTGATAACTTGGTTTTTAGAGTTAACATAGCCACCTTTTGATAATTGAGATGTTCCGTTGCCAGTTTCTAATAAAGCATGAGAAACAAGATAAATTTCATTAATATTATTTTGCGCTGCAGCGGTTTTAAACGCTTCACCTTGACCTTCTAATATACCTTTACCTTTTAGTAATTTGTTTAATTGAGCAGCACTTAATCCTTGATGTTGATCGAGTTTCAAGAATTGATATTTTTGAACAGGATCTTTTTCAAGTTTTGTTGTATCCATAGCTTCGCGTGTTTCTTCGCGAGTCGCATTAACCCATTTACCTGGTTGACGTTGTGTTTGTGGTTTTGCACTTAATACAAGTTGACGGTTAAGTGCTTCTTCTAATGTCACTGGAGCAGTGTAGTGATGGATTAGCACTGAACGTAGATCACTTGCTTTAAGCCAACCTTTAGTGCCATCTTTAAATGTACCATAATACCACGTTACACCTTGATGGATTGATGATTTTTCAATTGAAAATAGTGTTTCATAATAATTAGACAGTGTACCTAAAATCTTTTTTTGCTCTGGACTATCATAGTAATACCCTTTTGAGTTTGTCACAAAGTAATCAGAATTATGATTTGATTCAGTTGTATTTGATGATGTTGTTGCAGTTCTTAAGGATGATGTAGGTGCAACAGCTGTTTTAAGATTAGAAGTTTGTGACAAATCTTTTAAATCAATCCAACCAGTTTTTTGATTGACATTACCAAATAGATATACATTATCTCCTACATTTACCTTTTTCGTAGCGATAAACGATGGATTAGATAGATTTTTTAATGCATCAATACGTTGTTGTGCAGTACCCCAAGGTATTGTATAGAGACCATTGTTGTTTGAGCGCACAGTATATTGACCTGTAGTTCGCACTTCTTTACCTAATGATTGAGTTTTAACGTCAGATGCTTTAAACCAACCAATAGGCGTTGTTGCATTTTGTAACAACACATAATCTTGATTATTGAGAGATGCACGTTTTGATACCTTATATGTTTTATCATTATAACGAGTAGCATCTTTAGCTGTTTGATCATAAACAGATGCTCTGATACCTGACGTTGACGGTTGAACTTGACCAATTTCTGATACAGGTTTTGTGATAAGTGTTGATGCTGTTGGTGTAGACAAACGAATTTGGTTTACCCAACCTGAAATATTACGTGTTTTACCAAAAATATACGTAGCGTTGCCAATTTTTCTTTGTTGACTTGCTGTAAACGTTTGAGCACCTTGACCAGACACTTGACCTGCTACTTGTTTAGATGTGCCCCAAGGTACTTCGTATAATGTTGTACCACTTGGGATTGTATATACTTTATCGATAGCAGTTGAAGGTTGGCTTGTACGATAGTCGACATCAGACGTTTTAATCCAACCAACATTTGTACCAGTAGCATAATCTGCAACAAGATAAAATTCTTGATCACCTAATTTAGCTTTTTTAGGGATACTTAGCGTTTGATTAGCCAATGTTGTTGATTTACCTTTTTGATCGTAAACAGATGCATAAAGACCACTATTTGATGAATTGATACGTCCTATGCCTGTATCTTTAGTTACCTTTAAACTTTGAGTTTCAGGTGCAATATTTGCAGAGTTAATCCAACCCGTCAAGTTATTAACTGAACCGTACAACCAATTTGTTTTTCCTACAACTTGTGATTTTTGAGCTGAAAAAGCTTGGTTTACAGTTTTATTTGAAGTTCCAATAACTTGAGATTTTGTGCCCCAAGGTACGTTATATACCACTGTGCCAGGTTTAACTTGATACTTTTGATTAATAGATTTAATAGATTGAGCTTGTTGATAGAAAGTATCATTTGACTTAACCCAGCCAAGTAACTTATTTGTTTTAGCATCTGAGGCAAGATAAAAATCTTGTCCATTTAAATTCGCTTTTTTAGTTACTTTTAAAGTTTGATTTGTTGCATTAGTTGTTCTGCCATTTTGATCGTAAACTGTTGTGTATAAACCGTTGTTATTTGAGTTGATACGTAAGTAACCATTGTTAGCATTAACTGTTAAATCATTATTTTGAGAAGGGGTGCTCGGCTGTGCTGTTGAGCCAGAATATGCCGGTGAAGCATAACCCATCTTAACTTGATACTTTTCGTTTATTAAATCGTATAGTTCGTCATAAGAGTAGCCATGAGCACGTAAGTATCCATGTGGATCGACATGGTCTGTACCGCCTAACCAATTCGAAACAGCATTATGCGTCCATACTGTCCCACGTCCATCATATTCAGCACTATCAGGTTGTAAACCGTAGTATTGTAAGTTTGTTGCGGCGTAATCAGCCATATTATTCATTTGACGTGCAAAAGAATCATAATCGTGAACATGTACAAGCTCAATGTGGATAAAGCGATTATTTGCAACTGGTCCAGCACCCCATGCTAGATAATCAGTTGGTTGTGTTTCAATAATACGACGACCATCAATAAAACCATGAACGAATGCACTATTATAATTGTTTTTCATGTAATTAATTTCGCCATCAATAGTTGAGCTATCGTTTGCTGTATCATGGATAATAATGCCTTCAGGTTGACCTACACCATTACGGTAGCCGTATTTTGGAAAATAGTATGAATAATCCTCTTCATACGTAGGTACTGTGAAATTGTTACGTCGAATATAATTATTAATACTTGAGTTCACTTGTGGTTGATATGCCGCGGGTTGACTTGTAGTTGCAGCATAAGTCACAGGTTGAGGTGCAGTTGCTGAACGAAATACTGAACCATTTACTGGAATCATTTGTCCTTCTTCATCATTGAGCAAGATGGTATCTTCTGATAGATGTGTGTCTTTCGCCTCTGATGTAGAAGTGTCTGGATTACTTGAATTTTGCTCCTCTGCATTATCATTACTTGTAGTTTGAGCATCTATATTTTGTTTATTTGAATATTGTGATGTAGTTTGATCATTCTGATTTGTAGAGACAACGCTATTACGTTCTTGTTCAGATGACTGTGGTTGTATGTTTTGTTCATCAAAAGATGGTGTTTGATTTTGGTATGTAACATCTTGATATGTAACATCGTTGTCTGGCGTCGTTTTTGTTTCTTGATTTGATACATCATGAGTTGCCTCAGAAGATACAACTGTTTCATCAGATGACTCAGTATTAGCGTCTTGATTCGTCTTAGAATCAATCTGAGTTGAATGAGATTCAATGTTCTGCTCTGAATTGTCATACTCTTCTTGTGAAACTTCAGCTTCAGTATGCGTGTCAATATGTGTGTCTGGTGTTTCTGTATTAGATTTTTCAGGTTGTTCAACTTCTAATACGTTTAAATTTGTAGTATCAGATTCTACGTTGTTATTAGGTTGAGTATGAGTTAATGATGTTGAATCTTCATTTTCAACATTAGTATTTGTCTCAGGAGTTGACTGATTTTCTGATGATAATGTATCATAAGTTTCAATTTGAGTAGGGTCTTGATAACGTTGTGTATCAACAATGTTAGTTTGTGACGTGTTTGTTACAGTTGCTTTTGCATTTTCCGCTTGATTAAGAGAAACTTGATCGTCTAAAACGTTTTGTGGTGTTTCTTGTGAATTTGATTCTTGTTCTGCTGCATCTGCGTGGTGGGCTGACAAGCCAACACCTGCTAACGTCAAAGCAATGATAGAAGATGTTTTATAGCCAATTTTTTTAGACATTGTATTACTCCTTTTAAAGATAATAGTAAAGTTGATTACTATTAGTATAATCTTTAATAAGGAAAAAAGGCGTCTTTTAATTAGATTGTAATTGAACTTTAATAATTGTCTACTGTTTAATTATACTATGGTTTTGTATCGATGATTATGAATTATCAGAATTTATTATTTTTTCCATATTGTAATGTTCGATACCTGCATCCATAAATAAATCACCGTATTTGTAGTAACCAAGTTTTTCATAAAAAGGTATCGCATGTATTTGAGCGCCTAACTTGAAATGATGATAGCCATTTTGAAGTGCATCAGCTTCTAGTGTATTCATCAAAGCTTGACCAATGTTTTGACCGCGCATTGAAGAAAGTACAGCTACACGTTCAACTTTTACAATACCATCCACAATACGATAACGTGCAGTCGCAATAGGCTGATGATTGTTATCATAACCTACAATATATTGAGCAGTATGTTCAAATTGATCAATTTCATCTTCTTGAGATACACCTTGTTCATCAACAAAGACTTTCTCCCTTACATATAAAGCATCCTTGTAAATATTTTCATCTTGTCCAGTTTTAAACATAAATATCGCCTCACTTTAAATAAAATTAGAAATGATAAAAAAAGTGGGTGACAAAACATTGGGGTCACCACACTTTTAGATTGATATCATATATTATATAGCATTTTGACGGACAATAGCAGTATATTGCCAAAATATACGCATTTGCACAAGATTCCAGTTATTTAAGCCCATTGCATATCCAGATGGCTTAAAAATATTAATATTTGTGACTTCTAGAGCTGCAGCAACCAAATATTGAATAGGTACACTTAGCTTTTGCATCTCAGGCGTTATTCCTTTTTCATCGTAGACCCATGAAAAAGGAAGGGGAGATTTGAAAACATCGATAGCATCGAAAATTTCTGGTAATGCAACGATGTAACATGCCCCATTTAACACAGGATTGTTTTCGCTATCGGTATAAAAAAGGAGAAGTGCTTCGTAGTTTTCACGGTGTTGATGATTAACGTAAAAAAACTCACTACGAAAATGGGCCATATCTTTACTATGAATAATTTGCTGTTCTAGCATTGAAAACATGCCATTAATACGCTTTATTTTATCAAGTGTCATTGACATGATGTTCCTCCTTATTAATAAAATTCGTTATTATCCGTGCCGTTAGTTTGAGCATTAGAATCATATTGTAGCGACGATTGGGCACCTTGATTATAGGTTGAATCTGGTACTTGTGTTGTATTTAGATTTTGCTCAGTAGTATCACTTGGTGGCTCTGAATTATTGAATTCTTGATATTGGTCTTCATGAGTTCTAGGTATTGAAGCGTTGCTGTTATTTGAATTATCCTCTTGAGTCTCGTATGTTGGAGGATATTTCAATAATGATGATGGTATTTCTGTAAGTGGTGGGATTTCACCATAATTTGATTTGATACGTTCTATGAGATAAGCATTACGATCAGTAATTGGGTCTAATTTTAAGTCTCGACGTAATAAATTTGATGTATCAATTAATGCGTCTACATCTGGATTAATATAATACGTACCATCAATTAACTCATTGTTACCCTTAAGTTGTTGAGACTTGATATCAACATCATTTACGAGATATTGAATAGCAATTGTCCGAATTTCTTTAAAGGATAAGTTATGTTGTGCATTATCTCCTACAATTTCAATGATATTATCAAGTTTATGGAGAGAATCTGTTTTTTGAGCTTTTTTAAATAGTGCTTTTAAAATTTCCATTTGTCTTTGACCACGTTTTAAATCAGAATCATGCTTGCGTGTACGTGCGACTGCTAACACTTCATCTCCATTAAGTTGTTGTTTACCTGCTTTGAGTTTGATACGCCCCTTATCTAATGTATTCGGTTCGTTTAAGTCGTATGGCACATCATACTCGATACCACCTAATTCATCTACTGCAGTCGCAAAAGCTTCCATATTGATACGAATATAATAGTCTACCGGAACATTCAAAGTGGATTCGACACTATTCATAGATGCTTCAGGACCACCATATGCATGTGCATGTGTAATTTTATCATAATAGCCGACTTCTTGAATGTAACTTAATGTATCGCGCGGTATACTGAGGAGACGGATTTGTTTCTGATCAGGATTAAATGTGGATAATATCATAGCATCAGTTCTAGCATGATCGATACTTTGACCATTTTCACGACGAGACTCATTATCATCAATTCCTAGAAACAAAATTGAAATAGGTTGTTGCGTGATATCAACATTCGTATCTCGATGTTGCGATTGACGTTTTGAATCATTAGAAAAAGATTGCTCAAAAGCAGATTTTGATGAATTAAATAACATGATGATATAAATTGTAGGAACAACGACTAGCATAAGTGACAGTAAATAAAGTAGATATTTAAAAAACTTATTCATAACCGATTGCTCCTCGTTCGTTTTCACTAACACAAATTAAAGTTAGGACTAGTCACGTAAAATCATCACTTTGAGAAAATAGCGACCAGTGTCTTCGTTGTAATTTATTGAAGATTTTAAAGATTAGGTTTGTTAGAAATTTATAAAATTGCATAACTATAGTAAATAACATTTACAGCAAAGTGATTTTTGCCTAACCGTTATTGTCCCAACATTATTTATGTGTTGTCAATATTTTTGTATTGGCTTGCAAGAAATTATAGCTCAAGTATTTCGATGTTGTCAATTTTATCCAGTTCCCATTACGCGAAAGCCTCTAACTTAATTCAGTTATCTTTTCAATTGAAATGAATGTATCTCATATTGAGAAGTAAGCATTTTCAATGTCATACTACCTCGTGTATAATATGTAATAGAATATGAATGTTGTGACACCAGTATTATTTTATGATGTCCAACCTTGATACAACACACTAAAACTGCAGTTTGATAGGGAAGGTGTTACATAAATGCAAGAGAATTGGAAAGCACATTTAGAGGAGAGTTTGGTTCAGCCTTTTTATGAAATGCAATCAGAAGAGGAGCGTCAAGCCGCATTTAATGAAACTTTAGAATTTGGAACAGCTGGGATAAGAAGTACGTTCGGATTAGGACCTGGTCGTCTTAATAAATATACTATTCGTAAAATCGCATTAGGTCTGGCACGGTATCTAAAAGATCAACATCATGCACCTACTACTGTCATTCATTTTGACACTCGGTTCTTATCTCAAGATTTTGCGAATGAGATTGCACGAGTTTTGGCAACCGAAAAGGTTACTGCTATCCTTTCAAAACAATACAAATCGACACCTGAACTTTCATTTGCTGTACGTTATTTAAAGGCTGATGCGGGTGTTATGATAACAGCAAGCCATAATCCAAGTCATTACAACGGAGTGAAAGTGTACGGTCCAGATGGTGGTCAACTATTGACAGCACCTTCAGAAGATTTAAGTGAGTACATCAACCAGATTGATTCACCGCTGACTATCGAGGCTGATAATTTAGAAAGTTTAGCAGAGCTAGGCTTAATTCAGTGGCTAGATCCAGAAGTGACCGAAGCTTATAAAACTGGTGTGAAAAATTTAGTAGGTCCGATTGAAGACCAAGGTGAAAAGATTGTGCTTACAAGCTTACATGGTACAAGCTTACCGCTCGGCTCAGAATTGTTGGAAGAATTAGGGTTTAGTAACTATGTGGTTGAGGAAGCGCAATCTCGACCAGACGGACACTTCCCTACAGTTAAAAGTGCAAATCCTGAAGAAAAAGATGCCTTTATATATGGTCAACGTTTAGCAGAAAAGGTTAACGCGTCATTAGTGATTGCAACTGATCCAGATGCTGATCGATTTGGATTTGTAGAGCGATACAATGATGGTACAACACGTTACTTTACTGGAAACGAAATTGGATTACTATTAATGAAATTACGTTTTCAAGAACTTCAACCGAAGCCACAACAAGGTTTTATTATTAAATCTATTGTGACAGGTGCATTAAGTGAAGCATTAGCACATAGCTTAGATATTAAAACGATTAATGTGCTAACTGGATTCAAATATATATCAGAACAACTTAAACAAAATGAAATGACAGATCAACAACTTATTTTAGCCTATGAAGAAAGTCATGGGTACTTAGTTGAAGATTTATCTAGGGATAAAGATGCGATACAATTTATACCTTTGTTAGTAAAATATAAACAACAACTAAGTAAAAATGGTTTAACATTCAAACAAGTTTTGGATGATATTTATCAACAAGTTGGTTATTATCAAGATGTGACTTTATCACCTACTTATGATGGAGCGTCGGGGAAATCAAAAATCTCTAAAATTATGGATCATTTTAGAAATGATAAAAGTGAGGCATTGCTCGGCCTCCGTATTCAAACTAAAGAAGATTACTTAACGCACCAAGTTTATGATTATAAAAATCATACAGAACACAAGCTTGATTTACCACAAGCAGATGTCTTACGTTTTACATTTAAGGAAGGATTTATTGCACTAAGGCCATCAGGAACAGAGCCTAAAATTAAGGTGTATTTTTCATTAAACACGGAACATTTTGAGGCAATTGTTCAAGAATTTCAAACACAATATCTAAACTAATATACTTACACGACTCAGACTGAACATAAAAAATTCGGCTGAGTCTTTTTTAAAAATAATGTAAAGAATATTAAGAAAATGTTAAAGAAAGTCTAAGAGTATGTAAATAGAGGTTTGATTTACCTTTATCTATTGAAATATCAATAGATATACTTAAAAATTAATATAGGCTTAACAATTACTAGTTATCATTAATAAGATAGTTGTATAAAAAGCTAGTTTAAATAATAACAATTTAATAGACGTTACATACTTTAATAGCTATTCCTTCAAAGAGGTAAGACCTCATTGGAATTTAATAGATTATGAAATGATGTAGAGTGAAATCTACAAAGTGAAAAGTAATATTGAGTAAGGATTATTTTATAGATATTAATTATCATAATTAAAAAATATAGAAAAGGGTGTATGAAAGTGAAATTAACAACAATTGGATTAGGTTATATTGGTTTACCAACATCAATTATGTTTGCGAAACATGGTGTAGATGTACATGGTGTAGATGTGAATGAAAAAGCAGTTGAGCGTCTCAATGGCGGGCATATTCATATTGAAGAGCCTGGTCTTCAGGAAATGTATGAAGAAGTACTTCAAACTGGAAAATTTAAAGCTTCAATGGAGCCAGCTGAAGCGGATGCATTTATCATTGCGGTTCCAACACCAAACAATGATGACCGTTATGAATCATGTGATATTTCCATTGTTATGGCAGCGGCGAAAAGTATTGTGCCTTATTTGAAAAAAGGGAATACTATCATTGTTGAATCAACGATAGCACCACGTACGATGGATGATTATGTCAAACCGTTTATCGAATCACAAGGGTATACAGTAGGCGAGGATATTTATTTAGTTCATTGTCCAGAGCGTGTATTACCAGGTAAAATTTTAGAAGAATTAGTTTACAATAACCGTATTATCGGTGGTATTACACCACAATGTGTTGAAGCTGGAAAACGTGTATACAGCACTTTTGTGAAAGGTGAAATGATTGAAACGAATGCACGTACAGCAGAGATGAGTAAATTAATGGAAAATACTTATCGTGATTTAAATATTGCGTTAGCAAATGAATTGGCGAAAATCAGTAATGAATTAAACATTAACGTGCTTGATGTTATTGAAATGGCAAATAAACATCCACGTGTAAATATTCATCAACCAGGACCTGGTGTCGGTGGACATTGCTTAGCTGTTGACCCATATTTCATTATTGCAAAAGACCCTAAAAACTCACGTTTAATTCAAACAGGTAGAGAAGTCAACCGTTCTATGCCTGCATATGTTGTAGAACATACAAAACGTATGCTTAAAGCTTTAGATGGACATAAAGTGACAGTGTTTGGATTAACTTACAAGGGCGACGTCGATGATATTCGTGAATCACCTGCCTTTGATATTTATGGATTATTAAAACAACAAGAAGGTCTAGAAGTTGTAGCATATGATCCACATGTCGAACTAAGTTTTGTTGAAAAAGATATTCAAAAAGCCGTTGACGGTTCATCATTAGTACTCGTATTAAGCGACCATTCAGAGTTCAAAACACTAAAAGATGAGCAATTCGAAACAATGGAACATCCTATTATTTTTGATACAAAAAATGTGGTTCCGAATGATTTCGAGAAAGTAAAATATTATAATTATGGTAACTTATACGAATTTGATAACGAATAAGTAATAATTATAGACAGAGGGTTATAATGTGAAAGCGTTATTTACTATTTTACGTGAACAAGCAGTAAACTGGAAAACAATACTTCAACTTGCTGTATATAATATGAAAAGTCAATATTCTAATCACTATTTAGGTGTTTTCTGGAATATTTTACAACCACTTATGCAAGTAGGAGTGTATTACCTTATCTTTGGTTTAGGACTTAGAGGGGGCGGCGATAGGCTCGTAGATGGAGCCCCCTTCATCATCCATTTAATATCTGGATTATTCCCATGGCTTTTTATTTCTCAAAGTATTAATCAGGGTGCTAATGCGATTCAATCTAATTTAGGATTAGTTACGAAGATGAAATTCCCTTCATCAGTATTATTATCAATCTCGTTTACGAATACATTGTTTAACTTGTTTTTTATGACAAGTATATTATTTGTTGTATCTCTAATAAATGGATATGTTCCAATTTGGAAATACTTGTTATTTATTTATTTTATTATTGCTGCATTCCCAGCAATTTTTGGGATTTCATTACTAATGAGTTCCTTAGTTATAGTTGTGAGAGACACTAAGAATCTACTGCAAAATATTTTGCGACTAGGCTTTTTTATGACGCCCATTTTCTGGGGAATTCAATCTGTACAACCTGTACTTCAACATATCGCACGTCTTAATCCATTCACATACTTAGTTGAGATATACAGAAGTGCTTTTGTACACTCGTCGCCTTTTTTATATGGATCATTAGCAGATCATTTTTATTATTGGATGTTTACCTTATTTGTATTAACTTTAGGAGCAATGGTTCATCAGCGTTTTAAAAATAGATTATTAGATTTCTTGTAGAAAAGAGGATTTTATGGGCGGAAATGTATTATTAATCAGTCAAAATTTTTACCCAGAGCTTGGTTCGGCAGCCAATAGAATGAAAAAGATGTTTGAACAATTAGATTCAAAAGGCTATCATCCTGTAATTGTCACAACTGAGCCGTCATACCCTAATAGAGATTTATTTAAGACAAATCAATATTTTAATGATGAATATTTAAATCATTTAGAGGGCAAACGAATTCATCGTATAAAAATGAGATTTCAAAAACAACATCCAAATCTTTTATTCAGGCTATTGTATTACATTGAACTCATGTTAAAAATAAGATTTTATTTAAAGAAAGCCGGAAAATTTCAAAATATTATTGTGTCAAGTCCAAATATATTTTTAGCTTGGGGTACCTTATTCTTTAAAGTAAATAAAAAAGCAAAGTACTTTTTAGAAATTCGTGATTTATGGCCAGATAGTTTTCTCGAATTAAAGCAAGGTAAAATTAAGTATATTGCCCCTTTATTAAAGTTTCTCGAAAAGAAAATGTACCAACAAGCAGATGAAATCATCGTAAATAATCCATATTTTGAAAAACATATTAATCAACTAACGGATAGACAAAAAAACTATATCTATCTTCCAAATGCTTTATCTAAGGAAGAGCGCAACGTCGTAGAGAAGTTAGAAGCGTTTTCAGTAATATATACAGGCAATGTGGGATATGCTCAAAATGTAGATGAACTGATTGAAATCGCACGATTATTAAATCAACATCAAATCCATTTCACAGCTGTGATATACGGTGTGCAAGCAGACAAATTTCGAAAAGTGGTTAAAGAAGAACATTTAGAATACGTTAACCTGATTCCACCGATGGAACGTCAATCGTGTTTACATTTGATATCTCAACATCATGTATCGCTTTCAATATTACAAAATACAAACATATTCATGAATGTAATGCCTGGAAAAGTCATCGATAGTATTGGTAGTAATACACCAGTTATATCTAATTTAGGTGGAGAAACTTATCAACTTATTAATAAAAATGAAATTGGTTTTTCAAAAAAAAGTGCGACACCTCATGAAATTGTTACATATATTATCAATTTGAAAAATGATACGAATAGGTTGAAAAGTGTGATAAACAACACACAAAAAGTAAGTGAATCCCATTTTAATTGGGAAAAAAATATAAATAAACTTACTCGAGCTTTAAGAGGTGATTAGGTGTTTGAGAATGAAACTACTGTAACTTCAAGTAACTATGAATGCATGTATGTTAAGTTGGGATCAACAGATCACTCAATATATACAGATGAAAACTTTGAAAGTGAGACTCACCTTTTGGAACATAAAAATAATGTTTTCGAAGTGTTATATGAGTATGATAATAGTCAAAAAGTAGCTATAAAACATCAAAAGCATGTTTATTTCACATACAAAAACGACGTCATTCCAATGCTATTTTCTGAATACGATTTACATGCTAATCACATCGAGTTAATTTTCTATGACAATGGTTGGTTTAGTTATGAAGTGGGAAGCGATAGTGAAGAGTCAATCGATATTACGAATGAATGGCAATTGATAGCAAATCACTTTAAAATATTGAATGTTTTACAAATGGAAAAATACGCCATTTCAATCAAAAAGTTGCTAGATGATAATATTCACGCAAGAGAGTCGCTATCTCAACTCTCTAAGGAAAAAGAAAAAATATTAAAACGTTATCTTAATTTAAGAAAGTCTAAATTAGGTCAAATTCAAGTTAAATTATGGGAGTTTCGTTCATGAATTTAAAAACTTTGAAATATTTGTTGTTCGGTAAAATGAAACCATTTCAAATGACGGAAAAGCCTATTGATATTAAGTCTGAGGAAAATGAAGTTTTAAAATCTATATCAGAAATAATGGATATCAATCCTGGTGAAGCAACTTATAAAATAAATCAACTGGGATTTTTATCGGAATATGTTGATTACTTAAAAGTGTTTCATCAAACAGGTAAAGGTGACTTGAGTTCGGTATACGATGACATAGACATTGATGAAGCTATAGTAACAAAAGACTTATTTTTGAATTATAAGGTTGGTATTATTGCTGACACCTTTTTATATCGTGCACTTGAAGGATCCTGTCATCTTAAATACATTAACCATAATGGTCAAGATGATGATTATGATTTTGTCATTATCGCATCGACTTGGAAAGGGATTGATGGTTACTGGGAAGGTAATACTAATATAAATAGTGAAAAATATGAAGAATTAACATATTTTATCAGATCTTTAAAAAAGAGAAACATACCTGTTATATTTTTTAATAAAGAGGATCCCGTTAATTTTGATGTATTTAAAATGCATGCCAAAGAGGTTGGAACTGTTATTACAACTGAAGTGAGCTACAAAGAAAAATATCGTCAATTAATAGGAAATGATCAAGTTTATCATACGCATTTTCCTATTAATCCAAGCATTCATAATCCTATCAATAAGTCTCATGATACAAATCAATCTGTGGTATTCGCAGGGTCTTGGGTTCAAAAGTATCAAGAGCGTATTAATGATACAAGAACGTTGTTTGATGGTGTAATTAGAAGTGATTATGATCTGACAATATTTGATAGGAATTTGTGGTTAGATCAGACAAAATATCAATTTCCGTCGAACTATATAAAATATATAGCTGCGCCATTAACACATGAGCAAACGATGAAGATGCATAAGCTTCATCCTAATGCAATTAACTTGAATACAATTAAATATTCATCAAGTATGTGTGCAAATCGTGTATTTGAATTGCAAGCAATGGGGAATTTTTTAATATCCAATTATAATACGTTTGTAAATATGGCCTTTCCACAAGTTCAAATGATTTTTAATGAAAATGATGTCCAACCTACACTTGAATTAGATGCACTTTTATTAGATCGTGCGAAATCATCAAGCATTCAAAATATGATGCTGAATTTCAATCATTTCAAGTGGCTCCGTAATATTGCTATTATCTTAGGATTTACAGCGAAAGATTTTAAGGAACCGACTATTACTGTTATTAAGGAACCGACGGATATAGATATTGAAACTATTGTAGCTCGGCAGAGTTATGACAATATTATTATAAGTGAACCAGGTGAGCAGATTACCACGCCATACTATACATACTTTAGTAGTCAACATGAGTATGAGTCAGATTATTTAAAAAACATGGTAGCTGCTACGATGTATGCGGATGTGGAATTTATAACGAATAGTGATATACATGACGAATTTGTTAATGCATACTCATCAAAGTACTTAACGTTGTTTAAGACGGGAATTACAAATTATCGAAAGGGTTATACATTAGGAAAGACATACATAGATAATCATCCCCTTGAACATAATTTGAAAACACCTGAATTGAGTATTATTGTACCTGTCCATAATAACGGTAGTCATTTGGAACACAAATGTTTAAGATCTATTATCAAAAACAAAGATTTTGAACGATTTGAAGTGATTTTAGTAGATGATGGTTCTAGTGATAAAACAACAATAGAGATCTTGAAATTTTTTGATAGACGTTATCCAAATATTCAACTTATTCATTTAGATGAAGCGTCTGGAAGTGCATCTACACCTAGAAATATTGGGATTCAAAATGCTAAAAGTGACTATATTACTTTCTTAGATCCAGACAACGAGTGGGTTGGAGATGGTATCAATCAGTTACTTCATCGAATCAAATCGAATGCTCAAATAGATATGGTTATTGGAAATATGTTGAAAGTGGATAATGAAAAAACACAAGAGCATAATTACTATCATTATTTTACAAATTACGCACAGTCAGAAGTAACGAACAGTACACAGGAATTATTAAGACAGACGAAACTTAAAACTGCAAGCATTCAAGCACTTATTGTGAAAAAATCATTAATTACATCTAACAATATCAGAATGGTACCAGGTGCATTAGGACAAGATTCATTATTTTTCCTAGAAATCATGCATAATGCGAACCACGTGGAAGTTATTGATACAATGATACATGTTTATTATGCTGCAGTACTCACATCGATGACTAATACAATTTCAAAGTCTTTTTTTGAAAAGTATATTTTAATTGAAAAAGAAAAGATAAGTTTTTTGAAGAAAAATAATTATTTAGATGTATATATGAATCATAGGTTTAATTACTACATGAAGAATTGGTATATCAAACGAATTAGAAATAGCAACGTTGTAGATCAACCAGTCATTGAGGAGTTTTTAAAATTATACTCTTTATATGAAGGTATCAAAAGACCTGTCGATAAAGCATTAGAAAATGAAATAAAAAATCTAAAAAGTGAGGTTTAACAATGGCTTATTTACTCATAACTAATGCGTATCCTAATAAAGACAAAATATATGCGAATGCATTTGTTCATAGACGTGTTAAGGAATATATAGCACGTGACCTTGATGTAACTGTAGTAGTATTTACAACGAAGATTAAACGTGACGAAATATATGATGGTGTGAGAGTTAAGTATATGGATGAATCTCAACTGTATAACCATCTCTTATATCATCAATATGATAAATTACTATTTCATTTTATTAACTACAAAATGTTCAATGCAGTAGAGCGTATTGAAAATAAACCAGATATTGTCGTTTGGCTACATGGATTTGAGGCTGAAAATTGGTATACGCGTTATTATAATTATCTTGCGTCTCCAAAAGCGCTTAAAGAACAATTACGTAAAAAAGATGAACATTATCCGTACCAACAAGCATTTTTAAGACATTTAATGCAAAGAGATGATATACGTGTTCAATTTATTTATGTTTCAAGAGGATTAAAAGAATACTATGTAGATCCATTTGTCGGAGTGGAACCAAAGGAATATTATATTATTCCTAATATTATTGATCATAAGCTTTTCCCGTATCGTGAGAAAAAAGAAGAAGATCGATTCAATATTTTATCTATTAGACCATTTACTGCAAAGAACTATGCGAATGATTTAACGGTTCGTACAATACAACTACTTTCTAAAAAAAGTTATTTTAAGAAGTTGACTTTTTCAATATATGGTGATGGACCGTTATTTGATCAAATTACTAAACCTATAAAACATTATAAAAATGTAAATTTAAATAAAATGTTTGTACCACAACCTGAAATTTCCAAAATTCATGCTGAAAATGGTATTTACTTAGGGCCAAGTCGTCATGACTCTCAAGGTGTTTCATTAAATGAAGCGATGAGTTCAGGACTTGTACCAATTTCGAATCATATTGGTGGTATTCCGGATTTTATTCAACACGGTAAGAGTGGCTTTTTAGCTCAAAGAAATAATGTTGAAGAAATGGCAGAATACATTGATTATTTAATTAAGCATCCAGATCAATTTTTAGAAATGAGTCGAGAAGCATCAAGTTCGATTCAACAATTAACTGGAACTCATAATGTGATTGAAAAAGAGGTTGAGGTGATTACTGATGGGAAACATTAATTATAAAAAAGCATATGAATATTTAGAAGAACAATTAGAAGATATTATGATTGAAACAGCAGAATTGTTAGATAACAATCCAGCTACTTTGAAAATTGATGATATTATAGTTAATCGAAAGCAAGAAGGTAACGTTGATGTCATTATCAGTAGCTCAGGTGAAAACATGGAATATGCCTTGTATATTTATAAAAAAGGTGAATCTGTAGCATTAGAAAAGTTAATGTACCAACACTCAAACACTTTTAATTTAGATTTAGAACCTGGCCGCTATAAGATCAAAGGATTCGTGAGACAAAATCGAGAACAAAAAATATCAAAAGATAAAGAAATTAGAGTTTACTAAATGGAGTGAGTTAGTGATGAACGATTATATTATATCAAATAATTTATCTAAATCTGAGACAACACTAACAGTAATATTCAAAAATCAGTCAAATGCTTCAGTGCAAGAAGTTAAACAAAGTATGAGTGAATTTGATCAAATCATCTTTAACTTTGAAGAGACAATCACCAAATCAGATATGGAAGTAGTTCAAGAACTATTAAAAACTGTTAAGAAAACAGCAATGATCCTCACATCATTTGATCTGAAGGCGAATCACAAAAATAAAATATTACAGGTTATCAAAGAAATCAGTGAGAGTAAGAGAATTAATATTTATTATATTGAAGATGGAAAATTAAAAGTAGAATTTTTAGATGTAAGTACTGTTCAATATAACCATGATCATAATAATCAACTATTTAAATCTGTTGAGGAAGAATTGGAGATTGCTCAACAGATTCCAACATATGATGATAAAGCATTAAAACAAGAGCTCATAAAAATTAAAGAAGATTATGATGAATTATATGCTGTTTATTTATATACGCATAAACGAATGCAATATGCTTTTAGAGAATTGCATAAATTTAAAAGAAGTGCTTGGACATATAAGAAGCAATATTTAAAATATGAAATGGTGTTAGATAACTTAGAAAAAGTGTCAACTTATAAAAAACGACTGAATAAGAAGAATATAAAAAAAGCAGTTAATCTGTTATTGAAGAAGGTGAGAAAATGAAAAATAATGAAATTTATACACCTGAACAATTAGAAGCAATGAAACAACCACATAAGAAGAAGACACATACTTTTATTGATGAATTATTTAATACTAATTCCTCCTTCCGTCCACAAAATTTATCTAAAGGCATTGCTTATATTAATTATATTGATAATTTAGATTTTACAGAGATTGAAGATTTAGTAATTAATTATGATCAGATTATTTTAGTGTTTAAACGTAGCGAAGATATGGTGAAGTTTGTTGAAAGAGATTTAAGTCATAGTGCAAAAATTCAAGCATTTTTAGACAATAGTGATTTCAATGAAACCTTTAAGTTCATTATTAAACAGATTCAGTATACGCACTGTATATTTTCCTTATATCACGAAGATATCAAAAGGGATGTATTGATCAACAAAAATGATTTGAAATCTAGTATTGTATATCATCTAAATGGTTTTAATATCTATCCGACTTACATTGTTAGAAACTTAAGTTTCGACCATACAATTAATAAATTTATAAAGTATTATATTAATGAAGTTTGTAATTTTAGTATAGGTGTGTCTCACATTAGATTAGAGGACTCTGAAGAGAGCATACATACTATTGATATATCATCATTTCATGAAGTTATACAAGCTTTGGACACTATTAATGCGATATATGCGCAAACCAAAAGCTCTAATTTATCTTTAAGTTATAATGACGAAGCAAATGCTTTAATTGACAGTATCAAACTGTATATGGCCGGTTTAGAAGCAGACGATAGAGAAGAAATCAGAAATTATATCATTAATCATACGAATCAGTTTAATTTTAGTCGTTTGAATGATGGTCAAGCTGAAACTCTCGTCATTGCATATTGCTTTCCACCTTTCATTGATACAAGTGGTAATGTAATGGCCAAGCGTATACGTGACAAAGGTGAAGTTGTTGATATTATTTCTAACAATATGTCTCGCATTCGAAAAAAAGATATGAAACTCAACAGTTTATCAGAACACTTGATAGATGTTCATTATCTATTAGATGCCAAGCAAGCTTTTTCAAGTTGGGAAAGTATTTCAGGATTCACTGAAAAAGGTTTAGATGTTATTTATCAAAACCAAAAGGTATATCAAAATTTATATTCAAGAGCCATGTTTCCTCAGTCGCATTTTCTAGCGTTTGAAATTAAACGTTCAAATCCTGAAATTTATTGGAGAGCAGAATTTTCAGATCCGCTACATTCAACTGTGACAAGTGATTTACGCTATGCACCTATCACAGATGAAATATATTTAGAAACAGTAAAACAACAAATTAAACCTAATCTAAGAGAACTTGTAGATGATAATGTGTTCAATGTGTGTGAATTATTAGCACTCTCTCATGCTAATGAGTTGATTTTTACTAATGAAAATCAACTAGAGTATATGATTGAGCGTTTTGATGAAACAATTAAAAATTCTATACGAGAACGTGCAGTGATTTCACGACACCCAATACCATTAAAAGAGGACTACAGAAAGGTCATTTCTAATTATCAAGTTTCACCAGATTACGTTAATTTAGGATATTTTGGAAACTTTTACGCGACTAGAGGCTTTAATGAAATTGAATTGGTTTGTAAATATCTTGAAATTGCTGGAGAAACAAATTTTAAAATTCATTGTTTTACAAATATCAATGGTACGGTCAAAAGATTATATCAAGCGAGTGATTTCAAAGAATACATTATACTACACCCACTAGTAGGGTATTTTGAATTTTTAAATATTACTACTATGTTTGATGGTTTATTATTATTTGATGCACATACTATAGGAATTAAACCGCTTAATCCTTATATTCCTTCAAAATTGAGTGATTATAAAGGTAGTGGCAGAAAAGTTTGGGCATTTACGGAAGAAAATAGTATTATGGATAGGGATGAAGATATCTTAAGAACACGTATGAGTGATTATGAACACTATATAGATAACTTTAAAAAAATTAAAGGTTTTGCTTCTCGCTTTAATCTTTGAGTAAGTAAAAAGGTGATGTAATGACTTACAAAGTAAAAGTTGATAAAGTTTCTAAAATTTATGATTTGAATAACAGTAAAATTAGTAAAATCATATCTTTGCTATCTTTTGGCTATTTTTATAAGCCTAAACCATATTATGCATTACATGATGTTTCATTTGAAGTTGAAGAAGGGATGTCAGTAGGATTAATAGGATTAAATGGGTCTGGTAAATCTACGCTTTCTAACATACTTGGAGAAGTGCTTTTACCTTCTGAAGGTTATGTTGATATAAAAGGTAAATCATCGTTAATAGCTATATCTGCGGGATTAAAAAACGACTTTACAGGTGAGGAAAACATTCGTTATAAATGTTTAATGCATGGCATGTCCTCTAGTGAAATTAAAGCAATTTTTGATGATATTGTTGCATTTTCAGAGTTAGATGAATTTATTTATCAACCTATTAAAAACTATTCGAGCGGTATGAAAGCGAGATTAGGTTTTTCTATCGCAATTCATACTAATCCCGATGTACTTATAGTAGATGAGGCTTTATCAGTAGGTGATGAAACGTTCGCCAACAAATGTATTGCTAAAATGAAAGAATTACAAAGAGAAGGGAAAACAATCTTCTTTGTTTCACATTCTGCTGCTCAAATTAAAAATTTATGTGATAAAGCGATATGGATACACTATGGACAAATGATAGAATACGGTGATGTTAACTATGTCGTGAATAGATATAACACCTTAATTAGAGGATTTAAGGCTAGAGATAAAGCAGGGCAGTTAGCATATAAGAGAAAAATGCTAAGATTACAACAACAAAGAAGTGATACCATTACCACTTCTGAATATGATCGTGTGCATTGGACTTCTTTTATACCTGTTTTAGGTTCATTAACATTGTTTATTATAAGTATTTTATGGCAATTAGGATTTTTTTAAATTAAAACAAGGAAGCTGATGATATTATGAAAAAAGTGGGCATGTTTGTATGGAATCACTTTACAAATGATGCGCGTGTTAATCGTGAATGTACAGCTTTAGCTGAAGCGGGATATGATGTTGATTTAATTGCAATTAATGACCCTAAAAACCCGGCGATACAAGCATATGAAAAAGTACAAGAACGATTTAGAGTACACCGAGTAAAACGTTATCCTTGGCTACTACAAGCATACTCAGACTACGGAAAGAAATTTTTGCTCGTTGTTGGCGGTGTGTCTGTGAGTATTGCTATTGGCCTATTCTATGTTAATTTTATGATTTTAAGTAGTTATCTCATTATGTTACTTGCGGGTGCAGCATCTATTAAAATACGTAAAGTCCGAAAATTTATCGTAAATAGTGCTATTATTGCAAGAATGATTGTAAAGGGCTACCTTATAAATCCAGATATTTATCATTCCAACGATTTAAATACGTTACCACAAGGTATTGTTTGTGCAAAATTAAGACTTAAGCCTAAGCCATTAATTTATGATAGTCACGAAGTACAATCGGATCGTACAGGTTATAATCCTCAACGAATTAAGAAAATTGAACGTTTCTTATTACACTTTGTAGATGAAATGATGGTAGAAAATCATACACGTGCGAAACATAATGAAACATTATATGGCTTTTATCCTAAAACGCTTTATAATTACTCAGAGTTATATGATATTGAGCAACGTAAAAAGATAGATTTACATCAGAAATTAGGAATTGCTCCTGATGAAAAGATACTATTATACCAAGGAGGCTTACAACAAGGAAGAGGACTTGAAAAACTAATCGAAGCTATGCCGTTAATTCAAGAAGGGGTATTAGTATTCATTGGTGCAGGTAAATTGACTGAACCTTTAAAAGCACAAGCGGAGCAATCGCCTGCGAAAGATCGTATCTACTTTTTAGATAAAGTGCCATTCCAAGAATTACCAAGTATAACGCGCGAAGCTTATTTAGGTTTTCAAGTGTTACAAGATATTTGTTTTAATCATTATTCAGCAAGCTCAAATAAGCTATTTGAATACATTATGGCACATGTTCCGGTAGTGGCTAGTAACTTCCCAGAAATTAAAAAAGTGGTCGAAGATAATAAAGTTGGAATTTCAATTGATCCACATCACGTGCAAAATATTGTTGATGCTGTAAATACTTTACTTAATGATAAAGAATTATATCAAACATTCAAACAGAATACAGAATCAGCAAAGCAAATATATAATTGGCAAAATGAAAAAGCAAAATTACTTGAAGTGTATCGCAATTTAGAACCATCTACATCTGTTATTGGAAAACTAAATACGCAGTTAAAGTAAGAGTCTTTCCATAAAATATGTTTAAAAGCATTTATTTATAAATACTTTTTTTGTGAAGTGGGTATAAAGATAATGTAAAGAAAATATTAAGTTGGAGGGTTTATGTATGAAGTATAAGATTTTAGGTTTATTATTATCAGCAGGGATTGTGTTAGCAGCGTGTGGTAATGATAACGATACTGATAATAAAGATGCTGATAACAACCAATCTAATAATCAAACTGAACAAACAGACAAGTCTAATAACGAGAATTCTAAAGACAAGGATGATCAAAACAAAGATGATGACACAGACACTGATAATGACACAAACAAAAATGCATCAAATAATGATCGTACTATCGCAGTAAATGATGTCAAGACTGAACCAAATGATGCTGTGAAGACAGCTAAAGATTCATTTGATGGCGATGTAACAAGCATCGAATATAAAAAAGATAATGGCGAATGGATCTATGAGATAGACTTAGTCAATGGTAATGATGAAGGCGAAGTTAAAGTTTCAGATGCCGACAATAAAGTAATCAATACTGATAAAGACACTGATGACGATAATGATAACGAGAAAACAATTAAATATGATGACGCAATCAAATATGAAGACGCTGTGAAAAAAGCTCAAGACGAAGTCTCAGGTGATTTGAAAAAATGGAAATTAGGCCATGATGATAATCAATTCGTATATGAAATTGAATTATTAGATGGTACAGATGAAAAAGAAGTTAAACTTGACGCTAAATCTGGCGATATCATCTCAACTGATAATTAAGTATAGGAATAAGAAGGGGAATGACTCAAAGCCATTCCTCTTTTTTGATATTCAAATTGTTAATACTTGAATTTATGGACAGTATTTCAATAATGCCGTGAAGTATTTAACAAAGGTATCATGGTGTATATACGTTAATACGTTTACTGATTTTTCTGGATGATTAAAATCAACATAAGTTCGGCCTAATAATGTAGAATCATTAAGTTCAACACTGACATGAGCGAAATCTGTTTCAAATTGGTCCGGATAACATAAATACATAATGGTGTATGCATCATATATATTTAACCCATATTTTAAAGATTCATTACGATAGTGTTTGAATAAGTTGAATAACATATTTCCTGTTTGGTTCATTTCTTTCATTTGAGGTAGTAATGTAAAAGGTAATTGACTTTTGCGCACAATGTCTAAACCAATCATTGTAATCGGAATGTCTAAAGAAAATACGATATGCGCTGCTTCAGGATCGGCATATATATTGAATTCAGCTGCTTCTGTCACATTACCCTTACCTATACTGCCGCCCATCAGTACAATCGATTCGATATGATGATGTACTTCTGGAAATGATTTTAAAAGTAATGCAATGTTAGTTAATGGGCCGATAGGAACGAGTGTGATAGGTTGAGGCGAGTTTAATATAGTGTCTCTCATTATAAGTAACGGGTTACCATCCTGTGTTGTTGTGGTTGGTTCTTCGAAGTTGAATCCAGCTAATCCATTATCACCATGAACATGAGGTGCATGAATGGCTTTACGTAAAAGGGGAGTAGCTTGACCTTGAACCACTGGGATAGATTGACTAAAAAATTGTAAGAGTTTTAATGCATTACGCGTTGTCTGATGCACATTTACATTGCCATGAACAGTTGAGATTAACTTAACCTCTAACTTAGGATGATGTAGCGCAAAAGCAATAGCAGCAGCATCATCTATACCTGGATCAGTATCTATAATAATAGGTCTTTTCATAATTTCAGCCTCCTAAATGAAGAGAGTTGTAATCGGATTTAAAAGTATAAGAAAAGCACTTGTGTCGTTTAAACACAAGTGCTTTTTTCAGGATGATTATAGGTGAGAACTGTGTCCACCTTGCATTACCCAGTAAGTTCCGACAACAATAACGATTGTAATGATAATCGCGAAAATAACTTTTGCAAGTTGTAAGCGACCATCTTTACCTTCAGTTAAATGCATGAACATAAGAAGTTGAAGGAAAGCTTGGATGAATGCAAATCCAAAAATAATTGTAATTTTAGCATTAAGTGCCATTGATGTGTAAAGAGTCACGAATACTGCGAGTAACGTTAAAATGATTGAGGCAATAAAGCCGATTGTATGTTTAACTATTGTATTCATCCGCTATACACCATCCCTATCATATATACGGCAGTAAAGATGAAAACCCAAACAACATCTAAAAAGTGCCAGTATAAACTTGCTATAAATAATTTAGGTGCATTAAATTTGTTTAATCCACGTGTTGCCACTTGAATGATTAAACCAGTAATCCAAACAATACCAAGTGAAACGTGGGCACCGTGTGTACCTAGTAAGATAAAGAAACTAGACCAGTACGACCCTACTGTTGGGTTAGCACCTTCATGAGCGTAATGCGCAAACTCATAGATTTCAAATCCAACGAAACCAACACCAAGTAGTACTGTAATGATCATCCAAATCATTAATAAATTTTTCTTTTCTTGACGCATAAAGTAAATCGCAATACCACAAGTATATGAACTTGCTAAAAGTAAGAAAGTCATTATTAATACAAGTGGTAATTCAAACAACTCGGTAGTCATCATACCACCGTAGCCACCACCGTGTTGTAGTGTTAATAGTGTTGCGAAAAGCGTACCGAAAAGGGCAAATTCAGCTGTAAGGAAGATCCAGAAACCGAGCTTATTTAAATTTCCTTCATGCGTACGTGAATCAATTGTATTAACATTATGACTCATGGCTCATTGCCTCCCTTTCTTCTTGACGTGCTTTTCTTAAACGTGCTTCTGTTTCAGCAACTTCACTTGCTGGAATATGGTAACCATGATCTTGTTGGAAACTTCTCCAAAGCATAAGACCAAAGATACCTACTAATGAAAGGATAGCTGGTAAGATTGTCTCGAATACTAAGAAGAAACCGCCAATTAAGAAGAAGAGACCCATCCAGAATCCAATATGAGTATTGTTAGGCATATGAATGTCACTATAATTGTGATTATCTAAGTAGTGACGACCTTGTGCTTTCATTTCAACGAATGAATCGATATCGTCCCAATCTGGAGTAATCGCAAAGTTGTATTTAGGTGGAATTGCTGAAGCAGTTGACCACTCTAAACCACGACCTAGACCATTCCAGTTATCACCAGTTGCTTCACGTGGTGCTTTAATATGACTGTAGACGATATTACCAACAAAGATTAAGAAACCAATTGCCATTAATGCTGCACCGATAGATGAAATAAGGTTTAATAAGTACCAACCATCTTCAGGCATGTAAGTGTATAAACGACGTGGCATTCCGTCAAGACCTAAAATGTACTGAGGTAAGAATGTCACATTGAAACCAATCATAAAGATCCAGAAGAACCATTTGTTTGGTTTTTCAAATAGCTTGTATCCCATTGCTTTTGGATACCAGAAAATCATAGCTGCAAACGCTGCAAATACAACACCCGCTACAATTGTGTAGTGGAAGTGTGAAACTAAGAAGTAAGTATTATGGTATTGATAGTCAGCTGACGCCATCGCTAACATAACACCAGTTACACCACCGATAACGAAGTTCGGAATGAATGCTAATGAGAATAGCATTGGTGATTCAAATGTAATACGTCCTTTGTGTAACGTAAATAACCAGTTAAAGATTTTAACACCTGTTGGTACGGCAATTAACATTGTTGTAATTGAGAAGAATGAGTTAACGAGTGCACCGTTACCCATTGTATAGAAGTGGTGAACCCAAACTAAGAAACTTAAGAATGCGATACCACCAGTTGCCCATACCATACTTTGATGTCCGAATAAACGTTTACGTGCAAACGTTGGAATAATTTCTGAATAAATACCGAATGCTGGTAATACAAGGATATAAACTTCAGGGTGCCCCCATACCCAGAAGAAGTTTGCCCATAGCATTGGCATACCACCATTTGCTACTGTAAAGAATGCAGTGTCAAAGATTCTGTCAGTAGTCATAAGTGCTAATGCAACTGTTAATGGTGGGAATGCTAAAATAATGATTAGCATTGTTACAAATGTAGTCACAACAAACATCGGCATTTGCATGAATGTCATTGAAGGTGTTTTTAGTCGCATAATTGTTACGAAGAAGTTAACACCAGTTGCCAATGTGCCGAGACCAGCAATTTGAATTGCAATTAAGTAATAGTTTACACCAGGTCCTGGACTAAACTCACCTGCAAGAGGTGCATAGTTTGTCCAACCAGCAGCAGGAGAGCCACCAATAATAAATGAAATATTGAATAGTAACATACCTGCTACGAATAACCAGAAACTAATATTATTTAATACTGGGAATGCAACGTCACGTGCACCAATTTGTAATGGAATAATGATATTCATTAAACCAATAACTAAAGGCATCGCCATGAATATAATCATGATTACACCGTGAGTTGAGAAAATCTCGTTGTAGTGATTTGAGCTTAAGAATGGGTTGTTTGGTACAGCTAATTGAATACGAATAAGTAGTGCGTCAATACCACCACGTACGAACATTAAAACTGCACAAATTAAGTACATAAGCCCAATTTTTTTGTGGTCGACCGACGTGAACCATTCCTTATATAAATATCCCCAAAGCTTAAAGTATGTGATAGCAGCGATGACACCAATAACTAAGAAAGGCGCACCAATCTGAGCCATTGTAATCATCCAGTTACCTTTTACTAAAAGCTCATTCCATGGAAAGTCCAACATTAATGTCCACCTCCGCTTTCATGTGCTTCTTCTTTAGCACCTTTTTGCATAGACTCCATTTCGTCCATAGTATGTGCTTCTTCTTTTTTGAACTCGTTGTTGTACGGTTCATCGTTTTTCAGAAGATTAATCTTCATACCATGACGTTCGTAGTTAACATTTGTGACTTGTGGTTGACGAGCTGGTTTTTTTGGTTTATCTAATACACCTTTTGTATCGTCATAGAAGTTTGGATCTTTAGGCTCATAGTTGAAACGATCATAAGCATAGAAGATATACTCAGGATCAGCTGCTGGATCTACGAAATCCATATGTGTACCACTAAATGTCAACGCTTTATTTTTAGTGATTGGTAAAAGTTGCTTATCAAATGTATCTTGAGAAAGTGTTGGTTTTGATTGTGCTTCTTTTACCCATTGATCATACTCACTTTGGCTTACTGCATCTACATTAAATGTATGTCTAGAGAAGCCTTCACCGTTGAAGTTTGAGTTACGACCACGGTATGTTCCTTCTTCATGTGCTTCATAAGTCCATTGCATAGTCATAGCAGTCATAGCATATTTTTGACCACCAAGTTGTGGGACCCAGAAACTTGTCATTGTATCCATTGCTTGAAGTTTAAAAGTAACCGGACGATCAACTGGAATAGTTAAATGGTTAACCGTTTCGATTTTTTCTTCAGGATAAGCAAAGAACCATTTGTATCCACCGCTCACTGCGTAAATGACCATAGGATCATCTTCAGATTTTGGTGGTTCTTCATAAAGGTACAATGATCGAACAGTTGGAATCATTAATGCAATTAAGATAATTACAGGGATAATGAACCATACTGTTTCAAGTAAAACACTGTGATGTACTTTACCTGATTCGCGATTATTCGTGTAGCGATACTTATACGTAAAAATAGCGAATAAAATAAGTACTACGACAACAATGGCTACCATAAAGATAATTGAGTATACAATCAAAAATCTTGAATCGTAAGCCATTGGCCCTTTTGGGTTAAGAACTTCCATGTTAGAACAGCCCGCAAGTAAAAATAGTGTTCCAACTGCAAGAAGTATAGACTTAAATTTTGACACTTTATTGACCTCCTAATACTACAATTGTAGGGCTTACATTAATTTTAAAATAATATGTAATATTTACAAGGGGCATTTTAATAAAATATATTAAAAAATTAGAGAGAACCCTTGAGACTCTAGGGATAGCAAGGGTTTAAAAGATTATTAAAATTATGTGTACATTTTGTGAAAACTGAAATAGTGTAACATTAATGAAGGAATTTGATGTAAAAATAGTTTTTTTGACCATTTGTTCGTCAGTTAAAGGGAGTTTTATAAGTGATTATAGGGAATATACTCATACACAAAGAGAGAATTGAGCGTTATACTTTTGATGAAAAGATGGTCAGGTAAATTAAAAGATAATAGTAAAGAGGTTGAGATAATTTAAAAGTAGTCATTTTAAATATTTATGAACAACATCTCAACCCCAATATAACGTTACTTCAATTTAGTTGGATTCACTTTCTACAACTTCAATTGTGCGCGTTGAAGTCTGAGTGGCACCATCAGAATCAATAACTTTATATTCTAATTGATAGATACCGCGTGTGGAAGTATCGACAAAACCATTAACCTGTATCTTATCAGTAAGGTCGCCGTCTTCTTTATCATAAGCTGAAACACCTTCTAGTGGATGGTAAGATTGACCGACTTTTAGTGTGAGGTGGTCAGCTCCCTTTATTGAAGGAATGGTGTTAGTTGTGGCTTCAGCGCTAAGGTGAGGAGTAACAAGTGTAGCGGAGACACCTATTGCTGATAATGATTGAAGTATTTTTTTCATAAGATCCTTTCTCCTCCTTCTATGTATCATCATTAAGTATTATATATCGGGGCGCTATGAAAAAAATCATTCGAAAGACCTATCATCTTTAAAAACTTAATAAAAGTGTATTATCTTATAACTCAAATATAGCGTGGAACATCTAGTTTTTAAAATGCAAATTTGAGATTATTTAAAACGGATATAACAGGTCGTTTCATCTTATATTAATTGTGTTATAAGATTATATAAAAAGCTAATCATTACTACAGGAGTGATTGTATGTTAACGCAAGAAGAAAAAGGAATTATTTTAGAAACAGTTCCAGTATTGAAAGAAAAAGGGACAGAAATAACTTCAAAGTTTTATAACAGAATGTTTACGCAACACCCTGAATTACGCAATATGTTTAATCAAACGAACCAAAAGAAAGGTTTTCAATCTACGGCTTTAGCGCATTCTGTTTTAGCAGCAGCAATGAATATTGAAGACTTTACGCCAATTGTACCTATTGTTAAAGAAATTGGTTATAAACATTGTGCTCTTGATGTACGAGAAGAACACTATCCAATTGTAGGTGAAAACTTACTCGCTGCGATTCAAGATGTTGTAGGAATTGATGAAAATCATCCAATTATCAAAACATGGGCAAAAGCATATGGTGTTATCGCTGATGCTTTTATTGGTATTGAAAAAGAAATTTATGCGAACATGATGTGGCAAGGCTTTAAACCATTTAAAATTGAAAAAATTGAAGATATTACGCATAATATTAAAGCTTTTACAGTAGTTTCAGATGAATATGATTTCAGCCAATATGAACCAGGTGAATATATTACAGTAGATGTTTCGAGTGATAAATTGCCATACCGTGCGAAACGTCACTATTCTATAGTTGACGGTGGGCAAGGATTTTTAACATTCGGTGTACGTCGTGAAGCAAGTGAGGGTCATGAAGGTGAAGTTTCAACTATCCTCCATGATGAGTTTAAAGAAGGCGACTTAATTAATTTATCTGCACCTGTTGGTGGCTTTAGAGTACATCAAGTGGATAAACCTCAGCTATTCTTAGGATCTGGAGTAGGGGTTACACCACTTGTTTCAATGTATCGAAAAGCAGCTAAAGAAAGTCCTAAATCACAATTTATCAATGTAGCCGCTTCTAAAGAGGATGTTGCTTTTGAGGAAACTTTAAAATCAATTACTGATGAAAACACAAATGCATCATTACATGTTCATTTACGTGATAAAGAAGGATATCTAGAAGCAAATGAACTTAAATCATATCTTTTAGACGATACTGAGGTTTATATTTGCGGAGGCACACCTTTCTTAAAATCTATGATTAAAGAATTAGAGTCACTAAACGTTAGTGAAAATCAAATTCATTTTGAGACATTCGTTCCTCGTCTAAGTGTTGATGTATAATACAAAATAACATAGTCAATCAAAAAACACCGCCAAGGTTCTCCTTAGCGGTGTTTAACTTTATTATTCAAGACCACGACGCATTTTTTCAGCAATGAGAGTGTTATTTAAAACCATAGTAATAGTCATTGGACCTACACCGCCTGGTACAGGAGTAATTGCACCAGCGATTTCTTTAACTTCGTCGTATTCAACGTCCCCTTTAAGTTTTCCGTTTTCATCTGGTGTATTACCAACATCAATCACTACAGCACCTTCTTTAACATCGTCTTTAGTTACCATACCTGGACGACCTACAGCACTTACAATAACATCTGCATTTTTAAGGTGTTCGCGTACATTTTGACTACGTGAATGTAGTACAGTAACTGTTGCATTTTTTTGAGTTAAAAGTTTAGCTACAGGTTGACCGACAATATGGCTACGACCAATCACTACAGCATCTTTGCCTTCTAAATCGATATCAGCATGTTTTAAAAGTTCCATTACACCAAGTGGCGTACAAGGGATTAATTTAGCTTCATCTAAATATAAGCGTCCGATATTAATAGGATGGAAACCATCAACATCTTTATCAGGATCGATCGCATCTAATACTTTTTGCTCGTCAACTTGTTTTGGTAATGGTACTTGCACTAGAATACCACTAACAGTGTCATCGTTGTTTAAACGATCTAATTCTTTTAAAACATCAGCTTCAGATGTATCTTCATCTAAATGAATCACTTCTGAAATCATACCGATTTTTTCTGCTGCTTTCTTTTTAGAACGTACATAACTTTGACTTGCGCCGTCATTACCTACAAGAATAACAGAAAGTTTTGGTGTGTACCCTTTTTCTTTTAGTTTTTCTACTTCATCTTGTAGTCCTTGTCTGTAATCTTTAGCAATTTGTTTGCCGTCTAAAATTTTTGCACTCATAAAAAATATCCTCCTTTGATTAATTCAAACTTTACGAATGGTACATATCAAATGATACCAATATTTTAGTAAAATACGAAATATAAAGTTATTTTACTTAGTAAAGTTCGATTTTTGCATTGAAAAAAGCATCTATCCTTGTTATGCTATACCTGTAATATACATCGATTAATCATTAAATTTCAAATTTTTGAAAGGGTGTTCATAAGTGAAGGTAGCTGTCATCATGGGGAGTTCTTCAGATTGGGACATTATGCGTGAAGCGTGTGACATGTTAGAAACATTTGATATCCCGTACGATAAAAAGGTTGTTTCAGCACATCGTACGCCACACACGATGGTCTCATTTGCATCTGAAGCACGCCAAAATGGATATTCAATTATTATCGCAGGAGCAGGTGGAGCAGCACATTTACCAGGAATGGTTGCATCTATGACAACACTACCTGTTATAGGCGTACCAATTGAATCCAAAAGTTTAAAAGGATTAGATTCATTATTATCCATTGTTCAAATGCCGGGAGGTATACCAGTAGCTACAACTGCAATTGGTAAAGCAGGTGCTAAAAATGCTGGTATCTTAGCAACACGAATGATAGGTATGACAAATGAGAAAGTACAACAACGTTTAGAGTCATATGAGAAGTCTTTAGTGGACAAAGTGGAGGCTATGCAAGATGAACTTCAATAAATTAAAGTTTGGACAAACGATTGGCATTATCGGAGGTGGCCAACTCGGTAAGATGATGGCACAATCTGCACAAAAAATGGGATTTCGTGTTGTCGTATTAGACCCAGACCCAGAGTGTCCATGTCAAAATGTCGCACATCAATTTATAGAGGCAGCGTATGATGATATGGATGCTTTAAAAGAGTTAGGGACATTGTCAGATGTCATCACATATGAGTTTGAAAATATTGCAGCTGAACAATTAAAACAATTAGTTGACCAGTATAACGTACCTCAAGGCTATCAAGCGATTCAATTACTTCAAGATCGACTAACAGAAAAACAGTCGCTACAAAAAGCAGGTGCGCATGTTGTCCCTTTTATTCAGGTTACAAATGAAGCGGATTTAACACAAGCAGCTGATGAGTTAGGTTTTCCATTTATGCTCAAAACGCGTTTTGGAGGCTATGATGGAAAAGGCCAAATTCTAGTACAGTCTTCTGAGCAGTTTGATGAAGCATATCAACTTATTTCTAATCAAGAATGTGTAGCCGAACAATTTTTAGATTTAAAGAAAGAAGTTTCGTTAACAGTGACGATTGGTAAGGATGCACAAACTATATTTTTCCCTCTTCAAGAAAATGAACATCGAGATCAGATTTTATTTAAAACGATAGTACCTGCTCGTTCCGACAAGGAATTAGAAGCGCGTCAAGAAGTTGAAAAAATTGCAAAAGCAATTCACTTCGTAGGGACATTTACAGTAGAGTTTTTTATTGATCAATCCGATCATCTTTATGTGAATGAAATTGCCCCTAGACCACATAATTCCGGACATTATTCGATAGAAGCATGTGATTATTCGCAGTTTGATACACATATTTTAGCTGTAACAGGACAGCAGTTACCGAATCAGATTGAACTGTTAAAACCAGCAGTGATGATGAACCTATTAGGTAAAGATTTAGATTTACTTGAAAATGAATTTTACAATCATCCAGAATGGCATGTTCATATCTATGGTAAAACAGAGCGTAAACCTTTAAGAAAGATGGGACATATGACGCTACTTACAAATGATGTAAATCAAACAGAACAACGTATGCTTGAAACGTTTGAAGGGAGAGACAAGGAATAATGAGTTTATTATATGAAGGTAAAGCAAAAAGAGTTTACACTACTGAAAATCCTGAAGCGTTACGTATTGAGTATAAAGATGAAGTAACAGCAGGTAATGGCGCAAAAAAAGATCAAATGATCGGTAAAGGAAAGTTAAATAATCAAATTACATCAAAAATATTTGATTATGTTCATCAAGAAGGTGTCGAGAGCCATTTTATTAAGCAACTTTCTGAAACAGAACAGTTAGTTAAAGCAGTAGACATTATTCCTTTAGAGGTTGTCGTTCGAAATGTTGCAGCAGGATCAATTACAAAACGTCTAGGATTCGAAAAAGGCATGCGCTTTGAACAACCACTTGTAGAGTTTTTCTATAAGAATGATGATTTAAATGACCCACTTATCACAGAAGATCATATTAAATTGTTAAATATTGCAAATGATGCTGAAATTGCGCAAATTAAATCAAAAGCATTACAAGTTAATAAAGCACTTGTTAAGTTGATGCAATCAATGGGATTAATCTTAGTGGATTATAAAATTGAATTTGGAAAAGATGCACAAGGTCAAATTTTATTAGCGGATGAAATTTCACCAGATACGTGTCGCATATGGGATGAAAAAACACACGAAAACTTTGATAAAGACGTATATAGAGAAGATACAGGATCTTTAATTGAAACATATCAAACATTTTTAAATAAATTGGAGGAAATCTAATCATGAAAACAATCGAATTACACGTTACATTACAACCACAAGTTTTAGATACACAAGGTCAAGCTTTAAATAGAGCTGTGCATGACTTAGGATATGAGCAAGTTAACGATATCCGAGTTGGTAAAGTCCTCTACATGACTATAGATGAAGCGACTGATGAAGCGGTTCATAATGTGATCACAACACTAAGTGAAAAGTTATTTGCGAATACAGTGATTGAAGAATACAGCTATAAAGTTTTGGATGAAAAGGAGAATGCATAAAATGAAGTTTGCTGTCCTTAGATTTCCTGGATCTAATTGTGACCGTGATATGTACAATGCGGCAATTAAATCAGGTGTAGATGCAGAATATGTAGACTATCGTAAAGAGTCTTTAGAAGGTTTTGATGGGGTATTAATCCCTGGTGGATTTTCATTTGGAGATTATTTACGATCAGGTGCGGTAGCAAGTGTTGCGCCAGTTATTAAAGAGGTTAAACGTTTAGCTGAAGAAGGGAAACCAGTGTTAGGGGTATGTAATGGTTTTCAAATTTTAACAGAAATAGGATTGCTCCCTGGTGCTTTATTGCATAATGACTCTCATTTATTTGTAAGTCGTAATGAAGTATTAAATGTAGTAAATAATCAAACTCCTTTTACAAACTTATATGGTGAAGGAGAAGAAGTGGTTTACCCAGTTGCTCATGGTGAAGGTCATTATTATTGTACAGAAGAAATGTATAATCAATTAGTTGAGAATAATCAAATTATTCTAAAGTATGCGGATAATCCTAATGGATCTTATGACGACATTGCGGGTATTGTGAATGAAAAAGGAAATGTTTGTGGAATGATGCCGCATCCTGAGCGTGCGTTAGAGAAAATATTAGGTACAGACAATGGTGTTAAATTATTCGAATCAATGGTAAAAAGTTGGAGGGAACAAAATGCCTAAATTTTTAGAACCGACTGCAGAAGAAGTGAAGTTAGAAAAACTTTATCGTGATATGGGGTTAAGTGATTCAGAATTTGAAAAAGTCCAATCTATTTTGGGTCGCGATCCAAATTTTACAGAAACTGGAATTTTCTCTGTAATGTGGAGTGAGCATTGCTCATATAAACACTCTAAACCTTTCTTGAAACAATTCCCAACGACAGGTGAGCATGTATTAATGGGACCTGGTGAAGGTGCAGGAGTAGTTGATATTGGCGATAAACAAGCAGTGGTATTTAAAGTTGAATCTCATAACCACCCTTCAGCGATTGAACCGTATCAAGGTGCTGCAACAGGTGTTGGCGGTATCATTCGCGACATCGTATCGATTGGTGCAAGACCAATTAATTTATTAAACAGTTTACGTTTTGGTGAACTTACTGAAAAAACAAACCGTCGTTTATTACGTGGTGTTGTAGCAGGTATCGGTGGCTATGGTAACTGTATTGGAATTCCAACAACTGCAGGTGAAATCGAGTTTGATGAACGTTACGATGGCAACCCGCTAGTCAATGCAATGTGTGTGGGTGTTATTGATCACGATATGATCCAAAAGGGTACTGCTAAAGGTGCTGGTAACTCAGTCATTTATGTTGGCCTTAAAACTGGACGTGACGGCATCCACGGTGCGACATTTGCGTCAGAAGAGCTCACAGAAGAAAGTGAAAACAAACGTCCATCTGTACAAATTGGCGACCCATTTGTAGGGAAAAAATTAATGGAAGCTACACTTGAGGCGATTACTTATAAAGAGCTTGTAGGTATTCAAGATATGGGTGCTGCTGGTTTAACATCATCTTCATCTGAAATGGCAGCTAAAGGCGGTAGTGGTATTCACCTTGAATTAGAGAAAGTACCAGTACGTGAAAAAGGTATTTCGCCCTATGAAATGATGTTATCTGAGACGCAAGAGCGTATGTTACTTGTCGTAGAGAAAGGAACAGAACAAAAGTTTTTAGACCTTTTTGATAAACATGAATTAGATAGTGCTGTAATTGGACAAGTTACCGATGACAATCGCTTCCTTTTAACATATGAAGGCGAAACATTTGCAGATATTCCTGTCGAACCATTAGCTGATGAAGCACCTGTATATATTTTAGAAGGTGAAAAATTAGAACATAACAAGCCAGCGAATCAATACGATGATATAGATGTTGAAGATGTTTTTGAACGTTTACTGACACATCCAACAATCGCGTCAAAACGCTATCTTTATAACCAATACGATCAACAAGTAGGTGCAAATACTGTTGTTAAACCTGGACTACAGGCTTCTGTTGTACGTGTAGAAGGAACAAATAAAGCGATTGCATCAACTATTGATGGGGAAGCGCGTTATGTCTTTAACGATCCTTATGAAGGTGGAAAAATGGTAGTTGCTGAAGCATATCGTAATTTAATTGCAGTAGGTGCCAAACCTTTAGCAATGACAGACTGTCTTAACTACGGTTCACCTGAGAAGAAAAATATTTATCAACAGCTTATCGATTCCACACGTGGTATGGCAGAAGCATGTGAAACTTTAGAAACACCAGTTGTGTCTGGTAATGTTTCTTTATATAACGAAACAAGAACTTCTTCTATATTCCCAACACCAGTTGTTGGAATGGTCGGATTGATTGAAAATATTGATTATTTAAATGATTTTACACCAAGTGTAGGTGACCGATTATATGTGATTGGTGAGACAAAAAGTGATTTTGGTGGAAGTCAAATTGAAAAATTATTATATGGTCAAGTAAACCATGAAGTTTCTGAAGTAGATTTAAAAGATGAAGCACAAAAAGGTGAGGCAATTCGTGAAGCAGTACAAAATGGTGCTATTTCACATGTACAAACTGTAGGTAAAGGTGGTTTACTTGTCACACTTGCTCGAATGAGTGCATTTTATAATTTAGGATTAGACGCAAAAGTAGATTTATCTAAATCACAATTATTCAGCGAAACACAAGGGCGTTATGTTGTCGCTGTTAAAAAAGATCAAAATATTAACATTGAGGGTGCCGTTGAAATTGGTACATTGACTGATACAGATGATTTTAAAGTTGTATCTAGTGATCACACCATTGAACGTCGTACATCTGAATTGAAACAAAAATGGGAAGGGGCAATCGAGTCATGCATGACATCCGTGGACTAAATGAAGAATGCGGAGTTTTTGGTGTATGGAATCATCCACATGCAGCATATTTAACGTATATGGCGCTGCATAGCCTTCAACATAGAGGACAAGAGGGTGCTGGTATCGTGTGCTCGAATGGTGAACAACTATTCGGTGCACGAGGCATGGGCCTCTTAACTGAAGCTATTTCAGATGAGCAATTGAAATCTTTAGAAGGTTATCACAATGCAATCGGTCATGTCCGTTATGCCACAACAGGTGCAAGTGAAATATCAAATGTTCAACCTTTCTTGTTTAAACACTCTAAAGGTGATTTAGGTTTAGCACATAATGGAAATCTTACAAATGCAAGACAAATACGACGTGCAATAGAATCTGAAGGTGGCATCTTCCAAACGACAAGTGATTCCGAAGTATTGGCACATTTATTAATCAAAGGTAAATCTAAAAATATCAAAACGAATCAAAAAGCAGCTTTAAATCAAGTAAAAGGTGCATTTAGCTGTGTGATTTTAAATGAAAATCAATTGACTGTGACACGAGATAATCGCGGTGTGCGCCCATTAATGCTTGGAAAAGTAGATGGTGCGTATTGTGTTGCTAGTGAGACTTGTGCGTTTACTGCAATTGGTGCTGAATATATTAGGGATATTGAGCCAGGTGAATTAATAACGTTTTATGGTGAACATGATATTGACTATGATACGTATTCTTCAGATATTGGTCACCGTATGTGTTCAATGGAATATGTGTATTTTGCACGACCTGATTCAGAATTCCACAAACATTCTATTTATAATGTGAGAAAAGCTTTAGGCCGTCGTCTTGCTGAAGAAATGGGTGTCGATGCTGATATTGTGATTGGTGTTCCAGATTCTTCCTTGCAAGCAGCAAAAGGATTTTCAGAACAAACAGGTATACCTAACGAGCAAGGTTTACTTAAAAATCGATACATTGGGCGGACATTTATTACACCAGACCAATCAGTGCGTGAACGTCAAGTGCGTATGAAGCATGCTCCGATTAGAGACGTTATTGAAGGTAAGCGTGTAGTAGTGATTGATGATTCAATCGTACGTGGCACAACAAGTAAATATATTGTTAAAGCTTTAAAAAATGCAGGAGCTAAAGAAGTACACATGGGTATCTCATCACCTCCATTAAAAGATCCATGTTATTACGGTATTGATGTATCAACGCACGCAGAACTCATGGCGGCGCAATATTCAGTAGATGAAATTAAAGAAATGATAGGTGCGGATTCTTTAACTTATTTATCAGTTGAAGGTATGCATGACGTATTTAGAAGTTTTGACTCTAAAGGTGAGTGTGATGCGTGCTTTACAGGAAACTACCCAATAGAAATCGTAGACCATCAACTACCAGAAGCAAAAGAACTGAAAAGAAGAGGAGTGTAACCAATGGCTGATTCGTATAAAAAAGCAGGCGTAGATATTGAAGCAGGATATGAAGCTGTAAAAAGAATGTCTAGTCACGTTGAGCGCACAATGCGTAAAGAAGTTTTAGGTGGCTTAGGTGGATTTGGTGCAACATTTGATTTATCACAATTAGGTATGAAAGCACCAGTTTTAGTATCAGGCACGGATGGTGTTGGTACAAAACTTAAATTAGCAATTGATCATGACCGTCACGACACAATTGGTATTGATGCAGTAGCAATGTGTGTAAATGACATTTTAACTACAGGAGCAGAACCTTTATACTTTCTAGATTATATCGCAGCGAATAAAGTAGTACCAGAAACGATAGAACAAATTGTTAAAGGTATTAGTGATGGTTGTGAAGCGACCAATACTGCTTTAATCGGTGGCGAAACAGCTGAGATGGGTGAGATGTATGGTGAAGGTGAATACGACGTTGCTGGTTTTGCAGTAGGAGCAGTTGAAAAATCTGACTACATTGATGGCTCTAACGTTAAAACGGATGATGTAGTTATTGGCCTAGCATCGAGCGGTATCCATTCTAATGGCTATAGTTTAGTTCGACGTTTAATTGACCAGTCTAACATTGATGTTAATGATAAATTTGACAACGAACAGACATATTTAGACACATTTTTAACACCGACTGCACTTTATGTAAAACCTGTATTAAAAATAAAAGAATCCGTTAGTATTAAAGCAATGACTCATATCACTGGCGGAGGATTTTATGAAAATATACCACGTGCATTACCAGAAGGAAAAACAGCAGTGATAGATACAACAGCTTTTCCTACGCCGAAAGTCTTTGATTGGTTACAAGAAGTTGGTGGAATTGATACTGATGAAATGTATCACATCTTCAACATGGGCATTGGTTATACGTTAGTTGTTGCAAAAGAAGACGAAGCGAAAGTTCATGAGATTCTTAAAAAAGAACAAGTTGATGCCTATACAATCGGACGTATTGCTGAAGAGGATACGCCAATTCGTTTAACGGAGGCATTATAGTGAAAAAAGTAGCAATCTTCGCATCAGGTTCTGGTACAAATTTTGATAATATTATGAATCGTATCGAATCTGGTGTGTTAACAAACATTGAAGTGACTGCTTTGTATACAGACCAACCTCATGCATCGTGCATTCAACTTGCAAAACGTCATCATGTCACAGTGCATGTGTATGAACCTAAAACATATGCATCTAAAACCGACTATGAACAAGATGTATTAAATCAATTAAAAACAGAAAATGTCGAGTGGATTATTTTAGCAGGTTACATGCGTCTAATTGGACCTACGTTATTACAAGCGTATGAGGGGAAAATCTTAAATATACATCCTTCGTTATTACCGAAATATAAAGGTAAAGATGCAGTCGGACAAGCGTTAAACAGTGGGGATACTGAAACAGGTTCAACAGTTCATTATGTTGATGAAGGTATGGATACGGGACAAATTATTGAACAACGTCACTGTCCGATATATCGAGAAGATACACATGAACAACTTGAAAATCGAATTAAAGCATTAGAGTATGAATTATATCCAGAAGTTATTCAAAAGATCATTCAATAAGGAGTCAAGAGTAATGGGAAAAAAAGCAATTTTAAGTGTTTCGGATAAAACAGGTATCGTTGAATTTGCGAAAGCTCTTGTGAAAGAAGGGTATACACTTTATTCAACAGGAGGAACTTACCGTAAAATTCAAGAAGCAGGCGTCACTGTGTCTTCAGTTTCAGAATTAACACAGTTTGAAGAAATTATGGATGGCCGTGTGAAAACATTACATCCAGCTGTACATGGTGGAATCTTAGCTGATCGAGATAAACCTGAACATTTAGAACAATTGAAAGCACAAAATATTGACTTAATTGATATGGTTGTTGTGAATTTGTACCCGTTTAAAGAGACTGTTGCAAACCCAGATGTAATAGAAATGGATGCAATCGAAAATATTGATATTGGTGGACCAACGATGTTGCGCGCTGCAGCTAAAAACTTTAAACATGTGACGACAATTGTACATCCTTCTGATTATGATGAAGTAATTTCGCGTATTCAAAATAATATGTTAGATGAGAACTTCCGCAAATCACTAATGATTAAAGTATTCCAACATACCTTTGAATATGATCGTGCAATTGTTCAATTTTTTAATCAAAATACTGAAACCTTACGTTATGGAGAAAATCCACAGCAGTCTGCAGAATTTATTCGTACTTCTCAAGCTAAAAATACTTTAGCGGGAGCAAATCAACTCCATGGTAAACAGCTAAGCTATAACAATATAAAAGATGCGGATGCAGCACTAAACTTAGTTAAAAAGTTCGATATTCCTGCTGCTGTAGCAGTGAAACATATGAACCCTTGTGGTGTAGGTATCGGCAATACAATTGAAGAAGCATATCAACATGCTTATGAAGCGGATAGCCAATCTATTTTCGGTGGTATTGTAGCTTTAAATCGTCCAGTGACACGCGATTTAGCAGAATCGCTTCATGAAATCTTTTTAGAAGTTATTATTGCACCTGAATTTGAACCAGAAGCTCGAAACATTCTTGAACAAAAGAAAAATATTCGTTTACTTGAAATCGAAATGACAGAAGACCAAGATGAGAAAGAATTTGTATCAGTTTCTGGTGGCTATCTTGTACAAGATAAAGATCACTTTGATGTAAAAAAAGAGGATATGAAAGTTGTGACTGAGGTCGCACCTACTGATGAACAATGGAACGCATTATTGTTAGGTTGGCAAGTTGTAAAAGCAGTTAAAAGTAATGCAATTGTACTCGCAAATGATCATCAAACAGTTGGTGTAGGAGCAGGTCAGATGAATCGTGTAGGTTCAGCAGAAATTGCAATTGATCGTGCAATTGAAATTAATGATAATGTCATTTTAGCATCTGACGGATTTTTCCCAATGGATGATACTGTAGAAACAGCTGCAAAAGCAGGAATTAAAGCAATTATACAACCTGGAGGCTCTATCAAAGATCAGGATTCAATAGATATGGCAAACCGTTATGGCATTGCAATGGTTACAACAGGTATGCGTCACTTTAAACATTAATCATAGGAGGTCTATCATATGCACGTTCTTGTTATTGGTAGTGGAGGTCGTGAGCACGCATTAGCTTATAAGTTAAATGATTCTCGTTTAGTTTCAAAAGTTTATGCTATTCCTGGGAATGATGCAATGACTAAAGTAGCTGAAATACATCAAGACATTGCGGAAAATGATCATGATGCTATTTTACAATTTGCAAAATCAAACAAGGTTGAATGGGTAGTTATTGGTCCAGAACAACCACTTACTGATGGTTTAGGTAATTTATTAAGAGAAGCTGGAATCAAAGTGTTTGGACCGAATCAAGAAGCTGCTCAGATTGAGTCATCAAAAGCATTCGCCAAACGTTTAATGGCAAAGTATCAAATCCCTACAGCAACTTATGAAGAAATAAATCAAAAAGCACAAGCATTAGAATATATTAAAGATTGTGAGTTACCAATTGTTTTGAAGAAAGATGGGCTTGCAGCAGGTAAAGGCGTTATTATTGCGGAAACGCGTGAAGAAGCAAAGCAAGCTGTAGAAACATTATATCCTGAAGAAAATAGTAAAGTTGTGTTTGAACAATTTTTAGAAGGTGAAGAATTTTCATTAATGACTTTTGTTAATGGTGATTACGCTGTTCCATTTGACACAATTGCACAAGATCATAAGCGTGCGTTTGATAATGATGAAGGTCCGAATACTGGAGGAATGGGTGCATATTGCCCGGTGCCTCATATTTCAAATGATGTGTTGAAAGAGACAAATGAAAAGATTGCTCAACCTATTGCGCGTGCTATGCAAGCAGAAGGCTATGATTTTATGGGTCTACTGTATATTGGGGCCATTCTCACTAAAGAAGGTCCGAAAGTGATTGAGTTTAATGCGCGATTTGGTGATCCCGAAGCTCAAGTATTACTTCATCGTCTTGACAGCGACTTAATGGAGCACATCCTTCAATTAGAGTCAAAAGCACCAATTCAAATGAAGTGGAAATCGGAATCTGTCGTTGGTGTAATGCTTGCGTCAAAAGGATATCCTGGAAGTTACGAGAAGGGACATGCAGTTACTGGATTTGAAAACGATTTAGATCATTACTTTGTAAGTGGATTAAAACGTGAAGGAGATCAATTTGTGACTTCAGGTGGTCGTGTCATATTAGCAATAGGTACAGGTGATACCATTATGAATGCTAAAGATAGTGCATACGACTACGCGAAAAAAATTCAAAGCGATAATCTTTTTTATCGACACGATATTGCACATAAAGCAATAAAAGCATAACAAAAAGAACCATGAATCAATGTTTCATAAATGATTCATGGTTCTTTTTGTTATAATTGGTTTTTAATATAAACGGGAAAGCAAACCAATACTGCCTTTTCATATCTTCGAGATCATGAAAAAGCAAGTTTTAAATTATCTTACGTCAGTAATGTGGGTAATTGGTAAATACTGTGTTAATAAAAATGCTAGGGCAACAAATAGTATTACAAGACCTACTAGTACCAAATCTCTATAAGAGAAAGGCACGTGATAATAGTATGTTCGCGGCCCATCTTTAAATCCTTTTTTCTCCATTGCTACAGATAAACGATGTGCTTTACGAATGTTTTGACTGAGCAATGGGATAAGTAAATGATTTAAGCGTTTAAAACCAGAATAATTCTTGTTATCTATCATTTGATAACGCATTTTTAAAGCATTGCGCAATTGGAAAAGTGATTCTATCATCAACGGAATCATACGAAAAGCAGCCATAAATGCGTAAGCAACTTTAGGTTTAACTTTAAGGTGTTGCATTAAACTATAAAAAATCATAATGACCTGAGATGTAAAGGCAATAGATAACCCAAAAAAGCTTATCACCATTGTTCTAAGCGATAAATGTAAGCCTCGAACTAAACTTTCAGTAGTAATTTTTACAAAACCAAACTGTAATAATACATGCTGTCCGTCACCATAAAAAATCATAAACAACGAAGAAGATAACGCAAATAAAATGGAGAAGCTCAGAAATACGAAAACAACTTTCCATTTTGTGCCGTTGACACATAGTAAAAAGATAAGCATGATAGCAGCTAGGTATATCATGAAATCAAAGTTATGAATAAATATAATAAAGAAAAACAAGCCAATACCTAAAAATAGTTTAGTAATGATATTAACACGATCCATAAATGTATATTTAAGTTTCCATGATTCAATCATGATGCTTCACCTCACGTTCAAACAATGCACCATTTTCGATTTCAAAATGACGTGTTGGATATCGTTGAATAATATGAGGGTCGTGTGTGATCATGACTATGGTTTGACCTTGTTGAATACGCTCATGAAATAAACGGATAAGTTTAAATGTATTGTGACTATCTAAACCGAATGTAGGCTCATCTAATAAGATAATATCAGCATTCGTGCTGAGCGCAGTTGCTACACTAAGACGTCTTTTTTGTCCCATAGAAAGCTCGAATGGATGTTGTTTTTTTACATGACTTAAGTCCAAAAGCTCTAACATTTTATGCGTTAACGTTTGAGCTTGTTCATGATCTGAATGGTCATAATTAACAAATATTTCATCATAAACTGTATTTTGAATAAATTGCAATTCTGGATTTTGATAAACCAAATACATATGGTTAGCTGCATCTTTAAGCTGAGTTAATTTGCGTTCATTGTAATACATTGTCCCCTTGTATTTTAAAAGCTGCATCATGGATTCAAATAATGTGGTTTTACCGGTTCCATTTTTACCTGTCAGTGTAATCCACTCACCAGGCTTTATTTCAAAATTAGAAACATCATATAATTTCTTTTTTCCTCTTTGAATAGCACCTTTGTTAAACTGATAACTAAACGTATTTGGTATGGTCTCTGATAGTGGAAGTGGCTTTGGTGCGTTATCCCAAGCTTTAGGATGCCACACTCCGTATTCAGTAAGCAAATCTTCGTAATGATTTAAAATATAGTCAGGTTCTCCTTGTTGAATAATCTGACCTTGATGATTCATTAAAATAACACGGTCGACATGTTGCCAAATATGTTCGACTTTATGCTCTACAATTAACACGGTCTGATCGTGCCAAATGTCTTTAAGTAATGTCCATAGATTTTCAGTCGCATCTACGTCAAGCATTGCAGTCGGTTCATCTAAAAATAGTGTATCTGTATTTTGTAATAGTGTTCCAGCAATCGCTAATTTTTGTTTCATACCACCACTGAGTTGGTTGATATTTTGCTTTGGATTTACATTTAAATGGACACGCTTCAGTGCATCTAGTATTAACGGATCCATTTCTTTACGAGGAACTTGTCTATTTTCAAGAATAAATGCAAGTTCTTCATTAACCTGTGGCATACAAAATTGTGCGTCGGGATCTTGGAAAATGACTCCACTTTGTTTAGAAATTTGAAGTTCATCATATTTCATTGGTAAATCAATTAATTCAGGCACGATACCACTTAATACATTAAGCAAAGTACTCTTACCTGAGCCAGAGGGCCCAAGTAAAAGTACTTTTTCTTTAGGTTTAATTTCAATATCAATGCCGTCAAAAATTTTGTAGTCTGCACTTGGATATTTCAAGCGTAAATTTTTAACTTTTAACACTTTAAATGCTCCTTATAAAGTATCATAATCATCTTTTGAAGCGGGGCGGAATAGTTTAGTTACCCCTGTTCGATCGAGTGCTTTTACAAGGTAATATGGGAAAATACCAGCAAGCACTGCACCACTAATCACACGGAACGAAATTAATAAAATTAAGTTCCAAGTTGCTACTTCGTTTAAATAACCGTAGTACCAATCAATAGGTAAGCTAATAATTGCAGCTGCCATACCAGCAAGGATGGCTACAATTAAAGCACGTGATTTATAACGGAAGATTGCAAATACAATTTCACAAGCCAACCCTTGTAATAATGCATAAATGATAGTAGGGATATCGAAACGTCCCATCATAATTGTTTCCCCAGCGCCAGCTGCAAACTCAGCAAGTAAAGCGATTCCCATTTTAGGAATAATTAAATATGCTACAACAGCTGCACTAAACCACATACCGTACATCAGTTGATCGATATGTAAACCAAGTGGTTGAACCGTATTGTTAACTATCCACCATAAGTTGTAAATTACCGCGAAAATAACAGAAATTAATACGGTTACTAAAATATCCGAAAGTGTTAATCCTTTCTTCATTTTAAATGTCCTCCTTAAATATTGATAACGCCAATCCAGATTGTCGGATATTATTTAACATCCATATATTAGCATTAAGCATTAGTAGTTGTTGCAAATAAAAAACGCACATGTCTCATACTGAGCTGTGCGTAGGAATTAATGATATATTGTCATTATAAAAAAGCGTTATCCTAATGACCCCATATACCATGAGGTTGGGACACCGCTAATCAGAGTTGAACAAGCGTAATGCTTATTAGTTCTGACTACACTTTCCTACGCTAGTATCACCTAGTTCAGGTTCAAAGGGTTTGAGGTAAAAGCCTCATCTCAGCATACACACCCCTAGTGCGAATTTAATTGTCATAGTTACTGTACACCGTTCACTTAGAAAAGTCAAGAAACCGCATATTATAGAGCGTTTTTGCGTCCGAAATTATAAATGAATAAAAAATACCGAGTAACTAAAATAGAAACTTATTATGTCTTGTGTTTGCCAACCGATGTTGACAGAAATCTAAAAAAGGAAGTTAAATAACACCATGTTATCTAACTTCCTTAATTGTGCTAGACAATCAATCTGTCATAGTCTAATTAAATCACATCTCATTTGTGAATAATTTTAGATTACGATGTGACGATGTTAATATTATTCAAATGTATTTTGAATAATATCTTTAGTTTCTTCTGCACCTTGTTTTGTTTCTTCTTTTTTATCTTTCAATTCTTGTTCTTTTTCTTTTGCTTGTTCAGCAGCTTTTTTAATATCTTTTTCAGCCATGTTCTTTACACTCCTTTAAAGTTGTATATATTTGTATTTCCCCATAGACTATAAATTAAACATGAAAGAATAATCATGTCCGATTCTATTTTCAACTTTTGGGAAAATAGAAGGTAACTATCGAAATAAAACGTTTTAATATGCGAATAAGGGATAATAAATGAGGAAGGTATCTAGGATGTTGTAGTATATTATCAACACTCAAAATTTGAGATTGATTTTAGTCGTTCTATAGACTGAATTTCTCAAAATCTACAGACAGATAGTCTTGAATTGTTTATAATAGTTATGAGGTGAGTGTATGTCTTTGTTTAATAAATACACCGAGGTCATTTATAGTTATGTGATTGGTGTACTTTCTATTTTATTAAGCATTATTATTTTTATTAATATTCCGCTTATTCACCAATTAAATGACGGTAAAAGAAAGATACCTAATATCGAAAATGCTTGGGATTTTACCATGGCCTTTTTCCATGAAATCATTCGTGTTATGAGTCGATATATTGGTGACATTCCGTTAATAAGTGGCATTATTATTTTACTATTCGGCCTTTTAGTTGTTTTAATAGGACGAACATTAACGAATACAACACGATTTGACTATGATATATCTATTTTCTTTTTATTAATCGGTATTATATTTTTTGTCCTTACATTAATATTTATGTCTCAAGTGTATAGTTGGGTTGCATTTATTTTTGTATTTCCATTCTTGATACATATCGGCTATATTGCTTATAAGGATGAATTGAATCCTGAACATAGAAAGCAACATTATTTGTGGATTATTCTAAGTTACGGAATTAGTTACATTCTGACACAATTATCGTTATATGGTCGTATTGAGGCACGAGAAATTGCAGCGATTGATGTTTTAAGTATCAACACATTTTTTATGATACTTTGGGTTTTAGGACAGATGGCAATCTGGAACTTTTTATTTTTAAGACGCGCGTTACCTGTTACACAAGAAGAAATCACAGGTGAACCAAATGAATACTCAAGAAGTAAGCGATATCAATATACAGAACATGGTAAATACAATATTAAAGATATTCATAATCGCACAACAGAGTTTACAGAAAATATTTCAAGAAGAACGCGTCGGAGTATTGATGTGGAGAAAATGCGACGTCAAAAAGATCATATTAAAAATAAATGGTTTAAGTGGGCGCATTTAGAAGAGGATGATATCCCATCCTTTTTACATCGTCCAAGTTGGTTAAGAAAAGACTACGTTGTACTTGCATGTGGAGTTATTATTCTATTCTTCATTTTATTAGAGTTTAATAATCGTAATAATTTATTTATGTCAGGTGATTGGAGACTGTCTCAAACACAATATGTTTATGAATGGGTTAGTTTGTTCTTACTTTTAATAGTATCCATTGTTTTTATACTAACGTCTGTGACTTTCATGCTAAAGCAAAAATACTATTATTTACAGTTGTTTATGATAAGTATCATATTCTTTAAACTCTTAACGGAATATATTGTGATTCTATTTAACGGTCTCTTATTATCAATTTTCATTACGCCGATCTTAATTTTAATGCTAATACCAGCTATTATTGCGTTTATATTACAACTTAGACAAAGACCACCTGAAAAGACCTATTAAGATGAACTGTAAATAACAAAACCTGGAGCGATAAATGAACTGTTTAGTCTCATTCTAACTTCAGGTTTTTTCATGTTAAAATGAATTTAATGTTATATGGAAAGGCTGATAAAACATGAAAACGGCTACTTTAAATAAAGGTAAGGAAGATAAATATTTTAACCAATACCCATTGGTTGAAGCTGAAGATATTTTTAAAAGTGATGTTCTTAACGAAGGGGATTTATTTCAATTAAAAACTTCAACAGATGTGTATATAGCAACGTGCTATGTCGGACGTCAGCATAAAGGACTTGGTTGGGTATTAACTTATGATACAAATGAGGAAATAAATGAAGATTACTTTCAAAAACAATTTGCTTTAGCACTTGAAGAACGACAATATTTTTACAATGTTGATGGTACGAATGCTTTTCGTTTATTTAATGGAGAGGGTGACGGTATAGGTGGTTTAACGATTGATAACTATGACGGTCATCTCCTTGTACAATGGTATTCAGAGGGGATATACGCATATCGATCGCTTATCATAAGCGCGATTACGGCAATTTTTGATTATAATTCAATATATGAAAAAACACGGTTTAAACACGAACGAATTCAAAGTGGGTTTGTGTTAGGTGATGCGCCTGAGTTTCCAATCATTATGGAGGAAAATCATACATTTTATAATGTACACCTTGATGATGGCCCTATGACAGGTATATTTTTAGACCAAAAAGAAGTACGTAAAAAATTACGCGATTATTACGCAACAAACCGTAATATTCTTAACTTATTTAGTTATACGGGGGCTTTTTCAGTCATTGCAGCACAGGAAGCTAAAACAACAACAAGTGTTGATTTAGCTAACCGTTCAAGAATACTGACTGAAGAAAATTTTGGTATAAACGGAATTGATCCAAACACACAACAGATATTTGTGATGGATACATTTGATTTCTTTAAGTATGCTAAACGTCATCAGTTAAGTTATGATACTATCGTTATTGATCCTCCAAGCTTTGCACGACGCAAAAATAAAACGTTTTCTGTAATGAAAGATTACGATAAATTAATTACAGGCGCATTAGAGCTTCTAAATAAAAATGGCACACTTATTTTAAGTACTAATCACAGTATGTTCAGTTTAAAATCATTTAAAAATATGATTAAACGTACATTGAAAGATGTTGGTGTTGAGTTTGATTTAGATGAGGTTATGGGTTTGCCTAAGGACTTTAAAACACATCTGCATTACAAACCCTCTAAATATTTAAAAGTTGTTTTTATAACAGTAAAGCATTAATTATTGTAAATAGGGTATATTGACTTTATCCATTAAAGTAAAGGAAGTGCGAAAAATATTATGAATATTTCTAGTAAAATTACACAAACGATTGGAAATAAAGTATTAAATATAGATAATATTAGCCATAAAGATCAATTACCAGTATCAATAAAAGAAATTGAAGAGCGTCGAAAATATGCTGAAAACTTAGTGAAGAAAAAGGCGTTAATGTCATCTGGAGCAACACTTATTCCTGTACCTGGTTTTGATTTTGGTGTTGATGTTAAATTAATGAGAGATATTATTGAAGATATTAATAAAATCTATGGTCTAGACCATAAACAAGTGAATAAATTATCAGACGATGTTAAAAATAGAGTGTTTGTTGCAGCCGGTATTCAAGGAAGTCAGCTTATCGGTCAAAAAGTAACAAATGGAATTGTGAAAATGTTTATTAAAGATTTAGCAAAACGTACTGCAGCTAAGCAGACACGTTGGTTCCCATTGGTTGGACAAGCAGTATCAGCTTCTATTAGTTATTATTTTATGACTAAACTTGGAAAAGAACATATTCAAAAATGTGAGAATGTAGTAAAGTCTCTCATTTAAAAATTTCGAAAATTTGTCGAAACTTGATTGAAAGCATTGTGTGACAGTCAATTACGAATTGAATTTAAGGGTGGATTTTGGTAAGGTAAACCTATGTAGCAGGATTAGTAATAATTTTTAGCTAATAAATTGATTCAATTAAAGGAGTAAGATATAAGATGGAACAACAATCATATGTAATTATTGACGAGACAGGTATCCATGCTCGCCCAGCAACTATGCTAGTACAAACAGCTTCAAAGTTTGATTCTGATATTCAATTAGAGTATAACGCTAAAAAAGTTAACTTAAAATCAATCATGGGTGTTATGAGTTTAGGTGTCGGAAAAGATGCTGAAATCACAATTTATGCTGATGGTAGTGATGAGTCTGAAGCGATTCAAGCGATTACTGAAGTATTAAGTAAAGAAGGACTTACAAAATAATGTCAGATATTATTAAGGGAATTGGCGCGTCAGACGGTGTTGCCATTGCCAAAGCATATTTACTTGTAGAACCTGATTTAAGTTATGAAAGTGAAAAAACCGATAATCCTGATGCAGAAGTATCAAAATTTAATGAAGCAATTCAACAATCTAAAGTTGAATTAACAAAAATTAGAAATAATGCCGAGGAACAACTCGGTCCAGATAAAGCTGCTATTTTTGATGCGCATTTATTGGTATTAGATGATCCAGAATTAATTCAACCTATCGAGAGTAAAATTAAAGATGAACAAGCAAGTGCACCACATGCACTTACAGAAGTCACTCAAAATTTTATCACGATATTCGAATCGATGGACAATGAGTACATGAAAGAACGTGCAGCTGATATCCGAGATGTATCAAAACGTGTGCTTGCACATTTATTAGGTGTGGAATTACCGAATCCAAGCATTGTTGATGAAAGCGTGATTATCGTAGGTCATGATTTAACACCTTCAGATACAGCGCAGCTTAACAAGCAATACGTACAAGGTTTTGTAACGAATATCGGTGGGAGAACTTCACACTCAGCAATTATGAGCCGTTCATTAGAAATTCCTGCTGTAGTAGGAACAAAGAAAATCACAGATGTTGTTGAACAAGGTGATATGATTATAGTAGACGGACTTACTGGAGACGTTATTATTAATCCAAATGAAGACGAAATTCGTGCTTATCAACATAAGCGTGAAACGTTCTTCGCTGATCGTGAAGCTTTAAAACAGTTACGTGACGAGCCATCAAAATCAAAAGATGGTAAACAAGTTGAACTTGCCGCTAACATCGGTACACCTGATGATTTAAAAGGTGTAAAAGATAATGGAGCTGAAGGTATTGGTTTATATCGAACTGAGTTCTTATATATGGGACGAGATACAATGCCTTCCGAAGAAGAACAGTTTGAAGCATACAAAAAAGTTCTTGAAGAGATGAAAGGGAAACGTGTTGTTGTGCGTACATTAGATATTGGTGGAGATAAAGAGTTACCATATCTTAACTTGCCGAAAGAAATGAATCCATTCTTAGGGTATCGTGCAATTCGATTATGTTTAGACCAACCGGATATTTTCCGTCCACAATTACGTGCTCTTTTACGCGCGTCTACTTATGGAAAATTGAACATCATGTTCCCAATGGTCGCGACAATTCAAGAATTTCGTGATGCGAAGGCCTTATTATTAGAGGAAAAAGAAAACCTTAAAAACGAAGGCGTTAAAGTTAGTGACGATATTGAATTAGGAATCATGGTGGAAATTCCATCAACAGCAGCATTAGCTGATGTCTTTGCTAAAGAAGTAGATTTCTTTAGTATAGGTACTAATGATTTAATTCAATACACAATGGCAGCCGACCGTATGTCCGAGCGCGTTTCTTATCTATATCAACCATACAATCCTTCAATTTTGAGATTAATCAAACAAGTTATTGAAGCTTCTCATAAAGAAGGAAAATGGACAGGTATGTGTGGAGAAATGGCTGGCGACGAAACAGCAATTCCATTGTTACTTGGCTTAGGTTTGGATGAGTTCTCAATGAGTGCTACTTCAATATTAAAAGCACGTCGTCTTATTAAGAACTTAAATACGACTGAAATGATGCGTTTATCTGATCGTGCTATTAATTGCGCGACAGTAGACGAAGTTGTTGATTTAGTAAATGAAACAACAGCGCATTTAGATTTAAAATAATAGGATGTTCAAGGGGCTGGGACATTAATGTGTCTCAGAACCGAAAACAGGAAGATTTTCATGATGAAAAATGAAAAATCTTCCTGTTTTAATTTTAAATAGAACTTATCAACTCGTAGAGTTGATAGTTTTTTGATA
>NZ_JABANU010000017.1 GCF_016238445.1 Staphylococcus canis
AACCAAGTTGCCCGCTTTTGTATTCTTGTAATATTTTAAGTTTGAAATCTAAACTATAACTTTTATTCATAATTAAACACCCCAAAAGTTGAATTTTGTAGGTTCAACTTTTGGGGTGCAGTACAATTGTGCTTCAACCTTTTTTATTAGGTTTGAAAAAATATTATACAAATGATTGTCTATATATATCATAAAGTAGTATTATGGATATTATTAATGTCTAAAATCTGGAATACTATCGTTTGTAAGTTGATGTGGCATCATTATCGATTCAATAACTTTAGAAATGATAGAAAGGAAGAGTTTATGAATTCATATACGATAAAAAAAGTCCTCAACAATAACGTATTAATTTGTGAACATGACAATGCTGAAGTGGTTGTGATTGGTAAAGGTTTAGGGTTTAAAATGAAACCAGGAATGACAATAGATCAACCTGAAACTATAGAAAAAGTTTTTGTATTACAAAATAAATCTGATCAAGACCATTACAAGATGCTGATTGAGCAAACTGATGAGCATATTTTAAGAGTTGTCATTGATTCTGTACAATTAATATTGTCTTACTTTGATTTGAGTAATAAATCATCATTTATTGTTTCTCTAACAGATCATATTATTTTTGCTTTAAAGCGATTAAAGCAGAATCAATTAATTTCCAATCCCTTTTTAAGCGAGACAAAGTATAGTTACCCTGAGGCTTATCAAATTGCAAAAAGAGTAGTGGCACGAATTAATCTTGAATTAAATGTTACATTTCCTGAAGATGAGGTGGGGTTTATTGCGTTGCATATCGCTTCTCAAATTGATGATATACAAATTCAAGATACACAAAAAGCAGCTCAATTAATACAAAATATTATTAAACTTATCGAGAATGATTTAAGTGTTACAGTGTCCACACAATCTATTCAGTATCAACGTTTTGTGAGACATATCCACTTTCTTTTGCATCGTTTAAGAAAAAATGAGCATTCTTCAATCGATTTGAATTTTGAAACTTTATTAAAAGCACAATATCCACTGTGTTACAATATAGCAATTAAAGCGAGTCGAATGATTCAATCTCAAATTGGCTTTTCATTGTATGGTGCAGAAATCGCATATCTCACGCTACACATGTATCAGTTATCACTCAGTTCAAAAAAAGATGAATAACGTTTAAAAAAAGAAATCTAGGTTAATTATGAAATTAAACTATATTTTATTTAGGATAAAAGGTTGGTGATTTTATTGGAAGATAATAAGATGGATACTCAAACTAAAGCCAAAAATTTAGATATACGTGAAAGTCGTTTTATGAAATTTTTTGGTGGTAAAGATTTAATTTTTGCGTTATGTGTTTTTATTTTAATTGGTATTGTGATTTTCATATTTGATCGGGTTTCTTACATTTTTCAGCCGTTTATTATTATATTTAATACCATTGCGGCACCTATAATTATTGCTTTGATTCTATATTATTTATTTAATCCGATTATAAATATTATGGAGCGTTACAATATTAGAAGAGTTTGGGGAATCTTAATTCTATTTTTGCTTATTATTGGATTGATTACGTTAGTTGTTAATTTATTAATTCCTGTTGTAACGGTACAATTTCAACATCTCTTACATAATTTTCCTAAGTATTTGAATCGCGTAACGAGCTTTTTTAATCGTATTACACATGTGCCATTTTTAGCAGATTATTACACTCAGGTTGAAAATTCTATACGTGGGTTACAAGATAAGTTGCCTTCCTTTGCAGATACCTTTAGTTCTAAATTAAGAGTATTTGCTGAGACGTTGGTTAACATTACTGTTGTAGTTATTACAGTGCCTTTTGTGTTATTTTTTATGCTAAAAGATGGATATCGTTTTAAAGAAGCAACAATTAAAGTAACACCACCTAAGTTTCGTAGAGATGTTCATGATTTACTAGATAGAATGAGTGAACAAGTAGGGTCTTATATTCAAGGTCAAATTATCGTATCTTTTTGTATAGGTATTTTATTACTCATTGGTTATTCAATAATTGGGTTAGAATATGCCTTGATTTTAGCTAGCATTGCTGCTGTTACAAGTGTAGTACCTTATCTTGGGCCTACGATTGCGATTTCACCAGCGATTATCATTGCGTTAACTACATCGCCATTTATGGTAATCAAATTGATTATTGTTTGGACGCTCGTTCAATTTATTGAAGGTCATTTTATTTCACCTAATGTAATGGGGAAAACCCTTCGCATCCATCCACTTACGATTATCTTCGTATTATTAAGCGCAGGGAATTTACTTGGGGTGATTGGTGTAATACTTGGTATACCAGCTTACGCTATTTTGAAGGTATTAGTCTCTCATCTCTTTATGTTGTTTAAAAGACGATATAATAAATTTTACTCAGATGAATACGGGTCATATGAAGTGACAGATAACAATCCTAATACTAAAGTTATGTAAAGCGTTATACTAATAGCGAGACATTTTATAAAGGTAGATTAAAAAGCAACGTGAATGATATCGCGTTGCTTTTTTATGAGGATTTATGCTAAATGATCCTAATGATTTGAGTGTTTTTGATTTAATTTCATTTGTTCAGCATAGTCTTGACGTTCTCTTTCTTGTTGTTCAAATCGTTCTGGATTTTTTTTATAAAAATCTTGGTGATGTTCCTCGGCTTCAAAAAATTGTGAAGCGGGTAAAATTTTAGTTGCGACACCTTTATCGTGATAAATTGTATTTTCAAGAGACTGTATATAGTCTTCAGCGACTTGCTTTTGTTCATCATTTGTATAGAAAATAGCTGTGCGATATTGGCTACCTCGATCTTGGTATTGACCTTCTGCATCAGTAGGGTCTATGACTGAAAAGAAAATCTCTAATAATTTTTGATATGAAAATAACGCAACATCATATTCTATTTCAACCGTTTCGTAATGGCCCGTTTTACCAGATTTAACCGCTTCATATGTCGGATTATCGACATGACCACCCATATATCCTGAAATGACGCCCTCAATGCCGTCGAATTGATCGAATGGTTTGGTCATACACCAAAAACATCCCCCTGCAAAATATGCTTTATTGATATTCATCAGAACACCCTTTCTCCTAAGACATTAGTCCTATTCTTTGAGTTATCACTTGATTTTCAAAAAAATTTTATATAATGTTAATATGTATTTATTATATTACATAGATACCCAATTTTGAAGATATAAGGTTGATAAGATGACAGAAAATAATTTTAAAACGAGAAGTAAAACTACAACACATAACACTATGAAACGCCGTAAAAAACGAAAATTACGTAAATTTCCTATAATAATTTTGATTGTTCTTCTATTAATAGGACTAACTGTAATATATAGTATTTCAAGTTACCAGTCTGGGTTAAAAGTTGCGAAAGAGAGTAACCAAGCTCCAAAGCTCTATAAATTTAATGGAGCTGTACATAATGATGGGAAGGCTACTGTACTCATTTTAGGTGCAGATAGAGAAGATGGTGGCGTATCTCGTACCGATTCTATCATGGTTGCGCAGTATGATTACATACATAAAGATATGAAGGTCATTTCTGTAATGCGTGATATATACGCTGATATTCCTGGGTATAATAGTTATAAAATTAATTCTGCTTTCTCGCTTGGTGGACCTGAACTATTAAGAAAAACGTTAAAGTCAAATTTAGGCATTGAACCTGAATACTATGCTATTTTAGACTTTAAAGGTTTTGAAGCAATGATTGATGAATTAGCCCCAGAAGGTGTACCTATCAATGTTGAAAAAGACATGTCTGAAAAAATAGGCGTATCCCTAAAAAAGGGAAATCATCGCTTAAATGGTAAAGAACTTTTAGGTTATGCACGTTTTAGAAACGATGAGGAAGGAGACTTTGGACGTGTTAGACGACAACAGCAAGTTATTTCAGCATTAAAACAAGAATTTGCAAGTCCTTCATCGATTTTTAAAGCACCTAAATTGGCTGGTATTATGCGAGGGTTTGTGAGCACAAATATGCCAGATTCTGCAATTTATCAAACAGGCTTAAACTTTTTAGTTCGTGGAGACAAAGATATTAAGACTTTAAGTGTGCCAGTAAAGGGCAGTTATGAAGATATTACTACAAATGACGGAGCATCTGCGTTAGGCATTGATAAAGAAGTGAACAAAAAGAAAATTCATGAATTTTTAAATACTAAGCAAAAAGATAAGCCGAATGTACAACAATAATAAGTATCAAATAAAGTAGTATTTGTTTGATGCGAATCATTAACCAACAAATGGAGGGTGTATTATGGGATTTGAAAATATTATAACGTCGTTAGGTATTAATGGCATGAAAGTATTTATAAGACTTGATCAAAAATCTTATCACGTTACAGATGAAATTACTGGAAGTGTGATTTTAAAAGCGGGTCAGAGTAGCCAAGAAGTGACGCATATCGCTTTAAGAGTGATTGAAAAATATGAAAATGATGATGAAACAAGTGAGTTTTCACATCTCGAAAATGATTTAGATCAATTTTTGATTGAAGATACATTTACAATCGAAGTTGATGAAGAAAAAACAATTCCTTTTAAGTTTAAGCCAGAAAACTTAAATTTTAAATCTAAAGAGAGTCATGTGTATTTAAATACGCATGTATATATTGACTTAGGCATAGATGAGGAAACAGAAGCGGTTATTCCGTATCATCGATAATGTTCAAGTATTAAGTAAGAGAGGTACTCATGTACTTCTCTTTTTTTGTGTAGCTAAAAGAACATATATTCTTAAAAAGAGTTGAAAACAGAACAGGTGTTCTATATAATAAAAGTACAACTTTTTGGGGGAGATTAGATGTATGATTATCATTTATTAGAAGATAGAGATATTTTATGTGTTGATCAAAAAAGTTTCTTTGCAAGTGTATCATGCATAGATAAAGGATTAGATCCAATGACTACAAAGCTTGCAGTGGTTGCTGATACAAAAAGACAAGGATCAGTTGTTCTTGCAGCAACACCACCTTTAAAAGCAATCGGTATTAAAACAGGATCTCGATTATTTGAAATACCACATCGTAATGATATTTATATTATTAATCCAAGTATGCGCAGATATTTAGAAGTATCATTGAAAATTTCAGAAATTACATTACGTTATGTGCCACCAGAAGACCTTCACCAATACAGTATTGATGAGTTTTTTATTGATGTGACGCATACATATTACCGTTTTAATACAACATTGCATTCTTTTTGTGAACGCTTGAATAAAGAGATATTAGAAGAGACGGGAATACGATGTGCAATTGGAATAGGGTCTAATATGTTGCTGAGCAAGGTTGCACTAGATATTGAAGCTAAACATCAGCCTAATTTGATTGCAGAGTGGCGTTATAAGGATGTACCGACTAAAGTTTGGCCTATTCAGCCACTATCTAAATTTTGGGGAATTAATCGTAAAACCGAGCAAAAATTGAATCGACGAGGAATTTTTAGTATTGGACAACTTGCTAAGTACCCCCATTACTTATTAAAAAGAGATTTTGGTATTATTGGTGTTGATTTACATTTACATGCAAATGGTATTGATCATAGTCGAATTAATGAACATTATCAAACACATACACCTTCTCTTTCTAAAAGTCAAATTCTAATGCGTGACTATACATACAAGGATTGTAAGGTAGTTATGCAAGAATTAATTGAAGATGTAACGAGTCGTTTAAGGGAAAAGGAACAGCTTGCTAAAACAATTGCATTTACGTTTGGTTATAAAGACGGTACAACAGTAAGTAAGCAATACACTTTAGACAGTGGGACGAATTTGGATAAAGATGTGTTTAATGTCATCGAACGATGGGCGGATAAGCTGTGTGATCATCATGCACTTTATCGGACGTTAAGCGTATCGTTATCACAATTCACATCAGAAGATCAGCATCAACTTAATCTATTTGTTGATGAATATCAACGTCAACGCGAGGAAGCACTTGCGAAAACTATTGACACGTTGAAAAGAAGATACGGAAAAGGGATTGTGTCAAAAGCGATTTCTTATACTGAAGCGGGAACGAAGCATGGACGTTTAGGACTTATGGCAGGGCATAAAATGTAATTTCAGAGTTCATCATGGGAGAAGATAGGGACATTAAGTTGAGACTGAGAATGTGAGTTGATAATGTCCCGTCCTAAGATAAATACTATGGGAGATACGTATTGAAGTCAGAGAGTGCTACAATTGCTTTTTCGCGATCTGAAGCGGATTTAAAACTAATCACTAAAGCACCATAGATATCTTCACGAATTTCTAAAATTTTTAAATTACTAATTGAAATACGGTGATTACTAAGGATTGTGGTAATTGTTGAAATCATACCCGCTTCATCAGGAATATCTACATATAAATCAAATGTACTTAATACAGCACCTTGACGATTCATAGGTAAATCATCACGATAGTCTTTAGCCTCTTTAAATAAGTTGAAAACCTGAGAATGTTGATCTGATTCTAAAGCATCAATTGTTAGCGCGATTTGCTGTTGTAGTTCTTCTAATACGTTAATAATATGCGTTTTATTTTCAAATGAGATATCTTTCCACATATCCGGACTGCTACTAGCGATACGTGTAATATCTCGAAAGCCACCAGCAGATAATGTTTTAATCAACGCGTTATGATTATTATGTTTTGCATTCAATTGAACGAGATGAGAAGCTAGAATATGTGGTACATGACTAACGATACTTGTAATGAAATCATGTTCATCTGCTGTTAAATTAATAAATTTAGCCTGAGTACAACTTAATAATTGTAATATTCTTTCGTAGGCAGGGCGATTTTCAGGTAATTGATACACTAAAATATAATAGGCATTTTCAAATAAGTGTTTTTTTGAGTTAAGCACGCCTGACTTATGACTCCCCGCCATAGGGTGACCACCAATTAAATGGATATTGTGATCTAGAAGAGCGGATTCAAATTTTTGTATCGATAATTTAGTACTTCCAGTGTCGGTAATAATAACACCTGGTTTAGTTTTTAATGTATGAATGTTTTCTAAATACTTAATAGTCGTTTGGACCGGTGTTGCGTAAATAATAATATCTGCATCTACAACACCATCTTCATAGTTTTGGATAGCCTTATCTATAATTCCGATAGAGCCCGCACGTTCTAACTGATTAGGGTTTGCATCAAATGCGGCAATTGTAACATCTTTATGATAATACTTTAAGTTACTTGCAAGACTACCGCCTATCAAACCTAAACCGACAATAAAAATATTTTGCATAATACCATCACCAATTATTTTAATTTTCAGATATATTAACATTTTAAAGCGGTAAAATGCAAGTGCTAAAGTACAAATATTGAAAACAAACAAGCTAAAATACTCTTGAACTTTTTAACTATAAATAAATACATACAATACTATAAATGTGATATAATCGACTATCATCATATTGGCTTAATTAAAATGAATACGTTAAAATATAATAGGGTATACAAAGCTATTACATGTAAAGATATAACAATGAAGTAGGAGTAATAAATATGAAATTTACAAATTTGACTACAGCTGAATTTGGTGCATTTACAGACCAAATGCCATATAGTCATTTCACTCAAATGATTGGAAACTATGAGTTGAAAGTTTCTGAAGGTACAGAAACACACTTAGTAGGGATTAAAGATAAAGATAATAATGTACTTGCAGCGTGTTTATTAACAGCTGTTCCAGTAATGAAAGTATTTAAATACTTTTATTCTAATCGTGGACCGGTTATTGATTTTGAAAATAAGGAACTTGTACATTTCTTTTTTAATGAATTAGCAAAATACATAAAAAAATATAATGCATTATATTTACGTATTGATCCTTATTTACCTTTACAAAAGCGCAATCATGACGGAGAGATTATTGAAACATATGATAATGAATGGGTTTTTGATAAATTTAAAGCGTTAGGCTACGAACATGAAGGATTTACAATCGGTTTCGACCCAGTACGTCAAATTAGATTTCATTCGGTATTAGACTTAAAAGATAAAACAGCTAAAGATGTTTTGAATCAGATGGACAGTTTAAGAAAGCGTAACACTAAAAAAGTTCGAAAAAATGGCGTTAAGGTTCGTTTCTTAGGTGAAGATGAGCTTTATATTTTCCGTCAATTTATGCAAGATACAACAGAAACTAAAGATTTTGTCGATAGAGAAGACGATTTTTATTATAATCGTTTGAAATATTATAAAGATCGCGTACTTGTACCACTTGCGTATATCAACTTTCCAGAATATATTGAAGAGCTAAATTCAGAAGGGCAACAGTTGCAAAAAGAAATTGATAAAGCAGAAAAAGACATTGAGAAACGTCCAGATAATAAAAAAGCACATAATAAAAAACAAAATTTAACACAACAATTAGAAGCGAACCATGAAAAAGTACGTGAAGCACAACAACTACAAGAAAAGCATGGTGATGAATTGCCTATATCTGCAGGTTTCTTTATTATCAATCCTTTTGAAGTTGTATATTATGCTGGTGGCACAGCAAATGAATTCCGTCATTTTGCAGGAAGTTATGCTATTCAATGGGAAATGATTCAATACGCCATTGATCATAAGATACCGAGATATAATTTTTATGGTGTAAGTGGAGATTTTTCAGAAAACGCAGAGGATGCAGGCGTCATCAAGTTTAAAAAAGGATACAATGCAGATGTTATTGAGTATGTCGGTGACTTTGTAAAGCCAATTAATAAACCAGCTTACACCGTTTATTCAATATTAAAACAACTGAAGAAGCGTTTTAACTAAGCAAAGAAAGGGATTTAATGCTATGAAATTTACAGAATTAACAGTGGAAGAGTACGAGCAATTTGTACAAAATCCTAATTTAGAAAGTCATTATTTTCAGGTTAAAGAGAATATAGCTACGCGTGAAGCTGATGACTTCAAAGTTGTTTTATTAGGGGTTAAAGATGAAAACAATCAAGTCATAGCAGCAAGTTTATTCTCAAAAATACCGACAATGGGAAGCTACGTTTATTATTCTAATCGTGGCCCAGTGATGGATTATACAGACTTAGGATTAGTAGACTTTTTCTTAAAATCATTAACAGCATATTTACAAAAAAATAAATGTCTTTATGTGAAAATGGATCCTTATTGGATTTATCGAGTATATGATAAAGATATCAACCCAATTACAAATGAACCTAATGATCAACTCGTTCAATTATTTAAATCACATGGCTACGAACATCATGGATTCACTACAAAATATGATACATCGAGTCAAGTAAGATGGATGGGTGTGTTAGATCTAAAAGATGAAACACCTCAAACATTAAAGAAAAAATTTGATAGCCAACGTAAACGCAATGTTAATAAAGCACAAAACTTTGGAGTCAAAGTGAAGTTTTTAGAAGAGAATGAAATTGATCAATTTTTAGATTTATATCGTGAAACAGAAGAAAGAACAGGTTTCACTTCGAAAACTGATGAATACTTCAAAAACTTTATCAAACATTACAAGTCTAAAGTGTTAATTCCATTAGCGTATATTGATTTAGATGAGTATGTTAAAACATTACAAGATGGTCTAAATGACAAAGAAAATAGACGAGATCAAATGATGTCAAAAGAGCAGAAATCAGATAAACAATTAAAGAAAATTGCAGAACTAGACAAGCAAATTGAACATGATCAAAAAGAGTTGTTAAAAGCAAGTGAATTACGTAAAACAGATGGGGCTATTTTAAACTTAGCTTCTGGTGTATTCTTTACAAATGCTTATGAAATGAATTATTTCTCTGGAGGATCTAGTGAGAAATATAATCATTTTATGGGACCTTATGCGATGCATTGGTTCATGATTAATTACTGTTTTGAACATGGATATCAAAGATATAACTTCTACGGTTTATCAGGAGATTTTACTGAAGACAGCGAAGATTACGGTGTATATCGATTTAAGCGCGGATTCAACGTTCAAATAGAGGAATTGATTGGAGATTTTTATAAGCCAATCAATAAAGTGAAGTATTTCCTATTTAATACGCTTAATAAAGTAAGAAGTAAAATAAAATAGTAAATTACAACAACAGACGCACTAAAAATGCGTCTGTTTTATATAGAATAATAGAAACCATATTTATGTTATGTAAACTATAAAAGAGTTATAATAAATTCATATATACAAAGGGGATGTTGTATGATGGATGCAGCAAAGTGTTATATTGATTCATTTGATCAAGAATTTAGAGTTTTCAAGGCTGCTAAGGCTGCTAATGTTAGACGTTATTGCTGTGATTGTTAGTAGATATAGGTATGATAATTGTAGATAAGCCTTATTAGTTAAATGTACTCAAATTTGATATATGATTAAATGTTAATATAAGGACTTTAATTATGTTATGTAAACTTAAAGTGTTAATATATGAATTATAAATACCAATAAGGGAATCTTTATTGCATATTAACTTCGTAATTATTTATTATCTATATTTAGAATTAATGGTATTTTTTATTTAAATCTGGTCTTTTTATGAATTCTGTATGATCTATAACAACATATACGTATGTGTTTAATACGTATATGTAAAAAGATTTCGTATTGGTACATATATGGTTAAATTAGTTTAATATACATGTGAATGTCATTGGAGCTCATACATTAAACATCTCAAATGATCATCATTTTAGTTTACATAATATATATTATAGGAAGTTATGTATAGCTCATCATTTCTTAATATACACACCTATTCTTATCTTTTGATATCAAAAAAGCCAGCTTTTAATTTAACTGGCTTTATGGTAATTAATATTCATCGTAGTCTCTATAGTACATACGATTTTTTTCTAGTTTTTTAAGACGTCGTTTTTTTCGCCAATTGCGAGTAAAAAACCATAGCAATCCGCTCAAAATAAGACTTAGTATAGCAACAAATGCTGCATAACCTAATAATGGTTCATACGTGATGTTGTAAAAGTTCGGCAATATGAATGCTAATATACCTAATATGATAAAACTTAGAATAGCTGTGCTAAACCATTTATTAAGTAATAAGCTAGAAAACACAGTGAATAGTATCATTATTATAATTGAGTAAATTAAATAATGAGGCAGATCTAAAATAGACAAAATACCGCTCCTTAATAACTTATAGAGTTTAATTTAGGTTACATCTAATATGTTTCAATTATTTTAACATAAAATCAATTTTATTTAGTGTTTTTAATACCGTATTGTATAATAGTGATTAATAGATTAAAAGGAGGATTATGATGACACAGAAACTGCCATATCGATCAGAAGTTATAGAGAATGAAACATGGGATTTATCGCACTTATTCCCTACTTCTGAGTCGTTTGAAAAATCAGTAAAACACTTACTTGAGCAATCTCAATCTTTTCGTACTCAATATCTAAATAAATTGCTAGATGTATCAACGATTGAATCTGCATTGGATGATCTTAATCAATTGCTAATTGAATTAGATCGTGGTGCTAATTATGCTGAAATGCAACTCAGTGTCGATACTACAGATTCAGAACGTCAACGCTTGGAAGCATTTTTTACATCTCATTATGGTAAAATTCTAAGCCAGTTTGCTTTTTTAGAAACAGAACTATTAGCACTTGATGAAAATGTTTTAAAAGATGCAATTGATCAATCTAAATACGCTTATTATTTAACACGTTTACATAATCGAAAAAAATATCAATTAGATGCAACTTCTGAGGAATTACTAGCGAATTTATCAGAAGCACTGAACTCCCCTAGTCATATTTATGGAATTACTAAAATGTTAGATATTGATTTTGGTCAATTTGAAGTTGACGGGAAATTATATGACATGGATTATACAACATTTGAAGGTATTTATGAAGACCATGAAAACACTTCACTGCGTCGAGAGAGTTTTAAACATTTTAGTGACACGATTCGTCGTTATCAACATACAACTGCAGCACTTTATAATAGACATGTCCAAAATGAGAAAATAGAGGCAAATTTAAGAGGATACGACTCAGTTTTTGACTTTTTACTTGAGGAGCAAGATGTTACCTCTGATATGTATCACAGACAAATCGATGTTATCATGTCAGATCTTGCGCCAATTATGCGACGCTATGCTAAAGTTATTCAGCGTACCAATCACTTAGATGAGATGAGATTTGAAGATTTAAAAATATCAGTAGATCCTACTTATGAACCTCAAATATCTATTGAAGAATCTAAATCTTATATTTATGGTGCACTGGGTGTTTTAGGTCAAGATTATTTAGATATGGTTCAAAAAGCTTATGATGAAAGATGGATAGACTTTCCTCAAAATAAAGGTAAAGATACAGGGGCTTATTGTGCTAGCCCTTACGCTTCACATAGCTATATTTTTATTTCTTGGACAGGTAAGATGACTGAAACATTTGTATTAGCTCATGAACTTGGTCATGCGGGACACTTTAATTTAGCACAAAGAAATCAAAATTTCTTACAATCTGAAGCATCAATGTATTTCGTTGAAGCGCCTTCAACAATGAATGAAATGTTGATGTTAGATTACTTATTAAAACAAAGTGAAGATCCTAAATTCAAACGTTGGGCTATTGGTTCTATTATCGCACGAACATATTATCACAATATGGTTACACACCTTTTAGAAGCAGCATATCAGCGTGAAGTGTATCGTCTTGTTGATAAAGGTGAAACGCTAACTGCTCCTATTTTAAACCAGATTAAAAAAGAAGTGATTACTAACTTTTGGGGTGAAGATATTACTATCACAGAAGGTGCAGAATTAACATGGATGCGCCAGCCTCACTATTACATGGGACTCTATTCGTATACGTATTCAGCAGGATTAACAATAGGAACGATAATGGCGCATCGTATTCAAAAAGAAGGAAAACCAGCAGTTGAAGCGTGGTTAGAGACATTAAAAGCTGGAGGGAGCGTATCACCATTAGAACTGGCGAATAAAGCTGGTATTGATATTTCGACGGATCAACCTTTAAAAGAAACAATTGCTTTTATCGAGTCACTTGTTTCGGAATTAGAACAACTTACGCAACACATCGAAAAAAATAATTAAAAATTAAAACACAAGAAGTTGATGGACTACTTTTCAACTTCTTGTGTTTGTTTTTAGTAAGACTTACTTAACGCGAGACCAACCTTTTTTAGTCAGCGTGATTTTACCCGTTTCAATATTTATAATGCGTTTTTTGTAAAGATGACCAATTGCACGTTTAAATGCACCTTTACTCATGTTAAAGACTTCTTTAATTGCCTCAGGGCTTGATTTATCCCAAAAAGGTAATTCTCCATCGTACTCGACAAGCAAATTAAAGATGGTTTCGCCATCATCATCTAAACGCTCATGCGCAAATGGTAAGAAAGAGCCATTTAACTCCCCTTTTTCATTAAACCCAATAATACGCACTTCTACGGCTTCCCCTAAACGAGGTTCAGTTTTTCGTTCTGATTCATGTACGAAGATTTTATAGCCGTCTTCTGACAACAAGAATGTACCCACTTTTAGTAAACGATAAGGACGTGCTTTGATCATTTCATTTTGTAAGTGATCGTCATGTACAGGTGTAAACATATTGTGAACTGTTGTTTCAGATGCTAATCGTGCAAACATTTGACGTTCCCTATCAATCCGTAAAGTACATAAAACATAATCCCCTTTTTGAGGCCATAATGATTTAATTTTTGGTAAATCTTCCCAAGGGATAAGCACTTCTCTAGGAAGTCCAATATCTAAACGAGCGCCGTCACGATCCGTACTTAAAACACGTACAAAGTCATAACGACCTACGATAATGTCAGGCATATTTTGAGTTGCGAACAAATCACCTGAGCGGTTAGGATAAATAAAGAAACTGTACGACTCCCCTATTTCAAGGTCATCTTCTTCATCGACCTCTGATTGATTAAGTTTTACAACTTCTTGATTGGGACCTCTTAAAATATAAGTTGACCCTTCTAGTGCAACAACTTCTAAAAATTCGATAGTCCCTACAATTTCGTTTTCTTTAAAAGACATAATGTACTCCTCATAGTTTAAGTTACTTCCTATTATAGCATGATGTTATAGTGTAAGCATTAAAGATAATAAAGAACGTCGAAAGTCGTCATGTTATATGATATAATGCATCCATTAAGATATAAACGATAAAGGAGAAAATTCATGTTACAAGTTACAGATGTTAGTTTGCGTTTTGGCGACCGTAAATTATTTGAAGATGTAAATATTAAATTTACACCCGGTAATTGCTATGGTTTAATTGGCGCAAATGGAGCTGGAAAATCTACATTTTTAAAAATATTATCTGGAGAGATTGATTCTCAAACTGGACATGTATCACTCGGTAAAGATGAGCGTCTAGCAGTATTAAAGCAGGATCACTTTGCATATGAAGATGAACGTGTTCTAGATGTTGTTATTAAAGGACATGAGCGATTATTTGAAGTGATGAAAGAAAAAGATGAAATCTATATGAAGCCTGATTTCAGTGATGAGGATGGTATTCGTGCGGCTGAACTTGAAGGCGAATTTGCTGAAATGAATGGATGGAATGCGGAATCTGATGCTGCGACGCTACTGTCGGGCTTAGGTATTGATACAGATCTTCACGACAAAAAAATGGCTGAATTAGAAAATAACCAAAAAGTTAAAGTATTACTAGCTCAAAGTTTATTTGGCGATCCAGATGTTTTATTACTGGATGAGCCTACTAACGGTCTTGATATTCAAGCTATCAGTTGGTTAGAAGACTTTTTAATCCATTTTGAGAATACTGTAATTGTTGTATCACATGATCGACATTTCTTAAATAACGTGTGTACGCATATTGCCGATTTAGATTTTGGTAAAATTAAAATTTATGTCGGGAATTATGATTTCTGGTATCAATCTAGTCAACTCGCTCAAAAAATGGCTCAAGAACAAAATAAGAAAAAAGAAGAAAAAATTAAGGAATTACAAGAGTTTATTGCGCGTTTCTCTGCGAACGCATCAAAATCTAAACAAGCTACAAGTCGTAAGAAACAACTTGAGAAGATAGAGCTTGACGATATTCAACCATCTTCAAGACGTTATCCTTACGTTAAATTTACGCCAGAACGAGAAATTGGAAATGATTTATTATTTGTCAATAACCTCACTAAAACGATTGATGGCGAGAAAGTACTCGATAACCTATCTTTTACAATGAATCCAAACGATAAAGCTGTTTTAATTGGACAAAGTGAAATTGCTAAAACAACGTTACTTAAAATCTTAGCTGGAGAAATGGAACCTGATAGTGGTTCTGTTAAATGGGGAGTCACTACTTCGCGATCATACTTCCCTAAAGATAACTCTGAGTACTTTGATAATGTAGATTTAAATTTAGTTGATTGGTTACGTCAATATGCACCTGAAGATGAACAAACAGAAACATTTTTACGTGGCTTCTTAGGTCGCATGCTATTTAGTGGAGAAGAAGTTAAGAAAAAAGCAAACGTACTTTCTGGTGGCGAAAAAGTCAGATGTATGTTAAGTAAAATGATGTTATCAAGTGCTAATGTCTTATTATTAGATGAGCCGACAAATCATCTTGACTTAGAAAGTATTACATCAGTCAATGAAGGTTTAAAAGCATTTAAAGGGTCTATTATCTTTACATCACATGACTTTGAATTTATTAATACTATCGCTAATCGAGTTATTGATTTAGATGTTGAAGGCGGCTTATCTAAAGAAATTCCTTATGAAACCTATTTAGAGGAAAAAGGTGTATTAAAAGCTCAAGCTTAATCCTTCACCTTATATTAGGGGCAAGATTAATACTTTTTTATTGGTCTTGCCCTTTTATTTCTGATAACAAAAGATTCTAATTTATGATTAAAAAACGTTACTAATTGTCAGTAAATTTCTAAATTTTCTAGTTTCATGTTTACATTATGTGCGATTCTATGTATAATGTAATTCATAAACAAATTGAATATGTTGATGAGGCGCATCAATCATAATTAAGTAAATTCATTTGTCTGCAAACAGAATTTACTGAAAGGGTGAGATGCCGAAATGAATAGTAGTTGCAGTGACTATTCATTGGACTCTAGGGTTAAGAGCTAAGAGTCTGTCATTATTTCAAAATAATGGAGTGCATCACTTGTAAACGGTTGAACAAGTTCGCACTCGAACTTGTTTTTTTATTATCCAAGAAAATAAAAAAGCAAGTATTAAAAAGAATATTTTCAGAATCATAAAAATATATCAACTTTTTAGAAGATGGAGTGAATGATTATGGTAAAATTGGCGATTGTTGGAGCAACAGGTTTAGTAGGAACAAAAATTTTAGAAACAATTGATCGCAAAAACATTCAATTTGATGAACTAGTACTTTTTTCATCTAAACGTTCTGCTGGTCAACAAGTTTCTTTTCAGAATAAAGTCTATACAGTACAAGAATTAACAGAAGAAGCAGCTTCTGAAAAGTTTGATTATGTATTAATGAGTGCTGGTGGTGCTACAAGTGCTCAATTTGCACCTATTTTTGAAGAACACGGTGCAATCGTAGTAGATAATTCAAGTCAATGGAGAATGTCAGAAGATATTGACTTGATTGTTCCTGAAGTGAACACACCTACTTTTAATAGAGGGATTATAGCGAATCCTAACTGCTCAACGATACAATCAGTTATTCCATTGAAAGTATTGGAAGAGCAATTTGGATTGAAACGTGTTGCTTATACTACTTATCAAGCTGTATCAGGTTCTGGTATGCAAGGTAAAAAAGATCTTGAAGATGGTGCTAAAGGCGAAGCACCTAAAGCCTACCCTCACCCTATTTATAATAATGTATTACCACATATTGATGTATTTCAAGAAGATGGTTATACAAAAGAAGAGCATAAAATGATTGATGAGACTCGAAAAATTTTAAACTCTCCTGAATTAAAAGTAACGGCAACTTGTGTTCGAGTACCGGTGCAAGATAGTCACAGTGTTCATATAAGTGTAACTCTAGAAAAGCCAGCAACAGTTGAATCACTGCAACAATTATTCGAACAAGATAATCGTGTAGTATTAGTAGATCAACCACAACAAAATGAATATCCTCTTGCAATCCATTCTACAGGTAAAGATGAAGTATTTGTTGGACGTATTCGAAGAGATGACACACTAGAAAATACATTTCACATTTGGGTCACATCTGACAACCTCTTGAAAGGTGCAGCATTGAATACAGTTCAAATATTAGAACAAGTATTAGAATTGAAAGGAGCATAAAAATGGCACATCTATTTGAGGGAACTGGAGTAGCATTGATAACACCTTTTGTTGAAAACGAGGTGGATTATGATGCAATACGTAGACAAGTTGATTTTTTAATCGAACAAAACATTCAATCATTGGTTGTTAATGGGACTACTGCCGAAAATCCTACTTTAACAAATGATGAAAAAGACCAAGTTTTAAAAACAGTCATCGATGCAAACCAATCAAGAGTTCCTGTTATTGTTGGAACAGGTACAAATAATACTCAACAATCTATAGAAGCATCTCTAAGAGCAAAAGAACTAGGTGCTGATGCAATTATGTTAATCACACCATATTATTTGAAAACAAGTCAACGTGGATTAATTCAACATTTTGAAACAATAGCAAATCAAACGAAACTCCCTGTTGTATTGTATAATGTGCCGTCACGTACAAACTCTACAATTGAGCCAGAAACAATTCAAACATTGAGTAAAAATGAATATATCGTTGCTTTAAAAGACGCAACAAATGATTTTGAGTACTTAAAAGAAATTCAGTCACTTGTTGATACAGATAGCTTTGCACTGTATAGTGGGAATGATGATAATATTACAACTTATTACGATAAAGGCGGTCATGGTGTCATTTCAGTAGTTGCTAATGTTATTCCGCAAGCAATGCAAGATATTTATACCGATAGTAACGAAAGAGCATCACGCTTTAAACCTATAGAAGCGCTTCTAGATGCCATGAGTGTAGATATTAACCCTATTCCTATTAAATATTTGGCAGCATTAGAAGGATTTGGTAATTATGAAGTACGTCTACCACTTGTACCACTCAATCAGTCTGAGCAAACTGAACTAAAACATGCATATAATCAATTTAAAGAAGGTGCACAAGAATGAATATAGTATTAATTGGTTATGGTGCAATGAACCAACGCGTCGCTCGTCTTGCTGAACAAGAAGGTCACAAGATTGTTGGTGTCATCGTAAAAGATCAAAATCAATCCTTACCCTACCCTATCTATCAAAAAATCAGTGAAATTCAAGATGCTGATGTTGCAATAGACTTTTCACACCCAGATTTACTCTTACCACTATTAGAAGACGATTTTAAATTACCTTTAGTCATTGCTACTACGGGTAAGAAAGAAGAAATCACTCAAAAGTTGCGTTCATTAAGCGCTGACATGCCTGTTTTCTTTAGTGCGAATATGAGCTACGGTGTGCATGTTTTAACTAAATTACTTGAGTTAGCAGTGCCTTTATTAAAAGATTATGATATTGAATTAACAGAAGCACATCACAATCAAAAAGTAGATGCACCAAGTGGAACATTGGTAAAATTATATGATGTTATTACTGAGTTGCGTGAAAATATGTATGCAAACTACAATAGAAGTGAGCAAGAAACTAAAAGAAATTCAAATGAAATTGGTATTCATGCTTTACGAGGTGGTACTATTGTAGGAGAACATGATGTACTATTTGCTGGTGTTGATGAAACGATAACGTTATCTCATAAAGCACAGTCTAAAGATATCTTTGCAAATGGTGCATTAGGCGCGGCTAAACAATTAATTGAGCGTCAACCAGGGTATTATACATTTGACAATTTATAAAAGGAGCGATTTATTGTTATGGTTAAAAGTTTTACGGCTGAAGAGATTATTCAATATATTAGTGATGCAAAAAAATCAACACCATTAAAAGTTTATGTTAATGGTGAATTCAGTGAAGTTCAGTTCCCAAGTTCTTTTAACGTATTTGGTTCTGAAAACTCGAAAATTATTTTCTGTGAAGCATCTGAATGGAAAACTTTTTATGAAGAAAATCAAATGCTCATTGAAGATTTGGAAATTGAAATGGATAGACGTAATTCAGCAATTCCTCTAAAAGATCTTATTAATACAAATGCACGAATTGAACCAGGAGCATTTATTCGTGAACATGCAACAATTGGTGATGGTGCTGTAGTTATGATGGGTGCTACTATTAATATTGGTGCTGTAGTTGGCGAAGGAACAATGATTGATATGAACGCAACATTAGGTGGACGTGCAACTACTGGAAAAAATGTACATGTTGGTGCTGGAGCAGTATTAGCGGGCGTTATCGAGCCACCTAGTGCACAACCAGTCGTGATTGAAGATGATGTTCTTATTGGCGCAAATGCTGTTATTCTTGAAGGGGTGCGCGTTGGAAAAGGTGCAATTGTTGCTGCTGGTGCAATCGTAACACAAGATGTACCAGCAGGTGTAGTTGTAGCTGGTACACCTGCTAAAGTGATTAAACAAACAAGTGACGTAGAAAATTCTAAAAGAGATATTGTAGCGGCACTTAGAAATCTTGATCAATCTTAATATATAAATAGGATTAGGTAGGAGAAGTTTGATATTATAAAAGATACTTACTTTCTCTCTACCTAATTCTTTAATTTATACATATTATTAATGAGGTGAATACATTGAGTGAACTAGAGTTTGTAACAACACATAGACGTCATTTACATCAAAACCCAGAGTTAAGTTTAGAAGAATATGAAACGACAAACTATATTAAAAAGTTTTTAGATGATCTTAACATTCCATACGAAACACCTTTAGATACTGGAGTAGTGGCCTATTTAGAAGGAAAATCGGAACACACCCTCGCCTTTCGTGCAGATATTGATGCATTACCTATCGAAGAAGAGAATGATGTCGACTACCATAGTCAAGTCAAAGGTAAAATGCATGCATGCGGACATGACGGTCATACAACAGCGTTAATGCTCTTTGTTAAAAGATGTAAAGCATTACAAGAACAAGGTCAACTTCCTCATAATGTAGTATTGATATTTCAACCTGCTGAGGAATCTGGAGGCGGTGCAAATTTATTAATAAAATCTGGCATTTTTGATTCCTATAAAATAGAGGCAATCTATGGTGTCCATGTTATGCCTTTTGAAGAAGAAGGTATTTATATTGTAAAAGACAATGAGATTACAGCAAGTGCTACTGAATATAGATTTTACTTAGAAGGTACTTCCAGTCATGTGGCTAACAAAGAACAAGGTCATGCAGCAAGTCAAGGTTTACAACATGTTTTAACGCAATTATCACAAATTCAACAATATCATTTAAATGGTCTAAAATATAACATTGTCCATATTGGAAGATTCCACGCTGGTGAGGCAATCAATACTGTTCCAACTCAAGGTTATTTAGAAGGTACAATTCGTACATATGATTTGGGAGATTTGAAAGTTATTAAATCACAAATGGAAAAAATTGCACATAGTGTTGAACAATTATTCAATGTTAAATGTCGTGTTGAATTTGCGGAAGGTTATCCCCCTACTGTTAATGATCCTAAACTAAAGAAATATGTGATCAATAGTATTGAACATAATCAAAAGAAAGTGAAAGAACAGTCGCTTCCTTACCTTTTTGGTGAAGACTTCAGTTTTTATAGACAAATTGCCCCATCTTACTTTGTATTTGTAGGTGTTAGAAATACGGATAAGCAATTTGTGACAGGATTGCATACGCCAACGCTTAATTTTGATGAAAAAATACTAGTGGATATTGCAGATTATTATGAACAACTACTTTTCAATTATAATGAGGTGTAAGACTTATGGTAGCAACATGGGAAGTCAATTCAAATATTTTCCAACAAAATGTTCAACGTGTCATCGGAGATTATAATGTGATGGCAGTTGTTAAAAATAATGCATATAACTATGGGTTAGAATTTGCTGTGAATCAGTTTTTAAAAGCGGGTATCAGCACATTTAGTACAACTTCATTGAATGAAGCTATACGTGTAAGACAGTTAGCACCAGATGCTACTATTTTTTTAATGAATCCTTCAATTGAATTCGAAAAATTACGAGCGCATGATATTCATATGACATTACCATCTCTATCTTTTTATCATCAATATAAATCGGAATTACACGATATTCATGTACATGTGGAATATGAAAACTTACTTCATCGATCAGGTTTTAAAACATTAGATGAAATCTTATCCGTACTCGTAGAGCATTTTTCTGATGTTGATTCTAAAATGAAAGTTTCTGGTTTGTGGACACATTTTGGTTACGCTGATGAATTTGATGGCCCTGAGTATGAGAAAGAACTTCAAGATTGGATGAACATAGTTGATACCTTATTGGAAAAAGGATACCAATTTGAGATGATTCATGCGCAAAATAGCGCTAGTTTTATGAGAGAAAGTAAAGTGTTAAATCATCATACTCATGTGCGTATTGGGATTGCACTATATGGTTCACGTCCCTATTCTAGCCTTTCTAGAGATACGATACAACAATCACTTCGTGTGAAAGCAAATGTCATTCAAATTCGGGAAGTGAATGAAAATGATTACTGCGGATACAGTTTTGCTTTTAAAGCAAAGCACGATCATACACGATTAGCGGTTGTTGACATTGGTTATGGTGATGGTATTTTAAGAACAAGAGCACAACATGAAGTAAGCATCAAAGGACGTAAATATCCGATTCGCGCTTTAATGATGAGTCATATGTTTGTAGAAGTAGATGAAAATGTTGCTTCAACTGATGAAGTTATTATTTATGACAATGACCTAAGAATTGATGATTATACGTTCAAAGGTGTAGGTGCAAATTCAGAACAATTGAGTGCCCTTAATTTAGATTCTTTAAAAAAGGAGTATGTATAATGACAGTAGAATATAATCAATATGGCGAATTGACAATGGATGGTACAAATTTAAAAGTTTTAGCCCAAAGTTTTGGCACACCTACTATTGTTTACGATGAAAAGCAAATCCGTAATCAAATGAGACGCTATCATGATACTTTTCAAAAAAGTAATGTTCCTTATGAACTTTCTTATGCTTCAAAAGCATTTACATGTATTCAAATGGTAAAACTCGCAGAAGAAGAAAATTTTGAACTTGATGTCGTTTCTATGGGTGAATTATACACAGCAATAGAAGCGGGATTCGACCCTACACGTATTCATTTTCATGGTAATAATAAAACGAAAGAAGAAATTCAATATGCATTAGACAATAACATTGGTTATTTTGTGATTGATGCTTTAGATGAAATTGAGATGATTGACGAATATGCTTCATCAAAAGTGGATGTTTTATTAAGAGTGAACCCGGGAGTCGAGGCACATACACATGAATTTATCCAGACAGGCCAAGAAAAAAGTAAATTCGGTTTATCAATTAAACATGGTCTAGCAGATAAAGCGATTACACAAATTAAAGAAACAAAGCATTTAAATTTAAAAGGCATTCACTTTCATATCGGTTCACAAATTGAGGATACAACAGGAATGATTGAAACAGCTAAAATTGTTTTAAATTGGTTAAAAGAAGAAAATATAGAAATTGAATTGTTAAATTTAGGTGGTGGCTTCAGTGTGCAATATACTGAAAAAGATACAGCATTTAATATTGAGACTGGAATACCTGAAATCGTTGAGAATATTAAAAAGCAATGTGAAGCACTAGACTACCCTCTCCCTAAATTAAGCATTGAGCCTGGAAGATCAATTGTAGCTGAAGCGGGTGTTACGCTTTATGAGGTAGGTACAATTAAAGATATACCAGATGTTAATAAATATGTATCTGTAGATGGCGGTATGAGCGATCATATTCGTACAGCATTATACGGTGCAGAATATAAAGCGATGTTAGTAAATCGAGATGACGTAGCAGATGAGACAGTCACGGTAGCAGGAAAGCTTTGTGAATCTGGAGATATTATTATTCATGAGGCTAAACTCCCCTCTTCTGTAAAACGCGGTGATTATTTAGCAGTTCTCTCAACAGGTGCATATCATTATAGTATGGCATCTAACTATAACCAAATGCAAAAACCAGCTGTGTTTTTTATTTCAGATGGAAAAGCCAGAGAAGTTATTAAACGACAAAGTTTACGTCAACTCATCATCAATGATGTGAAATAATATTAAAATTAAGCAAAACAAAAAACAGTGAATATACATTCACTGTTTTTTGTTAGTCAACATTGCATCTATTAATTATAGTTTTACAACGTTCGCAGCTTGAGGACCACGGTCGCCTTCAACTACTTCAAATTCAACTGATTGACCTTCTTCTAATGATTTGTAACCATCTTGGTTAATCGCAGAGAAATGTACGAATACATCGTTTTCTCCTTCAACTTCGATAAAACCAAAACCTTTTTCAGCGTTAAACCATTTTACTGTACCTTGTTTCATAATGTGTGAAACCTCCAAGACTAAAATTCAATATGCTATTATTCGCATATTACAAAAAATACTAAGTATTAATAAAAATGCTAAATATTCTTTGCAATATGGAATAATACAATTGCTTACCTTCTATTATAATGTAACCACTTTCTATTTGCAATACAGAAATTAAAATTTTCAATTAGTCAATGACTGGTAGATTATAAAAAATTTGTTCATTTTTTAAGGTAATATAACTATAAAAAATTTGTAAGTCTTCATTGCAATCTTCACAATAGTTTAAATCACAATTATTATAAAATGCATACATATTGTATTTACCTAGTATGTAATTATCGTAATGCTGCATTGCAGTATGAATTGTACGTTTATATGCGTTAATAAACGCCTCATAAGTATCAAATTGTTTTACATCTTGAATGCGTTCAGTCCAATCGTCAAAAAGCCACCAACCTTCATAATCTGCTCTGATTTTAATTAACTTCCACATGATAAATCCCCCAAAAATAATATCGATAATTTTCAACTTAATATTTTTAGTGTTAAAAATCAAGTTAAAAAGCTTATCACTAATCAAAACCTAATCGAAAATACTCTATTATTAGAGTTTTAAAGTAAAAGTACGTATAATTATATATAAGAGGTGGTTATATTGAAACAATACGTTATTAGAGTTTTTGGAAAAGTGCAAGGTGTTGGTTTTCGCTATTATACAGAACGCTTTGCACATGAATACCATATTGTTGGAACGGTAGCGAATGTCGAGGATTATGTTGAGATTCATGCACAAGGTTCTGATGAAGAATTAGAGAAGTTCACCGAATCAGTGACAAATGGTGCTTCTCCAGCTTCTTCCGTTACAAGATATACAGTGGATGAAGAATCAATTGACGATACTTTTAAAAGTTTTGAAGTTATATCATAGAGGGCGATGATAATGAGATATAATTTATCACGAATATTTGGTGTTTTAGTTGGTATACCCGTTTCACTAATCGCATTTACTATTAGTGTTTTTACAATAGATGTAATGTATTTTTTTGATGTATTAATTGGGTTTGGGGGATTTTTATTAAGTTATATCCCTACTCAAAGATTGACATCACGGTCGTATTTAAGAGAAATGAATTTAACCCGTAAAGATTATCGTTATATTCAACATCAAATTACGATTGCAGGGTCTAAAATAAAACGTATCCTGAAATCATTTATTAAAATTCGTTCTATTCAAGATTTTAGATTAATTAATGACATTTACCGATTATCACGTACAATAAACTATGCAGTTCGACAAAGACCCTTTCAATTTTTTAATATCGAAAGTTTTTATTATTCACATATTGATCATGCTTTGAATTTAGTTGAAAGCTATACTCGTTTAGCAAAAATGCCAATCAAATCCAGAGATGAACGTCAGACATTACAACAAACGCGTTTAACTTTAGAAGAGGTCAAAAGAACACTCATAGCAGATTTAAAACAAATCAATGAACAGGACTATGAACAATTAGATACAGAAATTAAGTTAAATCAACTTTATAAGAAAAGAAATTCAGAAAAGGAGTTAGATAAATGACTGAAAACCGTAATACGTTATCATCTCACCCATTAGATGATTATTTTAATGAGATAGAAAATTCTTCATACCAAGTACAAGAAAAAGAAACGGCACCGCAATTTTCAGAACAAGATAAAGCCAAAATTAATACTTTATCACAACAAATTGAACCACTTGATCACGATAGTTTATTAAACTTTGGAGCCAATGCGCAGTCTCATTTATCACAGTTTTCACATCATATGTTAGATGAGATTCAATCCAAAGATGTTGGTCAAGTTGGAGACACACTTGAAACGCTGATGAAAAAACTCAAGGAAATCAACCCTGAAGAACTATCTCAAAAGAATGATCATTTTTTAAAAAAGATTTTTAAACGTTCTAAGCATTCGGTTCAACAATTGTTCTCACGAATGCAGTCAGTAAGTGCACAGGTAGATAGAATTTCTGTAACATTAGATAAAAATAAGTCATTACTATCTCATGATATTCAGTTATTGGATAAACTTTATGAGCAAAATAAGGATTATTATGACGTTATCACACTCTATATTGCAGCAGCAGAGCAAAAGAAAAAAGAGATTGAGGCAACTACTTTACCTGAATTGAGACGTAAAGCACGTGAAACAGATAATCAAATGGCAGTACAAGATGTTGCTGACATTGAACAATTTGTAGATCGTTTAGATAAGAGAATATATGATTTAAAATTATCACGTCAAATTACCTTACAAACAGCACCTCAAATTCGTATGATTCAAAATATTAATCATGCACTCGTTGAAAAGATTCAAAGTTCAATTTTAACAAGTATTCCATTATGGAAGAATCAAATGACTATAGCCTTGACGTTGCAACGACAAAATAAAGTAGCACAGGCCCAAAAAAATGTAACAGATACTACTAATGAGATACTATTAAGAAATTCGGAGCTCCTTAAACAAAATGCGCGTATTACTGCAGAAGAAAATGAACGTGGTATTGTTGATATCGAGACATTAAAAACGACGCAAGATAATATTATTCAAACAATTGAGGAAACATTACAAATTCAAGAAAATGGCAAGCGCAAACGACAGGAAGCTGAAAAAACACTCCAAGGATTAGAACAGGATTTAAGAAATCGATTGGATATCGCAAAAACGCAAAGAAATTACGATAATTTGTAAAAATAGATATAAAAATGGCAAACTATATGGATGGTTCTATAATAATCATCTCGATATAGTTTGCCATTTTATGCTAATATTTATTCTTTTTCATACACGATAACATGAGATTTTTTAGTAATATGACTAAAGATAAATGCGATAATAAATGTAATGATGGCAATTGGGAACCATTCTAAAGCGTATTCATGTAATGGTAAGTGGTTTAAAAAATTAAGTTTAAGCCAACCATTGCTGTTCATTACTGATAAAATAGATTCAATCGTGATTACCCCTACTGTTATTTGTTGAACGATTTGACGAGTTGGTACAAAACGTGCAACTAAAATCATTAATACAGTAGTTATTGCAATTGGATAAACAATTGATAATACAGGAATTGATAATTTAATTACCGTGTTTAATCCTAAGTTTGATAGTACTAAGCTAATAAGTGTAAAAATAATTACATACATTTTATATGATACTTTAGGTAGAATGCTATGGAAATACTCACTTACTGAAACAATAAGTCCACATGCAGTTGTTAAACATGCTAATGCAACAATGATACCTAATAAGTATTTGCCGAGTGAACCAAATCCAGTGTTCGCCATCGTAATTAATAAGTAAGTTCCGACATTCTGGTTTTCTTTAATGAGATTCTGCATTGTATCTTCAGGAATGACCATATGATTTCCGATAAAACCTAAAGAGATGTAGATAAATGCTAAAGCTGCAGCAGCAATAACACCTGCCATAGCAGTTTGTTTGAAAATATCATTAGCATGTTTAATTCCTGTCGCTTTAACTGCATTTACTACAATCATTGAAAAAGCAATGGCTGCAATCGCATCCATTGTAAGATAACCTTCAGTAAATCCTTTTGAAAAGCCGGTTAAATTACTCGTAAAAGCTTCGGGGTCAGCCATTGTTTGAGTCTTATTACCGAAATCTACAAATCCTTTAACTATCATCGCTAAAATTGTAATTAATAATAATGGAGTTAATATAGCTCCGATACGATCTACAATTTTACCTGGATTTAAACATAAATATAGAACGATGATAAAATAAATAATAGTAAAAATTAATAACCAAAGCGGATTACTCGAATGGATAATCGGTGTAATAGTCATTTCAAAAGATGTTGATGCAGTTCTCGGAATTGCAAATAATGGTCCAATTGTTAAGTAAATAACGAGTAAAAATACAACAGAAAAAACTGGATGTATTTTATTGATTGAACCAATGTAACCTTGCTTATCCAGAGCTCCAACAACGACAGCTAACAGTGGTAAGCCGATACCTGTAATGACAAATGCTATAATTGCTGGCCAAAAGTACTCACCGCTAGCTAATCCTAAATTTGGAGGGAATATCAGATTACCTGCACCAAAAAATATTGCAAATAACATAAACCCAATAAATACCGTATTTTTGTTCATAAATCTTCTCCTCAACTTCCTTCTATTAAACATGATTCATTCTATCACATTAAAATTTAGAAGTCTATAAGATTTCTGAAAATTTGAAACTTTTTTAGGCATTTAATGCTGTATTACTTTAAAATGACTTCAGTAATAACTTTTTGAGTAATGGTGACAGTAAGCTTGGTAGATGTTCTACCCCTTCAACAAAAATGGCATATTGACCATAAATGTTATGAATCGTTTGCTCAATTGCTTCTGTAATCGCGTCTTGACTTAAAAAGACATTGAATATTTCAATTCCTAGTTTACGAGAAGCTTCTACTGCTTCATACGTATCTAATATACCGTCTTGACTATAATTAAAAGCAGAAGGTTCACCATCAGAAAAAACGATTAGAAACTTTTGAGATTCTGGTCGTTTAAGTAAACGATCACTGGCAACACGAATTGCCACTCCATCTCGGTTATCATCTTGAGGCGTTAACGCCATAATTCTAGGTGCATCGCTTTTGTATGTTGAACGATGATAAGAGATGATTTCTTCGATAATATTCGGTTGATACGTTTCATCTGTGTCAAAAGCATCTTCACTGAAAGTTAAAATTTCATGTTTTACATTTAATGCTTTTAATGTTTCGTGGAATAAAATGACACCTTTAATTGTTTCATCCATTTTATCGTGCATACTAGCCGATACATCTATTAACAATGTAAATGTAGCGTCAAACGTCTGACTTAAATCCGCTTTTTTATAAAATAATTTATATTGGTCGTCAATAAACCAGTTAATTAAATTCTTTTGTAAACGCCCTTTTGTGAGATTATGACGAATATCTTGATATTCTCTATCAATCGTTTTTTTGATAATTTGTATCAGATCTTTTGTCTCAAATTGCACATCATTTTTAACATGTTGATAGGTGTCTATATATTCAGGTAATATAGGCGGAACTTCCCATTTAATATCAACATACTGATTAATGCCTTTTAATGAAAGTAGCGGTGAAGTAATGCCTAAGAATCCCCCTTCTTCATTATCTTTTATATCATTACTAGTGCCTTTACCTTTTTTCGCCATCATATCTGTCATATCGTCAGAGGCATCACCTTCACGTGCGGTATCATTATCTGATAGAACTTCACTATTTTCTCCTTGATGTAGTTCAGCTTCTAAGTATGCACCACCTGCTGTCTCACTATCAGCGGATTTAGACATTACTTCCTCAGTTTCAACTTCATCATCACGTTCATCAGATTGACCATCCACATTTGCAGCATCCATACGTTTAATATCATCAAGAGTAAAGTCGGATAGCGCATGATAGACGTGTTTTGGGATGTGATAATACTCGTTAAGCATGTCTTCTTCCAATAAATCATCAACTTGAAACATAATACGCTGGACTAAAAACATTGTGTCTTCACTTGAAGTTAATGTGAATGAATCAGGTAAATATTGATAAATTAAATGCAATACATCATCTAATTTAGAATAAATTTGAGGAACATCAAAGAAGTTTTCAGTTAAAAATGAGTGTTCTAAATTTAAAAATAAAAGTTCAGTGAACAACGTTTTAGTTTGATAAACTTTTATTTGAGTTTCACAATACTGAAGTCTAGTATCTTTTCTCAACTGAATCATAGGTTTTGTTTTAGGTCTATCTTGTGAAATTAAATTGAGGATACGCATTTCTTCAATCATCTTGAACAGTTGAAAATAAAGTTTTTGATGTTTAAACGATTCATTATTGGCCAAAACTTCATTGACGATTTGAGGATCCATATGAAAGTAGCTATAAGTCGCTAGCAATACATCAGTTTTTAAGCCAGTGTGTTCAATTGTTTCAGATCGATGAGCCCAAAAAGAACTGCAAATCAATTCATTGTCGATTGCATCATAATATGGGAATTTATGAATTTTTACGTTTACATCTTTATTTTTTAATAATAAACGCGCTAAGTCTTGAAGCATCATGACCTTCATAGCATCTAGCTGTTCATCATTAAACATAATAAAACGATCGCTCATAACATATCATCCTTTAAAAGTTTAGTTCCAAAGCATTGATAATCGCTTGTTGTTCACGCTCATCTTCTAACTTATCTATAATAGTACGTTGAATAGCTCTTTCAACAGGCATTACAGTGGCTAAGTCGCTCATATCAATTAATGCACGGATACTTGCAGCTTCTTCTGATAGTTGTCCTTGTTGTGTCATTGTTCTTAAATCTGCATTAAATTTGATGATTTGTGTAATGAGTTGGTCATCTTGAAGTAAACTTTGTGCTTTGATTACATCATGTAAAGTATCCCCATCAATATATTCTACGTTAAGCACAACAAATCTATTTTTGAGTGCTTCGTTCATTGGTAGTGTCCCTACATAACCTTCATTTATTGCCGCAATAACTTTAAATCCTGGAGCAGCATGAATGACTTCACCAGTAAATGGGTTTGTAAGTTGGCGTCTATAATCAAGCACACCATTTAGAATAGGTAAAGTTTCAGGTTTAGCCATATTGATTTCATCAATATACAATATATGCCCTTGCTTCATTGCTTGAATCACTGGACCATCTATAAATACAATTTCTTGATGACCTTGTTCAGAAGTTTTAATAGTTTTAAAGCCTAATAGACTTTCAGCATCTAAATCGACTGAACAGTTGATCTGATGCATAGGCACATTTAAATCATGACTAAGTGTTTCAGCAAGCTTTGTTTTACCTGAACCTGTAGGCCCTTTCAATAAAATATTTTTATTTAAGTCAAACATTTTTTTAGCATCTTCATATACTGTTTGATCTGAGTTAATATAGCCTGTTTGAATTTGAGGCATTATAAATCACCTTTCCTTTTTTAGACATTAAAAAGACGCGGATATTAAAAATATCCTCGCTTTTTATGTTGTTACTATTTAATTTTACTTAGACTTCTTCAAAGTATTCTTTGTAGTAACCACCAACATGACCAGAGTTATCAATAATTTGATAATATTCTTCAGTTTCATTCACAACTGGATATGTTTCCCCTACTGTTAGCATATTACTTACTGTAAATTTCTTCGCATCTGTATGGACAACCTTAACTTCTTTAATTGCAGGTTTATCTTTCCATGTTTCATGTAGCATGTTAATCATCCTTTTCCTTATCGAGTGTGAGTATAAATGAAATACCACTAATGTCATTGACTCGAATTGATTCTGTATGGTTTTCTGTGCTTTTTAATGTATGATAAGGTATATCATGTTGTTTTAATTGACTCATCGCATGATAAAATTCTTCTTGATGTTGTGCTGTAAACTCAAGTTGTTCAATAATTCCATATTCAGGAAGTTGAATCGGTTGTTCAGGTTGATAGAGGTGTATTTCAGCACCAAGACCACCTTCTCCACGTTGCAACACTGTTGTTTCGATACCTTTATGATTTTGATATTTTGCAAATGGCCTAAAATTAAATATTTTTGTAAGCAATGTCAAAGTTACCATAACTTCATTTGTACATAATACGATTGGACCTAATCCTTGTACTTGATGAAGCGGATTAACAATATCATTATCATCTGGTACTCCTAAGGGCACACCACTATTCATTTCATTTGAATATAGATCAAAACGTTGTCCATTAAAATCATGGAAATAAAAATATAAGTGATGATTAATTTTTAGTTCATCCGAATGGTGAATTTGATGATTATTCAGAATGTTGATATATTCTTTCAAACCTTCATTAGTTGGTGTACGTAACCCAATAGATTTAAAGTGTGATTGATCAGGCGATAATGCTTTGGGTATTTCAACAAATTGCAAACGTGTACCAGCTTGTAAATGACCATCACCTAACTGCACTGAATGCGCTTTTTGATGATATCGCATACCTATCATATTATGAAATAATTCAATAGTTTTGTCTATATTTTCGGTTCCTAAAGTAACACTACGAATTCCAGTCATTATTTATAGATGCCCCCTATGAGTTACGAATTTTACATAGATATTCCTATAATTAGGAAAATCATCCCAACTAAAAAGTATAATAATTTGCCAGAGTTATTTCTTAAAGTATCAATGCCATAAATCAAAATCAAGAGTATACCTATTGTCTCTAAGATAGGATTATGGTCTACCTTACCTACAAAATAAAGCACAATAAGCACACAATTAATTAAAAATAAAAAGATTCCAAATGTTAATAAAGGTATCAGTAATTTACGTGTCATAAGTAATCCTTCCTGTGAGCTTATAAAGCTAGTTTATCATAGATTGCTAAAAATGGCTTTATTCTTATTTTGTATCAATTTCTATATAAAAAGGTTGAGACACTTAAACGTTAAGTAACTTCAAACGCTAAATGTCTCAACCTCTTTCTCTTTATATTATCGTGTTATCTCTTTAGGATTATGATTCTAAAAGCAGATCTTCTGGGTTTTCGATTAATTCCTTAATTGTTTTTAAGAAACTTACTGCTTCTTTACCGTCGATAATGCGGTGATCGTAACTTAATGCAATATACATCATTGGACGATTTTCAATAGTATCTTTATCAATAGCGATAGGTCTAGTAATAATAGAGTGCATTCCTAAAATAGCAGCTTGACTACCATTAATAATAGGAGTTGACATCATTGAACCAAAAATACCCCCATTTGTAATTGTGAATGATCCGTTCATCATATCATCTAATGTTAATTTATTATCACGTGCTTTAGTAGCTAAGTCTGCAATTTCTTGTTCGATTTCAGCAAAGTTTTTCTTGTCACAGTCACGAACATTCGGTACTAACAAGCCACCTGGTGTAGACACGGCAATACCAATATCATAGTATTGTTTTGTGACCATATAATCGCCATCTATTTCTGCATTAACTTCTGGATATTTTTTCAATGCAGCAACTGCAGCTTTTGTAAAGAATGACATAAATCCAAGTTTAGTACCGTTATGATTTTCCATAAACTGCTCTTTTTTACGTTTACGTAGATTCATTACATTTGTCATATCAACTTCATTGAAAGTTGTTAACATAGCTGTATTATTATTTACTTCTAATAATTTTTTAGCTGCTGTTTGTTTTCTACGGCTCATTTTTTCTCTAATTACAGGTTTAGATGGTTTTTGTGGTTGTTGAGACTGTTGTGATTGTTGAGTTGACTGTTGCTCTTTGCTTGATGTTTGTTTTTGTGTACCGCGCTCAACGTCTTCTTTACGAACTACGTCGTTTGTTTTACCACTAACTTCACTTAAATCAATACCTTTTTCACGAGCAGCACGGCGCGCAGATGGTGTCGCATTAATACGTTCTGATGATTTTTGTGATTCTGAATCTTTTTCTTTTGAAGTTGATTCTTGTTGTTCTGCTTTTTCATTAGATTTTGATTCTTGACTATTAGATTCATTTTCTGACTTCTCTTTTTTATCAGATGACTCTTGATTATCTGATTGTGAAGATGCGCTTCCTTCACCTACAATAGCGATAGCTTGTCCAACTTCAACAGTATCGCCTTCTTCTGCTAATAATTCTTGAATTGTTCCGGCTTCTTCGGAAATTACTTCTACATTAACTTTATCTGTTTCTAATTCTAGAATTGCTTCTCCTTTATCAACAGTATCCCCTACACTTTTTAACCATTCTGCTATAGTACCTTCTGTAATAGATTCTGCTAATTCTGGAACTTTTACCTCTGCCATTTTAAAATGCCCCCTATTTATTTAAGCTATTTTCAATAATCATTTTCTGAACAAGTTTATGAATTTCTCCGTCACCTTCAGCTGGTGCAGCACGATGTTTTCTTCCATGATAGTTTAAAGTATATTTATCCCCTACGATACGATTTAAAACTGGGTAAACCGAATGCCATGCACCTTGGTTTTGAGGTTCTTCTTGTACCCAATTCACTGATTCTAAATGAGGTAATTCATTTAGAACGTCCACAATTTCTTTTTCTGGGAATGGATAGATTCTTTCTACCGCTATTAGTAATATTTCTTCGTTAGGTTCTTCTTTTAATTTTTCTTTTAAATCGATAAACACTTTACCAGAAGCTAAAATAACTTTCTTCACTTTAGATGCGTCGTGTGATTCAACAAGAATTGGTGAGAATTGTCCAGAAGTGAATTCTTTAATAGGTTTAGCAACGGTTTTGTTTCTTAATAAACCTTTCGGTGACATTAAGACAAGAGGTCGCATGGCCTCTGTACCAAGACTTGCTGCTTGTGCACGTAATAAATGGAAATAGTTACTTGCACTAGATAAGTTACAAACTGTCATATTATTTTCTGCTGCCAGTTGTAAAAAGCGTTCAAGACGTGCTGATGAGTGCTCAGGTCCTTGTCCTTCAAACGCATGTGGTAAAAAGAAAGTAAGTCCTGAACGTTCACCCCATTTAGCATTACCTGAGAAAATAAAGTTATCAAAATACATTTGTGCCATATTTGAAAAGTCGCCAAATTGCGCTTCCCAAATATTAAATGAATGTGGTTTTTCTACATTATATCCATATTCAAAACCAACTACAGCTGCCTCTGAAAGTGGTGAATTATGAATATCAAATGTTGCTTTTTGATCAGGTACATTTTGAAGTGGAATGTATTCTTCACCCGTCTCTTGATCATGCAGAACAGCATGTCTATGGCTAAATGTACCTCTTTCTGAATCTTGTCCAGTTAATCGAACTGGTGTCCCTTCTTGCATAACAGTGGCAAATGCTAATTGTTCAGCATGTGCCCAATCTACTAATTCATTTTCATCATTGAAAGGCGCACGACGTTGTTCAAGTATACGATTTAATTTCTTAAAGATATTGAAATTTTCTGGATATGAAAGCATAGCATCATTTATCTCTTTAAGACGATCGAATGATAATTCACTTTCATTGCTTGATAACGGTTCAGAAATGTTATCTGGAATGTCCATTTCAGTGTTATCAATTTTGTCATTTTTATCAATTTGATCATGTGCTTGTCGCATTTCTTTTTGAACTTTATCAATGACTTCATCCATTTGATCTTGCTTTAAAACACCTTCGTCAACAAGTTTTTTTCCATAAATATACTCAACTGTATCGTGTTTTTTAATATTTTTATAAGGTAAAGGATTTGTTAAAGTAGGCTCATCCATTTCATTATGACCAAAACGACGGTATCCTACTATATCAATAACAACATCCTTATGGAATTTTTTTCTGAATTCCATAGCAATATCAATAGCTTCAATTGTTGCTTCAACATCATCAGCATTGACGTGCATAATAGGTACGTCATAACCTTTAGCCACATCAGTTGCATATGTTGTAGAGCGACCATCTACAGGCTCAGTTGTAAATCCAATGCGGTTATTTGTTACAAGGTGTAGTGTTCCACCAGTGCTAAATCCGTTAAGATTACCTAAGTTCATTGTTTCAAAGTTAACACCTTGACCTGGATATGCAGCGTCACCATGAACAATAATTGGCATTGCATTATTATAATCAGTAGAGATTTTTCCTGGTTGATTTGTATTATCTTGATTAGCTCGAGTACGACCAGTAACAACTGGTGCCACAACTTCAAGATGACTTGGGTTATTTGCTAAAGTGATTTTTTGTTCGATGCCGTAATCGTTAATTGTTTTTGAGCCACCTAAGTGATATTTAACATCACCAGTCCATCCAGAAGTTAATGCTAAACTTTTATCTTCAGGTATAAATTTCATTGCGTCAGTATGCATAAACTCAGAAATCATCATTGAATAAGGTTTTTGTAATACATGAGTTAGGACATTTAATCGACCACGATGGGCCATACCGATTTGAATATGACCAATTTTTTCTTCAGATGCACGTTTAATAGTTCGAGATATCATTGGTACTAATGCATCTACACCTTCAATTGAAAATCGTTTAGCCCCCACAAAATTTTTATGAAGGTATTTCTCGAATCCTTCTACATGCGCAAGTAGTTTAAATAAATCGATTTTTTCGTTGTCATTTAACCCTGCTTTATATGGTGTTTCAATTCGACGCTTTAACCATACGCGCTCTTCATTATTATTAATATGTGTATATTCAAAAGCGATAGGTCCTTTATAACGTTTTTCCATTCTTAAAATTGCTTCATATGCGTTATCATAAATATCTTTAAAATGATCTGATACAATTTCTGCAGATATACCTTCGAGTGTTTGTTGATCTAAATTAAAATCTTCAATTTCTAATTTAGGTATATTTTTTCTTTCCGGTCTATTCACAGGATATATGTCTGCTTTTAAATGCCCATACTGTCTAATATTATCAATCAGTCTCATAACACGTTTAATTGTGCTATCCCCTGAACTAGATTGATTTGATTGAGATGTGACAGTGGCTTCACCATCTTTAATTGTACTAAAGAGTACTTGTAAATCATCAGTTACAGAACTAGGATCTTCTAAAAACTGATCGTATAATTCTAGCATTAATCCTAAGTTTGCTCCGAAGTTTACAGGTGCCTCTGTCACCTGTTTATCGTTCTTCATAATCCACCCTCCACAGAAAAAAAGTTAAAACGCTTACAGTTCAATAATATCATTAAATTGTGAACATTTAAAGACAAAAAACTAGCTTAATGTTGATTGGAATTTTCATTGAATGTCAGTGTAAATGTAGTTTTTTCATTGAGTTTACTTTTTACTGAAATATGGCCATGATAATGATTTACAATTTTTTTAGCTATTGATAAACCTAATCCATTTCCTCCCTGTTGACGTGATCTAGATTTGTCCACACGATAAAAGCGATCAAATATATGAGATTGATCTTCTTCAGGTATTCCAACGCCATAGTCGGTAATAAAGATAGATACTTGATTTTTATGAAGTTGAGTTTCAATTTCTATTTTTTTATTTTTTTTATCGTATTTAATAGCATTATCAATAAAGATGAGTAGTACTTGCTCTAAATGAAAAGCATTAATGTTCAGATATATAGAGTTTTCATTAGATATGAATTTAAAATGATAATCTTTATGTAGCTTTTGTAAGGCATTAATTCGACTTTTAATTTCTAAATTCACATCTACCCTCTCAGTTATATTTTCATTGAGGTGAATGTCACCTTTAGTCAGTAATAATAATTCTTCCACTAATTTAGTAATACGATTCATTTCTTCAAGGGAAATATTCAATGACTCCTCAAGCACCAGTGGATCTTTTTTTCCCCATCGTTTAATCAAATTTAAATGACCTTGAATAATTTGAAGTGGTGTACGTAATTCATGTGATGCGTCTTCAACAAATTGACGTTGTTGGTTAAATGAATTTTCTAATTTACCCATCATGCTATTAAAAGTGTCGATTAATGCATCGGTTTCCTCATAATTAGTTTGAACTTGTAACTTTTCTTGGAATCCATCTTTTCGGATTTGTGTCATTTTATCTGTAATGATATTTAAAGGTTTTGTAACTTGAGATGAGAAGATATAACTAATGATTGCTGTTGCAAATAACGCTATTAATCCAAAAATTAAAGCAAGATATGTCATAAAGTTTAATAAACTATCGTAAACATCAAGTGAGTGTATCACAACCACATACCCTTTAAAATAATTTGTATCTGCAGGACTAAACACAACAATATAAGAGTGCATATCTTTAGTTATTATTTTAATATTGCGAGTTTGATAGGGTTTAAATTCCGGGCTGAATTGGATATCACTTGTATTTGAGTTCTCTAAAAGCTGTTCTCCATTTCGATTAAAGATAATGACTTTTTGATAACTATCTGTAACTGAATTATATTCAATTGCATTAATGTTATTAAAAGGCTTTGTATCTAACAGGTTTAATACGTCGTCTACACTATTTTCAGCTTTAGTTAATTCATTTTGCTTCAACAAACTACTGATAGCATAAATGATTAACAAACAAAATATAAATATAATCAAAAAAGTAATAACTGTAGTTACTAGTGTCCATTTCTTTTTTAAAGTAGAATGTTTCATTGACGAATCACATATCCAACGCCACGTACTGTTTCTATTAACTTCTGTTTATCAACCACTTTTAACTTATTTCTCAAATATCTAATGTAAACATCCACAACATTTGTTTCAACTTCAGACTCATATCCCCAAACATGGTTTAAAATCTGATCACGGTGTAAAACATGATTTTTATTTTCTGCTAATATCAGTAGTAAATCAAATTCTGTTTTAGTTAATTCTATTTTCTTATTTTGATATGTCACATTAAAAGCATCCTTATCAATTGTAAGCCCATCAATTGTTACGATATCACTTTGAGAAAGATGATTAGCAGAACGACGAATTCTAGCGCGCATTCTTGCAAGTAACTCTTCAATTTCAAAAGGCTTCACAATATAATCATCTGCGCCACAATCTAATCCTTTAACTTTGTCATAAGTTTCACCTTTAGCTGTAATAATAATGATAGGCGTATCCTTTTGTTTACGTATTCTCTGACACACTTCTAAACCGCTAATTTCTGGGAGCATTAAATCTAATAAAATAACATCATAATCTTGTTGTAACGCTTTGTTTAAACCTTTCTGTCCATCATATTGTATATCCACATCGTAATTTTCATGCTTGAGTTCAAGCTCAATGAAACGTGCTAAGTTTTGTTCGTCCTCTACAATTAATACTTTTGCCATGTTGTCACCTCTTTATAGTGATAATATATTCTAATTTAAGTCATAAAAAAAGAAAAAATTCAATGTTTCTAATTGACAATCATTATCAATAAGGTATAATGTAATTGAAAATGATTATCAATATTAACATCCCCCCACACAAGTAATAAGTATTGAATCATTTTCAAATATCCCCTTTATATGCCCGCAAGTTATATTAAGCTAGTTATTGTGATATGTTTTGGTTGAGCCAAAATATTGTCAACTTTCTAAATAAGTATGAACGACGTAATGCGTTCATAATACAATGATTATGATTTATAGACACTGCCACGTTATAATCATTGTTATTTCATAAAAAAGCCCATGAAAATTGAGTATCATGGGCTTTTTTATTTATATATTATTTGATTTGGATTCAAGACCTTTTCGCAAAATCAATTGAGATAATACGATACAGAATAATCCCCCAACAAAACCAGCGAGTATATCTGTTGGATAATGTACTCCTAGATAAACACGAGAAGTGGATATAAGTAAAATGAGTATGACACTTAAAGCCATGATAACTGCTTTTGATTTTCCCTTAATAATACGATGTGTAACATAGATTAGGCTACCAAAAAAAGCAGTAGATCCCATAGCGTGACCACTTGGGAAACTAAATCCAGAAATATCAATTAATCTCAATAAAGTTGGTCGTTCTCTGTCAAAAATATTTTTTAAAATAGGATTTGAAACTCCAGATAAAATCATTGTAAGTGCAAAGAATAAAGCTTCTATTTTATACTTATATAACATTAATAAAGCGACAACAATTAAAGATAATGTAACCATTGCCCAAACTTCGCCTATCTGTGTTGCACCAAAGAAAATTGAAGTTGAGATAAAACTTTCAGATGAATATATGAAGGTATAAACTTCATTATCTATCCATTTTCCAATTCGTGATTCATGAAATAAAGCAATCGTAGAAAAGATTAAAGTAAAAACAATTAATAACGTAATTCTTTTCCAATAATTCAAGAATGAATATCCTCCCTAATGTAATACATCTAATAAAATCTTGTTTAATAATTCATCTTTTGTATAACTTTCTTTAAAAGACTCCATATTATGCACATATTGTTCTTTGTTATGGTTTAATTTAGTAATGGAATCTAATAATGTTTGAGCACTTAATTCTGATTCATCTATCATTGTAGCATAACCTTTTTGTTCAAAGTGACTCGCATTATCAATTTGATCTCCTCTTGATTGATCTAAACCTAAAGGTATTAACAACATCGGAATACGTAATGTTAAAAATTCATAAATAGCATTTGAACCAGCACGCGAAACAACGAAATCAGTAATCGCTAATAAGTCGTTTAGTTCATCTTTTATAAATTCATACTGAACGTATCCTTCTCGCTTTATCGTATCATCTTTTAGGCCTTTTCCAGTCAAATGGATAATTTGGTAGTCTTTTAATAGACTGTCAAGATTATCACGAATTGCTTTATTTATCTTAGAACTACCCATGCTTCCTCCCATAACAAGTAATGTTTTTTTATTAGGAGATAATTGGGTAAATTGATAACCTTTTTCTTTATTTCCAGATTTTAAATTATCACGTATCACTGCACCAATAAATTCTGATTTAGAACGAGGTACATATTTTAGTGTCTCTTCAAATGTTGTATATAACTTTTTCGCGAATTTTAATGCAATTTTGTTAGCCAATCCTGGCGTTAAATCAGATTCATGTATAATCGTAGGAATATTTAAAGATTTTGCTGCTAATACTACTGGAACTGATACAAATCCGCCTTTAGAAAATAGCATATCTGGTTTTTCACGTTTTAATATTTTACGGGCATCAATAATGCCTTTAAGCACTTTGAATATATCTTTGAGATTTTCAAATGATAAATATCGGCGTAACTTTCCACTTGAAATAGTATAGTAAGGTGTATTTGGGAGTTGAGACATTATCATTTCTTTTTCAATCCCTTGTTTTGAACCAATATAGAACGTTTCATGTCCTTTTGCTTCTGCAGTTGGAATTAAACTTAAATTGACAGAGACATGTCCAACTGTTCCACCGCCTGTAAACACGATTTTGACCATAGTTATTCCTCTCATTTCTAGAAAAATTTAGTGATTTTAGAATACTACATTTTAAAGTATTCTAGGTACCATATGAGGTTGGTATCTATGATGATTCTGTTTTTTGTATCATTTCTTTTAAAACAGGATCTTCATTATTAATTTTATCGATTATCTTTTTTGTAAATTTGCGGTTTGTTTCATTATCAAACTCGCCTGTTTGGATAATATCTTCATGTCCTTGAAACTGTGTTATAGCTTGTCTTAATGATTCATCAAATGAAGCATCATTTGAATTGACAGCATATCCTAGTGATTTTAAGCCTACCTTAATCGATTGAACATAATCATTATTGTCTCCCAACTGGGCTGTATAGTTATCAGGTATAGCTTTTATCTTTTCATACTCTGGGCTAGCTATTTTAACATCAGGTGTAATCCCTTTATTGTGAATATAACGATGATGTGGTGTGAGCCATTTCATTTCAGTAAACTTTAAAAGTGACCCATCGCTAAACTCATGAGTGGTTTGAACAATGCCTTTTCCAAAAGATGTTTCACCATAAACCTTTGCGACATGATGATCCATTAATGCGCCTGTAAATACTTCAGAAGCACTTGCTGATCCTTCATTGATTAGAATAGAGATTTTTGCTTTGTCTATATTTTTAAGGGGTTGATTTGAAGTTCTTATCTTCTCAGTTTGACCATCTTTTTCAAGTTCAACTACGACTTGATCTTTTTCAAGAAAAATATTTGCCATTTTGATAGCTTCATCTAATAAACCACCCGGATTGTTTCTTAAATCCAAAATAATATTTTTATGTCCTTTTTGCAATGATTTCTGGATTTCTAGTTTGAGTTCGGAAGCTGTATTTTCTTGGAATTTACTAATCTTAAATACATCTGTCTTGCCATGTGCCTCACGTTCCACACTTTGGATATGTACAGTATCACGCTTTATGTTAAATGTTTTAATTTCATTATTTCGTTTGATCGTCAGTTGAACAGTCGTTCCTTTTTTACCACGAACCTTTGAAGTGACTTGATTTAAATCTTGATTATGAATGGATTTATGATTTACTTTAATCAATTCGTCTTTCGGCTTAAGCCCCACTTTTTCTGCAGGTGAATCTTTAATAGGTGTTGTAATAAAGATTTTTTTGCCTTTTTGTTCCATTTCGGCACCTATACCTACGAAATCACCTGATATATCTTCGTTAAATGATACAGTTTCAGATTTTGTCAGATACTCTGTATATGGATCATCAAGACTTTGGGTCATTCCTTTAATAGCATGATCCACCAATTGTGATTGGTCTTGTTTTTTATAGTAATGGTTAGCAATTAATTGATAAACTTGTCCAATTTTATCAGCATTTTGTTGAGTTTTAGAGTGGTGTTGATGATTGATATACAACAGAAAAAACGCACTTGTTAAGCATAATGTGACCACCATTGTAAGAATGATGCTTAGAATTAATTGGCGAAACGTAATGCGATGTTTTGAGGAATTTTCATCTTGATCATGTGTTTTTTCCTTCAACAGATACGTCTCCTTTCTATTAGGCGAAAAGAAGCAAGATGAGTTAGGTTTTATATCACCAATACTCAGAGCGACTGTATAACAGTATCTCGAAAGCAGGATTTCAACCTAACTTCAATCTTGCTTGACTTTAAATATATTTAGAATTGGCGCCATTCTAAAAATTCTTCATATAATTCATCAAAAACAGATAACGGTAGTGTATAGTTACCGTTAGTCTCGATGTAATCTGAAAGCGTGTTAAAATCACTTTCATGTTTAGGAAAGGTTAAATCGTTGTAGATTAACTCAGCAAACTGCCCTTTTTCATCGGAACGTCCTCTTACTGTAAGTGCAAATTGATAAAAAGAGGTGTTTTTCATTACGATAGCTTCACATCAATCACTTTAGAAGTACCACGTGTTAACGTTGCATCATCATGAATTTGGATAGAATCAGTTTGATCAGTATTTGTAATGATCACTGGTGATACAACAGATTTAGCATTTTGATTCATAAAATCAATATCAAACTTTAATAATTCATCTCCAACATTCACTTTATCTCCACTGTTTACTAACATTTCAAAACCTTCACCATTCAATTGAACTGTATCTATCCCAATATGAACTAAAATTTCTAAGCCATTATCTGTTTTTAAGCCGATAGCATGTTTAGTAGGAAACACGTTATCCACTGTTCCATTAATCGGTGATACTACAACACCTTCAGTAGGCTTAATTCCAAATCCTTCCCCCATCATTTTTTGAGCGAATACAGGGTCAGGGATGTCTTCGATTTTAACGTATTCACCTGTAATAGGTGCGTATACTTCAACATCTTTACTTAAGTTTTTATTATTTCCAAATAGTTTTTTAAACATATTATTCTCTCCTTTAGTTTAATCAAAAAGCTTAACAACATCACCATAGCCTAACTCTTCAAGTTTGTCGTAAGGGATAAATTGAATAGCAGCTGAGTTAATGCAATAACGTAAGCCCCCACGATCTTTAGGACCATCGTTAAATACATGACCGAGATGACTGTTACTGTCCTCAGAACGTACTTCAGTTCGAATCATGCCAAATGATTTATCTACGAGTTCAATAATATCTTGATCATCAATAGCTTTTGAAAAGCTTGGCCAACCACAATCAGATTCAAATTTATCCTCAGATGTAAATAATGGTTTACCCGATAATTTGTCCACATAGATACCTTTTTCATAATGATTCCAGTATTCATTTTCGAATGGTGGTTCAGTGCCATCTTGTTGCGTAACAAGATATTCTAAATCCGTTAAATCTTTTTTATCTTTTTTTATCATGACTGATTCCCCCAGTGTTTTTCAATAAATGCTTTTCTACCTGATCCAACCTGGTATTGTGCATAATGGGTAGGGTTTTTCTTATAGTAATCTTGATGATATTCTTCAGCTGGATAAAAGTTTTTGTATGGTTCTACTGGTGTTACAACTGGTTTATTGAAAATATTTGAATTGTTTAATTCAGTGATTTTTTGAAGCGCTTCATCTTTTTGTTGGTCGTTATGATAGAAAATTACAGGGCGATAACTTTCACCTCTATCAAAGAATTGACCATTTTTATCAGTTGGATCAAATGTTTTAAAATAAATATCTAAAATTGACTCAAAAGAAATCACTTCTGGGTCATATTCAATTTGAACAGCTTCAACGTGGCCAGTTGTGTTAGTACAAACCTCTTCATAAGTGGGGTTTTCAGTGTGTCCGCCACTGTAACCAGATATAACTTCATGAATGCCGTCAAAACTTGTAAACGGTTTGACTAAGCACCAGAAACAACCACCTGCTAATGTTGCATGTGCCATACTAACAACCTCCAATAGTTAAATATGTGTTGAATTCTTTAAAACAATGAGACCAATAGCTCCTTGACCAGTATGAGCTGAAATAATAGGTGTTGTACTACTTGTATCGAAGTGCTGTATTTGAAATGTATCATCTAATTTTTCTTTAAATTTCTCTAAAAAGCCTAATGCATTGGCATGTGAAATACCAACAGATTCAACCACATCATTACCTATAAATGACTTCAAATCATTGATGACATATTTTATAGTAGCGCCTTGTGTTCTAGCATTGTGAATCATTTCGAGATTTCCGTCAACTAATTCACCTATAGGCTTGATTTTAATAAGATTACCAATTAACCCTTTTGTTTTACTAATGCGGCCGCCTTTAATTAATTGATCAAGTTGACCGATAATAACGTAAAGTTTTATATTTTTTTGTAGTTTTTCTATCTTATGAATAATTTCTTCAGTAGATAAACCGGCCTCAATCCACTTGATAAGATATTTAAGTTGATAGCCAAGCCCATGGGAAATTGACTTTGAATCTATAACTGTAATCTCTCCTTCTACCATTTGACTTGCTTGAAGTGCAGTTTGATAAGTACCACTTAATCCCGCAGATAAATGAATACTGATGACTTCATATCCCTTTTGTGTTAATTCTGTGTATTTTTCAACAAATTTACCAATAGGAGGTTGGCTAGTTTTTAAATCGTTTTGATCATCTTCTAAATATTGGATAAATTCATCAGAAGAAATGTCGACTTGATCTTCATGTGATTTGCCATTAATAGTCACACTAAGTGGTATGACATGGATTTGATGAGCCTCCAAAAAAGAAGGATCTAAATCTGATGTAGAATCTGTAACTATAATTTTTTTCATGTTTAATGCCCCCTAAATCTACTTTCTAACAAGGTGTAAAAATGTGTGTGGATATTTATTTTTGTCATCAACAATACCTTCTTCTGAAGATTCCACCGTCCAATCAGAGAAATGATAAGGTGGGAAAAAAGTGTCAGCTTGAAATTTATCTTCAATGACAGTGATATACATATCATCTACTTTATCTATAAATGCTTCAAACAATGATTGACCACCAAAAATAAAGACATGTCCTTCTAACTCATCGATTTCCTTAATATCATGTATGACATCAACGCCTTCTGGATTGAAGTCATGGTTAGATGTTAACACAACGTTACGACGGTTGGGTAAAGGTCTACCAATAGATTCATAAGTTCCGCGCCCCATAACAAGTGTATTCCCTGTTGATAGTTTTTTTACATGCTTTAGGTCATTTGGTAAATGCCAGGGTAAAGCATTTTTATAACCAATACCTCTATTTTGATCGTGAGCTACCAAAATTGATAATGTCATTTGATTACCTCCTTTATACTGCAATTGGTGCTTTGATTGATGGATGTGATTGATAGTTTTTAATTTCTAAATCTTCGTATTCTATGTCAAATATTGAACGATCAGAATGAATCACTAATTCAGGCGCATCAAATCCATCTCGTTCTAACTGTTTATGAATTGCATCAAAATGGTTACTATAAATATGTGCATCGCCTAAGGTATGCACAAATTCACCCACTTCGTATCCACATTCTCGAGCGACAAGGTGGGTTAGTAAAGCATAACTTGCAATATTAAAAGGAACACCTAAGAAAATATCTGCACTTCTTTGATACAATTGACAACTTAATTTACCATTTTCTACATAGAATTGAAACAATGTATGACAAGGTGGTAATGCCATTGAATCAATTTCAGCTGGATTCCAAGCACTCACAATATGACGTCTAGAATAAGGGTGAGTTTTAAGCTGTTCAATCACATTTTTAAGTTGATCAATGGAAGTACCGTCAATACCTTTCCAATCGCGCCACTGTTTACCATAAACATTACCTAAATCTCCATGTTTAATCATAAAATCATCATCTTCAAGTATTTTTGTTTTAAATTTTTCCATTTCAGCCTTGTAAATTTCATTGAATTTAGGATCTTGTTGAGCGCGGTGACCAAAATTTGTCATATCTGGACCGTGATAATCAGGACTCTTCACGTAGTTCTCAAAAGCCCATTCATTCCAAATGTTATTATTATATTGCAATAGATATCTTAAGTTAGTATCGCCTCTTATGAACCAAATTAATTCTGTAGCAATTAATTTGAATGATACCTTTTTCGTTGTAAGTAAAGGAAATCCTTGAGATAAATCAAAGCGCATCTGGTGACCAAATTTAGAAACTGTACCTGTAGCCGTGCGATCATCTCGTTTATTGCCGACTTCTAAAATTTCTTCACACAATTGATGGTAAACTGTATCAAATGGATTCATGGCATACACCTCTTCCTTCATAATTTCGTACTTAATATCTATAATAGATGATTTTGTAGTAATTGAAAAACGATAACAAATAATACCAACCAAAAAAATGAGAAAATGAAATCGCGTTCTACTTCCACATTTCATTTTCTCATTATAACTAATTTACACTTCGTTAATATTTAATAGAGTTAGCAATGTGCATCAAATGCATCTTTTAAATCCATTGCAATATCATTAATATCTCGACCTTCAATATGTTCACGTGGAATAAAATGAACTAAATCTTTACCTTTAAATAGTGCAAATGAAGGACTTGAAGGCACTTGTTGAATATAGTTGCGCATTTTTTCAGTAGCTGCTTTATCTTGTCCAGCAAATACTGTTACTTTGTGAGAAGGTTTGCGTTCATTTTGTTCTGCAACAGCAACTGCTGCTGGACGTGCTAATCCTGCCGCACAGCCACAAGTAGAGTTGATTACGACAAATGTTGTATCGTCAGGATTAACTTGTTCCATGTATTGGGATACGTCCTCTTCAGTTTCTAGACTTTTAAAGCCATTCTGTGTTAATTCGCCGCGCATTTGAGCAGCAAGTTCTTTCATATAAGCATCATAAGCATTCATTATAGATATCTCCTTTTATTCATTTTTACTGATTTCGATTTGCGATTTGTTTCCATACTGAACCAAGTGCCTGTTCTCCATTTTCAATACGCTCTATGGCCATTTGTACTTGCAATTTAACTTCATAAGCAGGGTCGTTTTGATGTTGTTTTAATGTTTCAAGTTGTTCAGGTCCGCCTTCATCAAAAATGAACATAGCGGCGCGCCATCTTACAATTTTTTGAGAATCAGATAATGCTTTTTCCATTTCAGGAAGTGCTTCCTTAAACCCTAAATCACTAAGACAATCCCCAGCTGTACGTCTCACCGCTGGACTTTGATCATGTAATCCTTGATATAAATAAGGAAGGGTTGCTTTATCCTCTATCATCCCTAGCAAGACAATAGCTTCTCTACGTAAAGGCACTTTTGACTCATTTAAAGCATAATTCAGTAAACTATAGTCGTCCTTTGTAGGTGTCGGGAATTGCTTCAACATATTTAAACGAACTTTCCAATCAGTTTCATTTTGATACTGTGACAATGTCACATGATGATAAGTTTTGATAGGTGTATCAGTATTAGATGAAAGGGCTTGTTCGATTAAAGCATTCAATGTCTCATCTGGATACATAGCATTCATTTCATCTTCAACATCTTTTAAAATTTCGTCGAATGATCCATAACGAATACCGATGTCTTCCCACTTTCTTAGGAATATTACATTATCATCTGGCTTTTGTACTTTCATCATTGCATCAATAAAACGGTCTTCTAACTGTAAACGCGATTCTTCTGCAGGTGTAGTGAGTTTAATTTGATAAGGAATTTGTTTAAACTTTAAAACTTCAACCTTAACTTCTCCAAAGTGTTCTTCTGGCTCTTGTGCTATTGGATCATCACTTTTACCATTAACTTCGGCAGTGATTTTTGGAAGTAACGCTTCCCAATCTGCTTTAGGTTGTTTATCGACAGCAATAAAATCCATTACATAGAAAACTGATTTTACACCTTCGATTGCTAAGATTGTATTTATAAATTGTGGATTCGCATCATCGATTTCAGTAAATGTTTGAGATTGATTATCTTCTCTCTTTTCAGAAAGTACGAGCTTCATTGTGTTTGGACTCGGTGTAGGTTCAACTTTAATAACCTCCATACTCAACCTCCCTTATAGATAACTTATTGCAGTTCATTACCTAGTTGTTGAATTTGCTTCCCTATTGAGCATTCATTAATACAAAAGTGATGAGCTTGCGTTCGATTTTTATGTTTACGTAAATGCGTTTTAATCAAACAATGTTGACAATATTCATACATTAATCTATCGATATGATTAATTGCTTCTTTTTTAGAATCTGTTAACACATGTCTCACCCTTTCACTAAATATGGTACACTGCATTTCTAAATTATGATAACACGATTTTATAGGACATTGAAGCGTTTGACTCAACAATTGCATGAATAAAATTTCATTGTTGAAAAAGTATTTATTATGCATTATGATAGTTGAGTTGTTAAACGAAGCGGTTTCTAAACACCCGCGTCATCAAAATTTAGGAGGAATGTTTAAATGTATAATGAATTATTAGGGTTAGTTGCCTTCTTAACCACTTTTATATTAATGGTTCTTATGTTTCGTTTTTTTGGGAAAGAAGGACTTTATGCATGGGTAGCTATTGGAACAATTATCGCAAATATTCAAGTTTTAAAAACTGTTGATATTTTTACGATTTCAGCAACACTTGGTAATGTTATGTTTGCTTCAATTTATCTAGCAACAGATATTTTGAATGATATTTATGGAAGAAAAGTTGCAAAAAAAGCGGTGTGGCTTGGTTTTTCTTCAACTTTAGTTATGATTATCGTAATGCAAGTTTCTCTCGCTTTTCATCCCAGTAGTGCAGATGTTGCACATTCAGCATTAAAATCTATTTTTGGTGTCGTACCACGTATAGCTTTTGCATCTATATTGGCATATATCATTGGTCAACATATTGATGTATTTATATTTAGTACAATACGCAAAATCTTTAGTTCTGATCGAACTTTTTATATTCGAGCATACGGCAGTACAGCAATTAGCTCAATTATTGATACGGCATTATTTGTTGTTATTGCTTTTGTCGGAGGTCCGCTACCAAACGCAGTAATTTTTGAGATATTTATCACAACATATTTCTTAAAGCTTTTAGCTACTGTACTCAATGTTCCCTTTGGTTATTGGGCGAAATCAATGTATCGTCGTTCTAAAATAAACGAAAGTGAAACATTTATCAAATAGTACTAAAGTGTTGAGTTCATGTTTTTCAAATGAATAATGCAGATTTTGAAGTAAATAGATTAGTTGTTTTGTTATATTAATATCATATAACATTATATTTGAAGTCTTGTTAGAATATATATAGAAATGAGATGAACATATGGCTAAAATATATTTTGACGCTGCTTCTAACGGAAATCCTGGTATGAGTACTTACGGTATAGCAATTGTGGATAACGATGTTAGAGAGACATATTCAGGATTTTTAGGTGAGATGGATAATCATAGTGCTGAATGGGAAGCAATGTTATTAGCATTAGATAAAGCACACAGTCTAAATATACGTAATGCATTACTCCATACTGACTCAAAATTAATTGAAGAAGCTGTGGAAAGGGAGTTTGTGAGAAATCCTGTATTTCAGAATTACTTAAAACAATATTTCATAAAAGCTCAATTATTTGATCTAAGTATTGTAAAATGGGTGCCTCGTGCTCAAAATAAAGAAGCGAACCATTTAGCACAAAATGCATTATTTCAACTCAAAAATAATAAATCAAAGTAAAATTGAAATACAAAAGCATGTCGTCACTTTTAACGGCATGCTTTTGTTACTATTATTTAGATTTAAATAATTTGTTAATATAATTTTTTGAGACGTTCAACTCATATTTTTCACAAACATCAAGTACATGCATACTATTGAAAGTATAGCGTAGTTGGTTTTCTATATTTGAAAAAGTAAATGGCACGTCTGTATGAATTGTCGCTAAGAAATAAGAAATTTTTAAATGATCCATATCGCGTGTAATCATTGACTGTTGGCGAGGCGTTAATTCGTCTAAATGTTGTAAAACTCCATCAACAGAATGGTATTGACGAATAAGTTTTATAGCTGTTCGCTCTCCAATTCCTTTCACGCCATAATAGCCATCTGCAGTATCTCCCATGAATGCTTTTACGTCAATTAATTGATGTGGTACTATACCATATTCATTTTCAAATCGCTCTTTATTATAAACATTATATTCTGTGAATCCTTTTTTGATTAGACACACTTTAACTCGTTCACCCAAGCATTGTAGTAAGTCTTTATCACCCGTAATAATATAAATTTCATTTGTTTCAGAATGTGATAAATATTTTGTTAAAGTACCAATGATATCATCTGCTTCATAATTCTTAACACCAATATTTTCAAATTGTAATGCCTCTGAAACTTGATGAACCAGATTAAATTGAGGTTTCAGAGCTTCAGGAGGTTCTGGTCGATGTCCTTTATAATCATTAAAAGTTTCATTTCGAAATGTTGTAGCTCCCATATCCCAACACACAGCGACATGTGTTGGATTGATTTGATAAATGGCACTAAAAATATGCCTCACAAAACCTTGTACACCATTTGTAGGTGTTCCTTCAGAGTTCAACATATAGTTTTTATGAATGCTTGAAGCATAAAAGTGACGAAATAGTAAAGCCATGCCGTCAACTAACAAAATTTTGTTAGACATGTTGCGCCTCCTCGATTGATATGGTTTGATCAAACTGTTTGATGAGTGATTTAATTTCATTAATTTGCTCATCATCTAAGTCGAATTGAATCATAGAGGTCACTTCGTGTTGTGCTGTTGCTTCCATTTCATTTAAGCGTTCTTTTGAAGATGATTTTAAACGGTTTAATAGATCTTCAAGAGATTGCTTTAAATCATGAATTTTTGGTTGTAAAAGCTCTATCGTGTTATCTTTAATGATTTCATGAATTTCTTTTTGGTATTGCGGGTTTAAAATATGTTTTTTAGTTAACACTTTAGGTAATTCACGTGTAAAGGAATTTAGTTCAATTTTGAGAAATGCCTCTTGTATGTCATCAACTTTTTTACTTAAATCTGATTCAACCATAATATGATACTGTTGCAGTTGTTTTAAAACTGGAGCAATCTCATTTTCAAAAGTATTACGATGAAAATGTTTTACTCGTTCTACTAACAGAGTTTGTTCTAAATATAATTTTTGATGAATTTGATCTAAATAAATTTTTGAAGCACGTATCTTTTCTTGTTTGAAATCTTTAGTATCAGTCATTTGTCCATTAAATACAGATTTAACATCATCTAATAATTGGATTTTTAATCTTTCGTTTAAATGATACAATTGGTCGTCAATTTCATTACTTGTTTTTTGGACTAAAGATGAAATGATTTGATCTTGATTGAAAATAGTTGGTTGTGATAATGTTTTTAATTGTTGTTTATTTTGTTGTAATTCATGATGATTCGTCTCATAATCAGTTACCATATTTTGATACGCATGGCGTACATATCCAAGTTGGTTCATTATGTTACGCTCTAATACGTGTTTAGACTCAACCTTCGTGAAATGTTCGATACTTTCTTTAAGTGCTGCAACGCCATCATCAGAATCTATCAATGCATTTCGACTTGAAACACTAAAGATTTCAGGCGACATTTGCACATCTAATAGTGCATTTCTTACATATTCTTTAACTGCTTCTTCATCATGTTCAGATTCTGCCAGGTCTGATGCATTAATCACCATCTTAAATGCTTGTTGTTCAGCTAATTGATTAATATTTTTCATATGTTCAATAAATAGTTTGTCATTATCAGTAAATGAGTGATTAAAGTAACTTACGTATAAAATAAGGTCAGATGTCGTCAAGATTTTTTCGGTTTCATGTGTATGGCGTTGATTATTAGAATGTAATCCTAGTGAGTCAATAATAACTTTATCTTTAAGCCAATCAATAGGTAATTGAATACTAACTTTATCTACAAATGTTGCATATTCATCTTCAGCGCTCCATTTTCTAACTTCATCTTTAGAAATAGCATGTTCTAACCCCTTTTGGACTAAATCTTCGTACAAAGTATAATTCTTTTCAATTGCTTCAATAAATGCTACACGATTTTTATCAATACTTGCTTTAAGTTGTGTTTTGTCAAAATCTAAAAAAGATTGAATTGAGTTAAAAGTATGTCCGATAATGTCAGTCACATTATTTATTTCTTCTAACAGTGACGCTTGTGTTTTGAAAGTAATATGATTTTGATTACCATAAGATATTTCAGTTGTAGCTGCTGTTGTTGGATTAGGTGAACTCACTAAATAGTGATCGCCTAATAAAGCGTTAATTAAACTACTTTTACCAGCACTAAATGTTCCAAAAACACCAATTTTTATAATACGATTATCCATACGTTTCAAAGTGTTTTGTATATTTTGAAGTGTATTATGGAATAATGGACCATTTTTAAGTAAATCTAAAGCGGATAAAACCTCATCTTTTGAAAAGCTTGATGATAACGATTTTTTGATTTCCGTATCACTATTTTTGTGTTCGTCAATAGAGTCTTCATGTTTAGGATGATATTCGATACGTTTTCTATCAATCAGTTTATCGAGTGAATCATCCATATGAATATAATAATGTCTATAATTCTCAGTATCCAAAGATCTTTTTAATTGGTTAAGTGAAAGATAACGATCATATAGATTTTGGGTTTCATTATCCACATGAGTATTATCATCAGCTTTAACTGTTTTGACAATTTTCTCATCAAGTGGTTCAGAATTTTTTAAAATAAATTGTCTGATTGATTTCATAAGATCTTCTGCAAAAGTTAATACATATTGATTACTAATATTGATTTGAGTTTGATATAAATCGGTTACTAATGTTTCAGGCAATTTTACTTCTTGATTAAGTATATGTTCATTTAAATTCGTATCATTGCTAAAACGTGTTAAAAATGCCATATCATCTTGCATTGGTTTATAAATATTCTGTGTAATTTTATTTTGGAGTTGTGACATTAACTGTTCAAGACGTACTGTCCTTTCAGCTTCGGTTTTTTTCTTTTTATTTAAGAATCCTCCAACTTTAAAGTCTTTCGTCATACTTTCTAAATAGTGACGTATTTGTTCACGTGTATCATGTGTCATGATATAGGCATTATCTATTATAGATTTACGTTTTTCATATAGATAATGTTTTAACGCCGATTTATCATTTAATAATTTTGCTTCTTCACTGACAGCTTCATTTTGTTGGAATTTATTATAAGCATGATCAAATTCGTCAGCTTCTATATTAAGTTCTTCAAGAATGAAATCCATCGCATTATTTAAATAGCTTGATTGTTTAGAAGTAATGAATGTTGTAATTCGATTAACAAAATCTGAAATGGATTCTCGATTGTTGTCATGAGAATGAATAAATGATTTGAGCTGATCGATCTGGTTATTAGGATGGTCGAATTTTGATACATAGAATGTTTCAATAAGGTCAATATCCCAATCTGATATCGATTTTTGTACACGTGTTTTAAAAGTATCAAAGCTAATTTCATTATCTTGATGTTTATCTATTTGATTGATAACAAAGACAACAGGAATACGAGCTTGATTTAAGCGTTTCATAAATTCAAAATTGAGTGCTGACTGAACATGATTATAATCTACAGTATAGAAGACAATATTACTTGTATATAAAAAGCTTTCTGTACTCATACTATGTGATTGTACGTTAGAATCTACTCCGGGTGTATCTTGAAATGTAAGACCGTCATTAAAAAGATTTGTTTTGAAGCGGATATCAATAGATTCTACATTAAAATTTTCCCTATTCATTTGTTTGACTTCACTATAATCTTTTAAAATAGTATATTTTTGATTTTCTAAATTAGCAGTAATACTATTTTCTTTAGCTACTGTTACTAAAGCGGTGTTACTTGTTGTTGGTACAGGTGAACTTGGTAATATTTCCTGTTCAATCAAATGATTAATTAGCGTTGATTTTCCCGCTGAAAAGTGGCCTACAAATGTTAGAGTATAATGATTTAAAAATACTTTTTTAATAATTTGATTTATCATTGTGACAAGTTGATGATGATCTGACTTTTCAACTTCTTTTTTTAATTTATATAATATATCTAATTCAGTTTGATTTTGCATTAATATATACCCCTTGTTTCAGTCTATCTTTAATTGTATTACATTTAACGATGTTACAAAAGTAGAATTATCGTTAAAACTATAATATAACAATCATTGATTCAATTGGCATATATAAAGATATGGGTTAGAATTTCAAAGGATTTAAAAAGAGAGTACATATATCTAAAAATGGAGAATGATAAAAAGTGTAGAACTATAGCAAATCGTCATTATAGCAAGGCCCATAATGAGGAACTTACAATGACGATTATACTCTAATTCCAAAGATGTGATTACTTAATATTATAAAGTGAGGTCTTTTGAAACTTTTTTCTGTTTTCGAATTTTCATTATTTGTGAAATAACATAAATAATAATGCCTAACCATATAAAACAAAATGTAATAAATTGGTCAGTGTTAAATGGTTCTTTAAATACGAGTATACCTAGAATGAAAATAATTGTTGGTCCTAAGTATTGTATAAAACCCATTAGTGATAAAGGAATACGTATAGCACCAGCAGAAAATGCAAGTAATGGTAAAACAGTAGCTGCACCAGAAAATAGTAACCAGAATGTTGATAAATTCCATCCAACACTTAATCCAGAATGTTGATAAATATAAAATAAATAGATAAGAGCTGCTGGAGTTGTTGCAATGGTTTCAATTGTGATACCGCTTAATGCATTTAAAGGTACAAGTTTTTTTAACAGACCATAAAACCCGAAAGTGAAAGCAAGTACTAGAGAGATTACCGGTAACTCCCCTACTTTTACTGTCATGTATAAAACACCAGCTGCTGCTATAATAATAGCACACCATTCTAATCGACTGAATCGTTCTTTAAAGAAAATCATCGATAAAAATATACTTACTAAAGGATTAATGTAATAGCCTAGACTTGTTTGGAGAACATACCCAGCTTCAATTGCATAAATGAAAGTTCCCCAGTTAATCGTAACGATATATCCTGCTAAAATAATAATGAATAATTTCTTAGGATACTCTAATAAATATTTAAGGTCTAGTGTTAATTGATGTTTCTGCTTTAATAGTGGTACAAGTACAGCCAATAAAATCAATGATAAAACAATTCGAATCATTAAAGTTTCAATCGCATCAATACCATGTATAAGTGCCCAGTATAGAGGTAAAGTCCCCCACATAAAATATGCTAAAAATGCAAAGAATATTCCTTTTTTAAATTCTTGTGGTTGCATAATATCCCCCTATTCTATAGTTATAAATACAATGAAATTATTTCTTTTTAGCCCAATACTGATAAAAAGTAGTTTCAATATAACCATTAAATAATTTTCGACGCTTTGTTGCTTTTTGATTCACAAGATACTCAAAAGCTTTATGACTTGTCATAATATATAGTGATAATTGAGGGTTTTGTTTGAGTAACGTACCTAAATATCGATACATTTCTTCTACTTCGTCACGATCACCAATACGTTCTCCATAAGGTGGATTTCCAATTAAGCCAATTGGCCCATCATAATCGATGGTTAAAGTATTAACATCTTTCACGTCGAATTGTATAATATCCCCAACACCGACCTCGTCAGCATTTCTTTTAGCTATATCTATCATATCTGGATCAATATCGTAAGCATAGATGGTAATCTCTTTATCATAATCTGCTTTTGAATCAGCTTCAGCTCTTAATTGAGCGAATAATCCATCTGGGATAAAATCCCATTCCTCTGAAACGAATGAACGGTTAAAGCCAGGTGCAATATTTTGCGCAATTAAACAAGCTTCAATTGCAATTGTACCAGATCCACAAAATGGATCTATAAGCGGCGTATCACCTGTCCAATTAGCAAGCTTAACAAGGCTGGCAGCTAGGGTTTCTTTTATTGGAGCCTCCCCTTGTGCAAGGCGATACCCTCTTTTATTTAATCCAGATCCTGACGTATCGATTGTAAGTAATACCTTATCTTTGAGAATATTAACTTCAATTGGGTATGTAGCCCCAGATTCATCAAGCCATCCTTTTACATGATGTGCTTGTTTTAACTTTTCAACAATAGCTTTTTTTGTGATAGATTGAACATCTGGAACACTATGTAGTTTAGACTTTAAACTTCTACCTTGCACAGGAAACGCACCATTTTCAGGAATGAATAATTCCCACGGTAAAGCTTTAACTTTTTCAAAAAGTTCATCGAAACTGTAAGCATTGAACTCACCCACGACAAGTTTTACTCGATCAGCGGTTCTTAACCATAGATTTGTTTCAACAATAGCTTTTTCATCACCTTCAAAATAAATACGACCGTTTTCAACTCGTGTCTCATAGCCTAAATCTTTAAGTTCTTTAGAGACAATTGATTCTAGACCCATAGGACACACTGCTAGTAGTTGATACATCATTTTCCCTCCTTGTTGTTAATGGTTATTAATTTATAAAAATGAAAGGGGCTGGGACATAAATACAGCTCCAAAAGAACCCCGCTAAGATTCCAAATTGGATTTTAGCGGGGTTCTTTATATAATTTACACATATTGTTTCAAAAAAATAAAGCCCTCACTTATAATAA
>NZ_JABANU010000018.1 GCF_016238445.1 Staphylococcus canis
TGAACCATGCGGTTCAACATGTTATCCGGCATTAGCCCCGGTTTCCCGGAGTTATTCCAGTCTTATAGGTAGGTTACCCACGTGTTACTCACCCGTCCGCCGCTAACGTCAAAGGAGCAAGCTCCTCGTCAGTTCGCTCGACTTGCATGTATTAGGCACGCCGCCAGCGTTCATCCTGAGCCAGGATCAAACTCTCCATATTAGAGTAAGCTTGATATAGCTCTTTCGATTGATTCAGTCAATCAGTCTATCAGTACGTTGTACTGTGTTTTATCGGAATTAACGTTGACATATTGTCATTCAGTTTTCAATGTTCATTAATTATGGATGGAGCGGGTAATGGGAATCGAACCCACAACATCAGCTTGGAAGGCTGAGGTTTTGCCATTAAACTACACCCGCGTAGTATTAAAATAATAAGTCAGTTGATGCGGCCGAGAGGACTTGAACCTCCACGGGATCTCTCCCACTAGGCCCTCAACCTAGCGCGTCTGCCATTCCGCCACGACCGCTTGGATGCGCAACTCATTACAACAATAAATATTATATAATGTTTAAAAAGTCTTGTCAACATTAAATTAATATTTTTTTAATGTTCTTAATGAACTATTAATATCTATTTTTGCGACGTATTTAAGAATACTACATTTACTAAATCTTGTCAATAGATTTAATAAAGTCACTCAGAACTCTCTATTCTTGAGACGACTTTTAGAATTATAGACTCATTTTCAATAGAAGTCAACACTTAACTTCAAATTTTTTCTAATAATCTAAAAGTGTAGTATCTATGAAGATTAGATCTTGATACTACACTTTAAATTTATAATTCTTTTAACTTAGAACCACACTGACCACATCTCATTTTAACTAAATTCACCCGTCGTATTCTATAGTAATCTTGTCCACAGTTTCTACAACGATAATGGTGATTTACACGTTCATTGTAGGTCATCGTTGGTTGACAGAATCTCGGAGCTCCTACTTTTTGACATAACTTTTTGAAGTCAGTATCTTTATGCTGATATCCTTTTCCTTGAAGATGTAAAAAGTAATGACACAATTCATGTTTTATGATATCTCTTACCGCTTCTTCTCCAAATAATTCATATTGCTTAGGATTAATTTCGATATGATGTGATTCTAGCATATATCTTCCGCCTGTGGTACGAAGTCGTTTGTTGAAATAAGCACGATGCTCAAATGTGTCATCAAAATAACGTAACGCTATATATTCTACTAAATATTGGAGTTCATTATCATTCATGTGGCGCAATCATTGTCAAAGCAACCTTACCTTTTTGTGTATCTATTTGATCAATCCACACTTCAACAATATCTCCTACACTCACAATATCTAAAGGATGTTTGACAAATTGAGTTGATAATTTTGATATATGTACGAGTCCATCATTTTTTACACCAATATCAACAAACGCACCAAAATCCACGACATTTCTAACGGTTCCATTGAGTTTCATTCCCTCTTTTAAATCCTCAATTGAAAGCACATCTGATTTGAGTTCAGGTGTTGGATAATCATCACGCGGATCTCTATTAGGTGCCATAAGCGCTTTAATAATATCTTCTAAGGTTGGTACACCTATATTTAAACGGTCAGCGCAACTTACCTTATCTACGGACTTAAGCACCTCATTTGAAGACTCATTTCCTATGCTCTGAATATCAATGTTTAAGTCTTCTAATAATTCATATGTTGCATTATAACTTTCTGGGTGAATGGAAGTATTATCTAACGGTTCATCACCATCAATGATTCTCATAAATCCGATACTTTGTTCAAAAGTTTTCTCTCCTAAACGTTTCACTTTTTTAATAGCTGAGTGATGTTTAAATAAACCGTTTTCTTCACGGTACTGTACAATGTTATCTGCAATTTGTTTTGTTAACCCTGAAACATGTTGAAGTAAAGTACTTGAAGCTGTATTCACATTTACCCCAACTTTGTTTACTGCCGTTTCAACAACAAATTTCAATGTTTCGTTAAGCGCCTTTTGATTGACGTCATGTTGATATTGCCCAACCCCAATTGACTTTGGATCAATTTTAACAAGCTCGCTCAATGGATCTTGAACACGTCTTCCTATTGAAACAGCACTTCTTTCTTCAACTTGAAAATCCGGAAATTCTTCTCTTGCAATATCAGATGCAGAATATACGGATGCCCCTGCTTCGTTTACGATTAAATATTTCATATCTAATTGGTGTGTTCGAATCATATCCGCTACAAACTGTTCTGTCTCTCGACTTGCTGTACCGTTTCCAATTGCAATTAAATCTATGTCATGCGCTTTTACCATATCAATAAAAATTTGCTCCGCTTCTTTATGCTTAGAATGTGGAGGATGAGGATACATCACTGACTTTGCAATAAATGCCCCAGTCTCTGTAATAGCTGCAAGCTTACATCCCGTACGATATGCCGGATCAACACCGAGTACTTTTTGATTTTTTAAAGGTGCTTGTAGTAAAAGACTTTTTAAATTTTCACTAAAAATGTCAATCGCTTGAGTTTCTGCTCTTTCAGTTAAATCATGACGAATCTCTCGCTCAATTGACGGGAATATTAAACGTTTCATCGCATCTACTACTGCTGATTCAACAATTTGTGATAACTCATGATTTGATTTCACTTCTTGTTTTAGAATAGCTTGTGCAAGCTGATTTTGATCCATTGTTATTTTAACAGTAATGACTTTCTCCTTTTCTCCTCGATTCATCGCGAGAATACGATGGTTCGCAACTTTTCGAATCGGCTCTTCATAATCATAATACATTTCAAAAATTTGCTTTTCATCTTCCGCTTTCTTTTTCTTTTGAGTCACAATGATTCCCTGTCTTTGTGTCAATTCCAATATTCTTTTTCGATAAACCGGGTAATCTGCAATATGCTCAGCAATGATATCTTGCGCCCCTTGTATTGCATCATTAGCTGTAGGTACTTCTTCATTTAAAAAAGATTGCACTTTGTCTTCTAAAGTTGTTGTAGGTTCTTGCTTATAAATCCATGTTGCAAAGTCTTCCAAACCTTTTCGTTTAGCTTCTGTTGCTCTTGTTTTTTTCTTTTGTTTGTACGGTCGATATAAATCTTCAACACGTTGTAGTTTTGTTTGCTTTAAAATTTCTGATTTTAAATCTTGTGTTAAAAGTCCTTGTTGTTCAATGCTATGTATGACTTCATCTTTACGTTTTTGTAGATTGACCATATACTGATATGAATCTGATATCGCTTTGATTTCAACCTCATCGAGTCCACCTGTCATTTCTTTTCGATATCTCGCAATAAATGGTACTGTATTTTTTTCTTCTAATAACTTTAAAACTGCTTCAATTTGTTTTTGGGTAAATTGATACTTTTGTTGTATTGCTTGAATCATTGAAGAATCCATATGAGCCATCCTTTCATAAATCAATCTTCTTCATTTTAACATTTTTTAGATGTTCAGCCTAATCACTATTTTTAATCAAAATAAATAGCCTTATTCAAACTACTCAAGTTGAATAAGACTACTTTTTATTCTTTAGCTGCTTCTTGTAATTTTTTAATTGCAGTACGTTGTAATCTCGAAACATGCATTTGGCTCAAACCAATGCGCTCACCTGTTTCTTTCTGACTTAAACCTTCAATAAATGTACATTGAATGATTTCACGTTCTCGGTCAGATAATATTGGTAATATACGTTCAAGAATCATACGTTTTTCAGTAAGTTCATAGTTATCATCTTGATTTCCCATAATATCTAACAATGTTACAGTTGAGCCATCTTTATCAGCTTCAATCGAATGATCCACACTTAAAGCGTTATAACTTTGTCCCATTTCCATTGCTTCAAGCACGTCTTCGTCAGAAACTTCTAGTCGTTCAGCAATTTCATGTATAGATGGCGAACGCTCGAGTTCATGTGTAAGTTCGTCGCTCACTTTTTTAATTCGCGGTCCAATTTCCTTAATTCGTCTTGGGACATGAACACTCCACGTTTTATCACGTAAATACCGTTTAATTTCACCAATCACAGTTGGTACTAAAAATGCTTCAAACTTCCGGTCAAACGATAAATCGAAGCGGTTAATTGCACCAATCAAACCAACCATACCCACCTGAACTAAATCTTCATGGTGGGATTGTCCTTTAGAGTACTTGTATGCTAACGATTCGATTAATTTTTCATAATGTTTAACCAGTTGTTCTTGTGCATGTTCATCATGATTTTTCTGATGTTGTTGTATCCATTCATTGATTTGTTCAGGTGAAACGGTCTTAACTGATTTCTGCTCTTTCGTCATTGTTTGGCACCTGCTCTTTTCTGATATACTTAATCATACTAATCGTTACACCAGTGTCTTTGTCCACAGTCACTTCATCCATGAGCGACTCTATCAAGAATAATCCTAAACCACCTTCTCTTAAAAAGTCAACGTTTTCATTTTCTTGATAAGGTCCTAATTGTGATTTCGTAGCTTGATAGTCAAAGCTTTCTCCTTGATCAGATACGGTAATTTTTATGTATTCGTTAAAAATTTCGAATACGATATTTATAAACCCTTTTTCTTCTTTATTTTTATATGCATGTTTAACTGCATTAGTTACTGCTTCACTCACAGCAATTTTTGCATCTTCAATATCATCATATGTTGCATTAGATTGTGTAAATACACCGGATAATGTCAAACGTATTAAACTTACATATTCAGCTGATGCCGGAACTTTCATTTCTATAAAATCATTAGCTTGTCCCATTGTTATTCAGCCTCCGTTCCTTCATTCACGTGCATTAAATCACTAAGTCCTGTAATTTCAAATAAACGTTTAATACGACCATTGGCACCATGAATATATAATTCTTTATCATGTTGATTTAAAGCTTTTAATGTCCCTACAAATAACCCAAGTCCAGTAGAATCCATATAGTTTAAATTTGTTAAATCAACGTAAATATCATGTTGTCCTTCTTGGCGCATTGGTACGAGTACACTTTCAAGTTCAGGAACCGTTGCAACATCCAACTCTCCCTCAACTTTTACTTCATAACGTGACTCTAATTCTTTGGTATCTATATTAAGATTCATAATTGGTACCACTCCTACATTTAGTATCTACTAAATAAACTTACCCTTTTTAATTGAGTTTAATCCATATTTTAGTCTAATGCACCCGTTTTATTATTAAAATTGTTAAATCGTCACGTTTACATTTTCTTTGAAGTCGTATTAATTCCTCATATAATAATTGAACGATATCTTGTGGATGTAAATGTTTATATGTTTGAATAAATTGAAATAAATATTCTTTAGTAATAAATTTACCATTTTCATCACGTATTTCAGTGACACCATCAGTTAAAATTATGATTAAGTCATTAACATGAATTTGAATTTCTTGTTGTTCATAACGCATATGAGGGCTCACCCCTAGTACACGTCCTCTCACTTCTATTTCCTCAAATTCGTTAGTTTCCGCTCGGAATATATACCCAGGCTCATGCCCAGCCGAACTACAGTATAAAATATGATTTAATTCTTCATATAATCCATAAAACATCGTTACAAACATATTTTGATTAATATTTTTTTCAACAACACGATTCAAACGTTTTAAGCCATCATTTGGTAATTGTGAATATCCATAAGAGTCCATTCCAAATTTAATCATACTCATCGCGAGAGCTGCTGGAATACCTTTACCGATAACATCAGCTACCGCGAAACTCATCGTCCCATCTTTATGATCAATTAAGTTAAAGTAATCACCACTAACTTGATGAGCAGCAACTGAAATAACACCGATTTGGATACTATCAAACTGAGGAATATCAGCTTTAAGCATCGTCTGTTGTAATTGTGATGCAACGTCCATTTCTTTTTCATGGACTTCCATACGATCTACAAGTTGCTGATAGTCAGAGTGATTGTAATCAAATTGTTGGATCACCGCTTCTAACCAGTCCATACTCAGTTGAACTTGCTCAGGTGTTAATGAGTGCGCTTTTAAATATTTTTTATGTATATGCACAAGCTCCTTAGGTGGCAAAGTTTCTGTGTCATTAATAGTTGGAAAAGAAGCTTGCAGCTCAGATATACTGTATTGTTCGCTTTCATAAAGCAACTTTTCTAACATTTGGAAATAAACCGACTCTATATCTTGTGACATCTCACAAACCTCCTTTTTAGTCACGAGGATGACGTGGCAAACTCAGAGAATCTTCCGAGTATATGATTAAAACAATATTTTCTTTTAACTACGTATTCAATTCACTTTAGCTCGCAATCACTTTAACATACTAAAGCGTAAGTAATGAAATATGTAAGAGGCATATTAGAAACGTTAACAAAGCATTTCAATCTATCCCATATAAAAATAATAGTTTAAATCATAAACCATTCATAAATTTGAATTGTTTTCCACTACAAAAAGAAAAAGAATGGTTGATGTTTCAATAACAAAAGTGACCTGTATAAAACAAGCTCTTACTATTGATAGCCCAATCACAAACCATCCTTTAATCGCTAAATCTTTTAACCTTTTTTATGTTGATGCATATGTAGTCCTAAGCTAATACCAAGTGCATTATTAACTTCTTTCATTTTATTTTCCGAAAGATATGTAAGTTTTTCTTTCAATCTTTTTTTATCCACAGTTCTGATTTGTTCTAACAATATAACTGAATCTTTATCTAGTTTATATTTGTGCTTCTCAATTTCAACATGTGTAGGTATTTTAGCTTTGTTAATCCTACCTGTAATAGCCGCGACTATTACAGTAGGACTATACTTATTTCCAGTATCGTTTTGAATAATAACGACGGGTCTTACTCCCCCTTGTTCAGACCCTTGTACTGGAGAAAGATCAGCTAAATAAACATCTCCTCGCTTCATCTATTCATCCTTGCTATTTGTTAGATGAGATTCGTTACAATCACACGCTTCACATTCTACAGAATATGCTTCAGTCGCTAGGGAGAGATTTAAATCAGCCATTTGAACATAACCTTCTTTTAAAGATTGCTCTAAGTTTTTGGATCTTGTTTGATTGAATGTTGACATAAATAGGACCTCCAAATCAATACAACACTTAATTAGTCTAATTACCAATTATAATAACAAAAATAATGTTATTACACCATACTATTTTAACAATTCGTTCGATATTTCATAATTTTGTTGGTATTGATAAATTCTTGGGATACGTCGACCAAAATTACATAGCACTTCATAATTGATGGTATGTTGCTGTTCTGCAATGGTTTCAAGTGATTGAGGATGGTGCGCTTGTTGCTCTAAAATCACAACTTCATCCCCTATTTTTGTCTCTTCTGGTACATGAACAGCAGTTTGATCCATACTCACTCGTCCAACAACTTCACATTGCTGACCATTGATACTTACAAACGCACCTTGCATATTTCTTAAAAACCCATCTGCATATCCAATTGGTAGTAATGCAATATGCATATCCGATTGCGCTGTGTAAGTCTCGCCATATCCTATCGTTTCACCGGCCTGAACTGCTTTAACTTGAGTCACTTCAGTGACAAGTCTAACAGCCGGCTTTAATGAAACATCTGTTTCAGCTTCTATAAAAGGCGTTGGATAATAGCCATACAAAGCAATACCAGGTCTAAATGCCGTACATATTCCTGTATCAAAACGTAAAGTACCGGCTGAATTTTGAACATGAATATAGGCTGGACGTTCAGCACTTTCAATTAAAGCTTCAAAACGTTCATATTGTTGTTGTGATGATTGATTGTCTTCATCAGCAGAAGCAAAATGAGAAAAGGCACCTTCAAATTCAAAATTTGGATGTTCATGAATCATTTCAATAATTTCTTGGTAAGTTTGAGCGTCCTTCACACCCAAACGATTCATTCCTGTATCGAGTTTAATATGTAACCATACTTTTTTCTCAAGTGAATCATCAACATGTGATATTGTTTCGATAAGCCACTCTTTTGAAGGAACCGCAATGGCGACCCGATGTTGTATTGCTTTATTAATTGTATAGGGCGGTATACTTGATAAAATCAATATTTTTTCTCTAATGCCATGCATTCTTAATTCAATAGCTTCATCTAATGTTGCAACACAAAAAAATGTTGCACCTAATGTTTTTAAATGATTAGCAATCGCAATACTGCCTAAACCATATGAGTTCGCCTTTACCACCGGCATTATTATCTTGTCAGGGTGTTGACGGTCTAGTGATTGATAATTATGTGTAATTGCTTCTAAATCAACGTTCATAACGGTTGAACGATAATATTTATCTGACATACTGTCACGCTCCAACTTTTTCTAAAATTACTTGACTCACTGCATAATGTTCTGTGTGAGAAATCGACACATGTACGTAATATCCATCAAATTGAATATAAGGCTTACCATTAGCATCATTCTCACAATGAATGGACTGGAATGATACCTCTTCCCCTATACCTGTGCCTAATGCTTTACTGAAAGCTTCTTTCACCGCAAAGCGCCCTGCTAAAAACTCTATTTTTCTTACTTCATTTGATATACTTTGATACCTTTCAAGTTCACCTTCCGATAAAATACGATGTGGCAATCGAGGTTGTCGCTTTAATATCTTTCTTATCCTTGGTATCTCTACTAAATCTATCCCTATTCCAACAATCATCTCATCCCTCTTCCACAAAGTTGTTCATTCGATATCTTCGTGCGTATCGTTAGTTTGATACGTATCCTCAATATTTATACTTCTCTGTTTAATCATTTGATTCACGCTTTGCCCGTTCTCTTTGTCTAATAAAAATAAATCATGATTCCCACCAGCAGTAGATAATGTAAGGCTAACTAAATTATATTTTCTCATAAAAAAACCTTCATTAAGTTCCACATTTTGTATGCGAAAAAAAGGAATTTGAACTTGACTCTGCCAAATGAAACCTTTGCGAATAGTAATATAGTCATCATTAAATTGATAACCAAAAATATAATATTGATACTTAGGTTTCAACCATATCGATATGACACAATATAAAATTAAAAAGGCTAGTAATATAAAGATACTATAAAGCATCCACTGACGTATAGGATCATGAACTAAAAAACGTAAAAGATACACCCCTAAAATGATTAACGCTAATATACCCGCATTGATACCAGATACAATACGTTGAACTTTTATGCCTTTTTTACTCATTTTATACATGATCCTCACCCCCTATATACCAGTCAAAACACTGCTGTACCTCGCTACTTTCCACAAATTTAAGTCCAAATCTATGCTCTGAGGCACCGCTTGCGATAATGTAGTTAAAATGCGATAGATGTGCACGCTTCATTAACGGATGATTGATTTTTTCAAAACCAAGTATTTTATTTCGATGTACATAAGTTGTTTCAAAAGTCATCATCTTTAATTGACGTACGATAATTTCATCTGATTTAAGTTTAATACCATCTTTTAATACTGAGAGTAGACTGCGAAGGATTAATAGAACAATCAAAATCCCAATCGGAATCCAAAACCATTTCAAACTATAATAGTGAAAAATCGCCCCTACTCCCAATAAAACCAAACTGTGTACCCAGAAACGACGATGAAATCCTCTCCATGGTAATCCTTCATTAACGGTATCAAAACTGGTTGAAGGGACAAGTGTTTTTAAAATAGATAACGCCTCTTTTCGCTTAATAAATGGCAAAATCATCACATTACCTTCAATCGTTTCATCGTCTAATTTGACTTGCATATCACTGGTAATCATTAAGTGAAAAGATGTAAACCCGAATAGACGTTGTATCACTGATTGTTTTTCGAATACTGCTTGAATTCTTGAAAGTGGTACAGTCATTTGTTTCACATTAAATAAACCGTACCGGACATGAAGTAAATCGCCATTGCGTGTCAATGAAAAGCCAAAATAACGTATAAAATTAATCACTACACCAAGGCCATAACTTAATATCAATCCAATTATAATTAGGATAATTGTCGTATCTATCATCATGTGAAAAACACTATCAATATGACGTGTCAAACTTCCCCACGGAATTAAGTCGTCGATTGCGCCTATAATTGGACCTATAGCAGCAAGTGCAACGAGTAGCGCGTTACTTGTCATAGCCATAAACAATAAATAACGTTTAGAAAGATGAAATAGATGTATATCATTAGCACTAGATTGTTGACGCACTAATGGTTGGTCTGTTTCACTTACGCCATCATCAATACTTTCTTCACGTGTTTCTTCTAAAATTTGATGCTTCACATACTCTAGCTCTCGCCGAATTGCTTCACTTTGTGTACGTGTGATTGTTTCAAGCTCAATACCGTCACTTGGCGTTTTAACGATGAGTTTAACACCTTTCATTAATTGTTGAACGATATTCTCCGTTGTATCAATAGACTGTATCCGCCGAATATTAAGTTCTCTACGCTCATGATTAAGCAGACCACTTGTTACAATAAAGTGTTCTCCTTCTATCCAAAAACGTGTTCTATAAACCTTAATACTATTCATAATGAAACCGAATAATAAAAATACTCCAATGATTCCTGGTACAATAAGTTGCTTTAAATTTGTAAAATCAAACGATTTCAGTTGAAAGAACAAAAAAACCACAATGATAAAAAAGTTTCTTTTAATGACATCCACAATCCCCATAATATATGAAATGGGATGTAACTTCTGAGGTTTATACATCGTCATCACCACGCTTGATGTGATTTAAGCAATATGATTCTAGTCTTTTTGCTTCATCTACTGAAAGATAAGGAAATTTCACCTCATGAGCCGCAGTTGTCAAAGTCAGTATACAGAGATTATGATGACGTAGTAACGGTCCTGAAGAACGTTTTACAAATTGAATTCTTTCAAGTTTAATGACTTCTGTCTTCTGAAACCATACATGACGTTTAATCATAATTTGACGATGTCTGACTTGATATTGCGTATATAAATAGAAAAAGTGAGGGTAAACTAAGTAGCTAATAGTAGTGAATAGCGTTATGAGTGCCAAAACGTAAATCACTTCTTTACGCCACTCTAAATAAAACCACAAAAAGGTGAGACCGCCGATAATTAACAAAAATAGAAACAATTTAATGATATAACTTTGATATAAATATGTATGTGTCCGTTTGGGACTTCTTATAAACGACTCCGCTTCCACTTTATCAATCTCCTTTATAAAGTTATACGTATTATACCATAGATAAATTCTAAACAAATAAGCGCTAATGGTTTATTTTGACCTACTTCATTTAACGCCATCGCTTTAATTGTCTTTAGAAGCAAAAAAGCCAAGAGGTGTACTATCTCCTCTTAGCTCTCTTTCAATGAATCAAACACCCATTATTTTTGATGATCTGCAAATGTACGTCCTTTTTTAACTTTAACATCACGTTTACCTTTAGTATTACCTTTTTTATTAAAAGATTGTTTATGATTTCGAGATGATTTTGAGTGACGTTTATGTCCACTACCTTTACGACCACCTTTTGGTGTACGTGATTTACGTGCAAGTGGTTTTTCAAATGTTAATTGTACTTCTACATCATCATTAGATTCAATCAGTTCTTGTAACAATGCTGTCACGAGTTCTTCTTGTTCATATGTTTCTAGAAGTTGTTTTGCAATATTTTGTATACGTGGTTCTTTATCTGCTTTAACCCAATTTTCAACTTGATTTTTGATTTCATTTTCGCGTGCTTTTAATACTTCTTTACGATATGGAGGACGTAAAGAACGCATTTGTCTTCGATTTGTTTGTTCGATTTGTCTGATATAATCCATTTCAATCGGATTAACAAATGTTACGGCAATTCCATGTTTCCCTGCTCGACCTGTACGTCCAATACGGTGGGTATAACTCTCTGTATCTTGTGGAATATCAAAGTTATAAACATGACTCACGCCAGAAATATCTAATCCACGTGCTGCAACATCAGTCGCCACTAAAATATCTAGTTGGTCATTTTTAAATTTCTTTAATACTTCTAAACGTTTTGCTTGTGTAATATCTCCATGTAACCCTTCAGCTTTATATCCTTTTGATAATAACGCACTAGTGAGTTCGTCTACTCGACGTTTCGTACGCCCAAACACAATCGCAAGTTCTGGTTGATGAACATCTAAGAAGTTTGTAAATGTCTCAAACTTTTCTAATTCTTTAACGATCGTATAATATTCATCAATTTGCGGATCTGAGATTTCATTATTCATTGTTTTAATAATTTTAGGTGACTTCATGAACTTTTGAACAAGTTCTTGAATCGCGTTTGGCATTGTAGCTGAAAATAGCATCGTATGACGATTCTCTGAAGGGAGTTTACTCATGATAAAGCGCATATCATCAATAAAGCCCATATTCATCATTTCGTCCGCTTCATCAAGAATCAATGTTTCAATATCTTGTGTCTTTAACGTACGTCGGTTAATATGGTCAATTACACGTCCAGGTGTTCCAACTACAATTTGTGGTCCTCGTTTTAAAGATTTAATTTGACGGTCAATTGGCATCCCACCAAATACTGTCACGATTTGAACTTTTTGACCACGTCCAAATTCACGTAATTGCTCTGCCACTTGCATCGCTAATTCACGTGTAGGTGCTAAAATCAAAGCACGCGTACCATATTTTCCTTTTACTTTTTCGATTAATGGAATACCAAACGCACCTGTTTTTCCTGTCCCAGTTTGTGCTTGTCCAAGTATATCTACATTATTAAGCGCATAGGGAATACTGTCTTTTTGAATGGGTGTTGGTTCAGTAAATCCCATTGCTTCTAGTGTTTCTGCTGTTGCTTCTGAAACACCTAAATCAATAAAATTTTGCAAAGTAATTCTCCTTTATTTTAAGTAATTCTATACCATTTTATGTCAAATAAGTTTAATCTAACTTCTACATATTACCACCTAAACACCAATATCGCAATAAACGAAATAGACATCGTTTATTATTCCTAGAAAAAAACTAAGATTTAGAACTACGTACATTTTTAAAAGTAATAGTATCGATGATTATCTGTGATACAAATTGTAAAGGGAGTTTGATAGCACATGAAACTTCATGTCTATCTCACTCCCTTTTTATAACAATCTAAGCGCTATTCTCTCACATTTAATAGGCTAATAAGGCATCGACAACTTCTTCCATTTTCATACCTCTAGATGCCTTAACAAGCACAGTATCTTTAGGTCGTATAATGGAACTAATATAGCGTATCATTTTATCTTTTGTATCAAAATGGATGGCTTCTTCAACGAAATGTTTACCTTTTTCATGAATATCCATAGCCGCTTCCCCAAAAGTATATAAGAAATCAATATTTTTCTCTGCTAAATATTTACCTACACTAATATGCATACGCTTTGATTGTTCACCTAATTCTAAAACATCACCAAGTATTAATAATTTTCGTCCATTCATTGTTGATAACGTATCAATTGCGGCTTTCATACTTGTTGGACTTGCATTATATGCATCATTGATGATAATCGCACCATTTTGAGAAACAAGTTTCTCCATGCGCATGCCTGTCAATTTTAAATGTTGTAAACGTTCATGAATCATATCTTCAGGCACATCTAAACGTTGCGCAATGGTAATAGCAATCGCTGCATTACGCATATTATGTTCACCCATTACAGGAAGCGTATAGCGTGATTTGTGGTTAAGTTCAAATGTAATTCCATTTTCGTCTTGTTCAAGCATTTGGCAAACGATATCATTTTTTCGATTTAAGCCAATACTGATTGTACGTGATGTCATCGTAGCAACATGAGGCTCTAGAAGCGGCTCATCACCATCATATAGTAATGTACCTTCAGGTTTGAGTCCTTTCACAATTTCAAATTTCGCTTGTGCAATCCCCTCACGCGATCCTAAATCTTGCATATGTGACTCCCCAATATTTGTAATCACAGCAAAATCGGGTTTTGCGATTTTTGAAAGTAACTCTATTTCATGAAAACCTGACATTCCCATTTCTAGAATAGATACTTCTGTCCGAGTATCTAGCTCTAAAATCGTTAGCGGCATACCAATTTCATTATTATAGTTCCCTTGTGTTTTTTGTACTTGATACTTCCCAGACAACACATTTTCAATCATATCTTTCGTTGTTGTTTTCCCGTTAGAACCTGTAACGGCAATAACAGTAGGTGCAACATACTCGAGATAATGTTTGGCTAATTGTTGTAAAGCAGTTAATGTATCTTTAACAAAAATAACAGGACCATTTTGTGGTGGGTTAATCTCACTATCTTCTTGAAATAATACTGCGCCTGCTCCGTCCTCTAAAGCTTGTTCACAAAAACGATGGCCATCGACATTCTCACCTTTAAAAGGTATAAACAATTGTCCTTTTTGGATTTGACGTGAATCGATGGTTGCTCCTAAAATACAATGCTCTAGGTAGTTTTCATCAATCTGACACGGTTCAATCCATTGTGAGAGTTGTTTTAATGTGATATCAATCATTGAAATACTCCCTCTCAAATTTAATCGATTTTGTATTTGTTCTTTTGTTTATCAGCGTGACGCGCTTTAGCAAGTTCAATAAGTTTTGTGATTAATTCAGCATAAGATACTCCCATATTTTCCCATAATTTAGGATACATGCTAAATTCTGTGAATCCTGGCATCGCATTAGTTTCGTTGATGTAAATTTGTTGATCGTCCGTTACAAAAAAGTCAGCACGTAATAATCCAGAACAATCTGTTGCTTTAAATGCCTCAACTGCCATATCTCTCAATGTCATTTGAACATTTTTATCTAAATCAGCCGGAATTGATAATTTAACTTTACCGTCTTTATATTTAGATTTGTAATCATAAAATGCAACATCTTTAATAACTTCACCCGGCCAAGTTGTTTCAGGGTAATCATTACCTAACACGGCTACTTCAATTTCACGAGCGTTTACACCTTGCTCAATTACTAATTTACGGTCGAATTGAAACGCTTCTTCAATCCCTTTGATTAATGACGCTTCGTCTTCACATTTACTAATACCAACACTTGAACCAAGATTTGCAGGTTTCACAAAAACTGGGAACTCTAATTTATCATTAACCAGTTTTAAAATATTATGTTGATATTTTTCATATTCACTTCTTAAAAAGCTTACATAAGGTAATTGTGGTAGGCCACGATGTGCAAACAATTGTTTCATCACAAGTTTATCCATAGAGCTTGAAGCAGCTAAAACACCATTACCAACATATGGAATATCTAATACTTCAAACAGCCCTTGAATCGTTCCATCTTCACCATTTGGGCCATGAAGTAATGGAAATACAGCATCATATTTTCCACCTAAACTTGAAGTAGTTAGCATTGCAGAGATTTCACCTGCCGCTACATCTGGTAATCTTAATGATTCAATATCTGTAATTGTTTCTGTAATATTATTTTTCTTTTTCCAATCACCATCATTAGTAATATAAATGATATCTACATTGTATTTATCTTTATCGATCGCATTTAATACATTTTGAGCAGTTAATATCGATACATCATGCTCGGCGCTCTTACCACCATAAATGATGCATAATCCTTCTTTTGACATAAGTCCGCCTCCAAATTTTTTTCTAATCTTTATTTTACCATGATAGTGAAATGTAATGCATTTATTTTTATAATGATATTAGCAAAATCATTACAACTTCTGTAAAATCGATATATAATGAAATAGATATTAATTTTAAAAAGGAGAATCATATGGCTTCTTCACGTCAAAATACGCAAAGACCTTTTTTTCGCCGTTTAGATTGGCGGTTAATTTTACTCATTGGTGTATTATGTTTCATTAGTATTTTAACGATTCACTCCGCAATGAGTGGCGGTCAATACAGTGCAGATTTCAGCATCCGACAAGGATTTTATTATGCACTCGGTGCATTCCTCGCATTGATGATTATGATTTTTTCACCTAAGCAAATACGTAAATATACATATATCGTTTATATCATTGTTGTACTATTGTTAATCGGGTTGTTAATACTCCCTGAGTCTACCATCACGCCTATTATCAATGGAGCAAAGAGTTGGTACCGACTTGGACCTATCAGCATTCAGCCTTCTGAATTTATGAAAATCGTCATGATACTTGCATTAGCCAATGTTGTAGCACGGCATAATCGTTTCACGTTTAATAAGTCATTAGAGACCGATTTTAAATTAATTTTAAAAGTAATGGGTGTTTCACTTATTCCAATGGCGCTCATTTTACTTCAAAATGATTTAGGAACAACACTCGTCTTTCTTGCGATTATCGCTGGTGTATTGATTGTCAGTGGTGTGACTTGGAAAATTCTAGCACCTTTATTTGGAGGGGCAATTTTTATTGGGACAAGCTTGATTTTATCAATCATATTTAAACCTGAATTGCTCGAAAATATATCGGGTATCAAAACATACCAACTTGGACGTGTCAATTCTTGGCTCGATCCTTATACTTACAGTTCAGGAGATGGTTTTCACTTAACTGAGTCTCTGAAAGCGATTGGTTCTGGACAATTATCAGGTAAAGGATTTAATAATGGAGAAGTGTATATTCCAGAAAATCATACGGACTTTATCTTTTCAGTTATTGGAGAAGAATTTGGATTCATCGGAGCTGTTGTTCTACTTATCGTCTTCTTACTATTGCTCTTACATCTGATGAGATTGGCACAATTACAAGATGATTTATTTAGTAAAACATTTATTGTTGGTTATATAAGTTTGTTATTATTCCATATTTTACAAAATATCGGAATGACTATTCAATTATTACCAATAACTGGAATTCCTTTACCTTTCATCAGTTATGGTGGAAGTTCAATTTGGAGTTTAATGATGGGAATTGGCGTTATTTTGAGTATTTACTATCATCAATCCCAACGCCAATCAATACTCAATTCGAAAAAATAACACAAAAAAGAGAATCTGATTTTAATGTACGTATGATACACGTTAAAATCGGATTCTCTTTTTTAGTATGATGATGAAATTGTAGTTGATTTGAATGCATCATAAAGAAGTTAAGACAAGTGGATTCAATGTTATGAATCAATCTGACTAGAGAAAGTCTATCTCATTCAATGTACTATGCTCCAGTACTCCCTAATCTCATTCAATGCTACTAATCATTATTTAAGTCTTTCTGTTACAGGTTCCGTGTTCGGAAGTGACCGCATAATATCCAATCGAGATTTCGTTTTTTTAACTTTTACACCGATCGATGATAACATTTGAACCACATTCTGAAGCTTATCATTTTGTTTAGCCATATGATCACCTCGTGTATGTCAGTCTACTTCTTTTATCTTACCCCAAATTTTGGTGCTTTACTACACCAAATCAAAAACTTTTTCAAATTATTTTTCTATTGTATTTAAACGTAAGGCATTTAATACAACGGAAACCGAACTGAATGCCATTGCAGTACCCGCAAGCCAAGGCGCTAAAAAGCCACTTGCTGCAATAGGTATGCCGATCAAATTATATACAAATGCAAAAAATAAGTTTTGTTTAATGTTTCGGATAGTGAGTCGACTCACTTTTAATGCTTCAGGAATAAATTTTAATTCATTTTTTACTAACGCAACATCTGCTGATTCTAATGCAATATCAGAACCAGATCCCATCGCAATACCGATATCACTTTGCATCAATGCGGGTGCATCATTGACGCCATCACCAACCATCATCACTTTATGACCTTTACTTTGTAATTGTTTGATTTCAGACGCCTTTTCATCAGGTTTCACACCTGCAATCACATGATGAATTCCAAGTTCTTGTGCAATCGCTCGTGCTGTATTTTTACTATCACCACTTAATAAAATTAATTGATACTTATCTTTTAATTGATCAATCGTTTTTAATGCATCTGATTTAGGCTCATCACGTATACCGATAAGTGTTGTTAATGCTTGATCAACTACAACGCCAACAACTGTCGCTCCTTGTTGTTCAATTTGACTTACACGTTCATTAATCGATGGTGTGTTTTGAATAAAAGGTTCAAGAAACGACATCGAACCAATTTGAATATCATGACCATCAATACGTCCTGATATACCACTTCCTGTATGAGTATCATACTGTTCAATAGATACACTTTTAGCATTGCTATAATGCTCTGTGAGTGCATGTGATAACGGATGCTCAGACTGTTGTTCAAGACTTTTAATATAAGCCGGTACATTATCATTATCTTGAATCACAAAAGTATCCATCACTTTCGGACGTCCGTTTGTAAGTGTTCCAGTTTTATCGAATACAATCGTATCAATCTGTTTCGTTTGTTCTAACGATTCTGCTGTTTTAAATAAAATACCTGACTTAGCTGCGCGACCTGAGCCAACCATAATAGATGTTGGCGTCGCTAATCCCAACGCACATGGACAAGCAATGACAATAACTGCAATAAAAATCTCAAGTGCTTGGCTTAAGTGCTGTGGAGTAACCATAAAATACCAAATTAAAAATGCTATTAAAGCCAAGGTAATGACTGATGGTACGAAAATATTTGAAATTTTGTCAGCCAGTCGTTGAATATGTGGTTTTTCATTTTGAGCTTCTTCAACAACTTTAATAATTTGATTTAATACCAAATCTTCACCGACATGCGTCACACGGATTTTAATAAAATTCGTTTGATTGAATGTACTTCCAATTACAGAGTTACCCATACCTTTTTCAACAGGTAAACTTTCACCTGTAATCAATGATTCATCAATTGTCGTATGTCCTTCGATAATTTCGCCGTCAAGTGGTATTTGTTGTCCGCTTCGAATTAAGACAATATCTCCTACTCGAACATCATCAATAGAAATACGATGAACTTCACCATCACGTTCAACTTCAGCGTCTTTTACTTGTAAAGCCGCAAGTTTCTCTATCGCATCACTGGCATGTCCTTTCGCACGCTTTTCGAAATATTTTCCTAATAGGATAAGTGTAATTAAAACTGCACTCGTTTCGAAATATAAAGGTATCATATGGCCAGATTGGTTCATATGTGTAAACATAAGATAAATGCTATAGAAATAAGCAGTTGATGTTCCCATAGCCACCAACACGTCCATATTTGCACTTTTATTAACTAGTGAACGATACGCTCCCACATAAAACTGTGCACCTAAAATAAATTGAATCGGTGTCGCTAATATGAGTTGAAACCACGGATTCATGAATAATTTTGGTACAGGGACAAAACTTAAAAATGAAAAGTGAGCAAACATCGTATATAACAATGGTAATGCGAGAATTAAAGAAACGATAAACTTATATTTTTGAACCTTCAATTCATGAGATTGACGTTGTTTTGTCTCTTGATCCGTTTCTAAAGGATGAGCTTCAAATCCAATTTTATGGATACGCTCAAAAATTTCTTCTCGCGTAATTGCATTAGGATTATAACTAATTGTCCCCTTCTCCATTACTAAGTTAACACTAATATCGTCTACGCCTGATTCTCGATTTAATACACGTTCAATGCGCGCTGAACACGCAGCACATGTCATACCTGAAATTTTAAATGTTTCTTTAGCCATATCTATCGCTCCTATACCAATACGGGGTATATTTTCTTTAAAATAAAGCGGGAAGAGATAAACAAGTGTTACAATCGTTTAAGCTCAATCCCGCTTGTATTTATTATGATTTCACATCGTATCCTGCGTCGTATATACGTTGTTTTACATCATCTAATGCTTGTTTATCACGAATCGCAACATCAACTTTGTTTTCATTTGGAAATGCTTCTACAGAAACTACATCCTGATTGCCACTCACTGCTTCTTCTACAGCTGCTTTGCAATGACTACAACTCATACCTTCAACTAAAATAGTGTGATTTTCCATTTTAATGTCCTCCTTCAAATGAATCAATTACAGGAAATCCTGCGTCATATACTTCTTTTTCAAGTGTGTTTAAATTCATCGGTGTATCGTAACGAAGAGAAATTAATTGCGCACTTTCATCAACTTGTACATCGATGACACCTATCATCTCAGATAAACGTGAAATGATTTTTTCTTTGTCTTCAATTGTATTGAGGTCACTCACTTTAATTTGACTTTCATGCATCTTAGATGAACTCCTTTTAATCTTTCATTAACTTTTGAAATGTTACTAGTAATTCTTCCATTGCTTCTTGTTCGGAACCACTTTCAATCTTGTGCATAATACACCCTTTCATATGGTGGTCTAACAATTTAGTAGCAACGCTATTTAATGCAGAACGTGTTGCTCTGATTTGAGTTAAAACATCGTCACAATAAACATCTTCATCAATCATACGATTAATCGCACGTACTTGTCCTTCTATACGATTTAAACGTGATTTGAGATTTCGTTTAATGTCATCAGAATGATGTGCATGTTCCATAATCACAAAACTCCTCATTACTGTTTTGTATTCATCTACTATGATATACCCTATATAGGTATGTGTCAAATGACGCCATATCTTCATTGAGGTAAAAGTGATACAATATGACCAAGAAACAAATGGGGAGGACTCTCATGGTAGATGTATTACTTTCATATCAGCTCGATATAAATAAAGTGATGAATTATATTTTTATCGGTGCTTTTTTGTTAAATTTAGTATTTGTTTTTACCATTATATTTATGGAGCGTCGTAGTGCAGGATCGATTTGGGCTTGGATACTCGTTTTAGGACTAATGCCATTATTAGGATTTATGATCTATTTACTTTTTGGACGACAAATTCAGCGCAAATCGATTTTTAAATTAGATCGACGAGACCGTAAAGGATTAGAACGTATTGTGAACCAACAATTAGATCTACTTAAAAAAGGTGAATTTGACCATGATAATCCTCATATTCAAAAATACAACAATATGATTCAAATGTTGCTTTATAATAATGCTGCATTCTATACGAATAACAATGAGATACAACTTCTCACCGATGGATATGCTAAATTTAATCAATTGAAAGCGGATATTCGAAAGGCAAAACATTATGTACATATTCAATACTATATATTCAGAAATGATGAATTAGGTGAAAGTATTTTAACGCTACTAGAAGAGAAGTTAGAAGAAGGACTTGAGGTGAAAATGCTGTATGACGATATGGGGTCCCGTTCATTAACTTTGCGTGACTTTAAATCCTTCACAGCAAAGGGTGGTAAGGTTGAAGCTTTTTTCCCTTCGAAGCTCCCATTAATCAACTTACGAATGAATAATCGTAATCATCGTAAAATTGTAGTAATTGATGGTGTGATTGGATACGTAGGTGGCTTTAACGTAGGAAAAGAATATTTAGGGCTATCACGACGTTTTGGTTATTGGCGAGATACACATTTACGTATTACAGGAGAAGCGGTTAATGCATTACAATTGCGCTTTATCTTAGATTGGAATTCACATGCACGTCGTGACAACATTGCTTATGAAAGTAAATACTTTCCTGATAATACCTCTAATAAACCTGGTAATATTGGCGTTCAAATTGCATCAAGTGGACCAGATGAATCATGGGAACAAATTAAATATGGCTATCTTAAAATGATTTCAATGGCTCAAAAAGCAATTTATATACAAACACCTTATTTTGTTCCAGATGATGCATTCATGGATGCTGTTAAAATCGCAGCACTAGGCGGCATTGATGTTCATATTATGATTCCGTGCAAACCAGATCACCCATTTGTATATTGGGCTACCTATAAAAATGTAGCAAGTTTATTAGAAGCTGGTGCAAAAGTCTATTTATATCAAAATGGTTTTTTACACGCAAAGACTTTAACAATTGATGACGAAATTACAAGTGTCGGGACGACAAATATGGACAATCGTAGTTTCACGCTTAACTTTGAAGTTAATGCCTTTGTGTATAATGAACAACTCGCTAAAGAAGTACGTGAGAGTTTTGAAGCGGATTTAAATTACTGTACAGAACTCACGCAGCACAAATATCAATCTCGAGGACTTTGGATAAAGTTTAAAGAAGCAATAAGTCAATTGTTATCACCTATTTTATGAGAAAGGACATCCTACTATGCATACAGATCAAATTAATGCAACACGACGTTTTGTTGAAAAGGTTCATAACCATGACGCTACAGGACACGATATGGCACACATCCATCGTGTTCAAACACTTGCAGTCCATATTGCAAAAGATTATCCAGAAGCTAATCTATTTATTATTGAAATGGCGGCATTACTACATGATACTGTAGATGATAAATTGAAGGAACATGCAATTACCTTGGAAGCATTAAAAAGCTTTTTAAGTTCAATTCATGTAACGCAACAAGACCAAGACGCTATTATTTATATTATTTCACATATCAGCTTTAGAAAAAGACACGAAGTCTCATCCCTTAAGTCAATCGAAGCTAAAATCGTACAAGATGCAGACAGACTTGATGCAATTGGCGCAATAGGTATTGCACGTACTTTTCAATTTGGTGGATATTTCAAAGAACCGATGTGGACCGGTCATTTAACTTATGAAGAAATGAAAGAAAAAGAAGATTACAGTGACATGCCAGCTTCAGCTGTTAAACATGCTTTTGAAAAACTACTTAAACTGAAAAATCTCATGAATACGCCTAAAGGTCAACGCATTGCTGAAGAACGGCACCACTTCGTTGAAAACTTTTTAAAACAGTTTTTTAATGAATGGTCTTAAACCATTTATATACTACAAATAAAAAAGAGATTGAACATTGCTTTCGAAAATTAAAGAAAGCTGTTACAATCTCTTTTTTTTATAGTAACTCGTAATTTATTTTTTCTTTTTCTTAGACACCACTTGCGTATTTTTTCCTGTTTTAGGATTTTTCTCTGCTTCGAGTTTCGCAAGTAAAGGTGCAACCTCTTCCTTCGCCTTTTTACTATAGACTTTATTAGCAACGTATGTTTGTACAACAAGGAATGCTGCAGATACTGACCAGTAAAGTCCTAATGCCGCTGCTGAGCTAAATGAAATCCAGATGATCATAATTGGTGATATAATCATCATCATATAACCCATCTGACGTTGCTCTTGAGGCATGTTAGATAGTGATACATAAGCTTGGAAGAAATATAAAACACCGGCAATAATCGTAATCCAAATATCTGGTTTATCAAGTTGGAACCATAAAAAGTCAGAGTACTTAGTAATTCCGCCACCAGATGGATATCTAAGGACAAAGTATAAGCCCATAATGATAGGCATTTGGATGATTAGAGGTAAACACCCAAGCATTGTAGCTGCTGGATTAAGATTATACTTTTTGTATACCTGCATCATCTCTTGGTTTGCTGCCATCTTATCTTCTGGTGTACGTGCACGTTTAACCTTTTCTTGCGCTTCAGTAATATCAGGCTTAGCAATTTTCATTTTTTCGCGCATATTGTGCATGTTTTTATAGTTTGACAACATGAATGGTAACAATACAATACGTACAACTAACACGATAATGATGATCGCAAGACCATAATTATTATTTAAATTTTGCCCTAACCAATGAATTAAATGGTCCATCGGTTGAACGAACGTATTATAGAAAAAACCATTACGATTTTCTGGTTTACTATAATCACAACCGGCTAGTAATAAAACGACACCAAGTAACGTCGCTAATAGCGCTTTGTTCTTCATTTTCCCACCTCAAAATATTATTCACATAAGTGACATTTTATCATATAAATGTATGATGGGGAAACATTATTCGGCTATTTATGATACGAATTAAAATTTTCTAGGTATCGTGACACAGAGTCTTCAATATTTTGACTATGCGTAATCGAAGAAATCGTTGCAATGCCATCTGCGCCATTTTTAATAATTGAAGTTACATTTTCTTCTGTAATGCCTCCAATTGCTACAATCGGAATCTCTGGATCATATTCACGCATACGACGAATTAATGCGACACCGCCAGGCGTTTTCGCATCGTCTTTAGAACTTGTTGCATAAACCGGTCCAACACCGATATAATCTACATGTGTCAGGTCTGACTGATCATATTCCTCAAAACTTCCTACACTTAACCCAATAATTTTATTTGCCAGTTTCGAATAAAATTGTTCAACTTTCAAGTCATCTTGACCTACATGTACGCCATCAGCATCTATTTCAATCGCAAGAGATACATCATCATTAACAATAAAAGGAACATTATACTGATGACATAACGCTTTTAATTGAATTGCTTTTTCTTTTTTAGCCTCTCCAGTTAAAGCGGAAGGTCCCTTTTCTCTGAATTGATACATTGTAATACCAGATTTTAAAGCTTCCTCTAAAATATCTTCCAATGTACCTTTTTTAATATCTTGAGTTCCAGCAATAAAATATACTTTTAAAAATTCACGATTAAATTTCATAATTAACTCACTTCTCTTTTTTTAATCTCACTTTGATAAGATTGTGCAGTTACTTGATTGAGTTCATCAATAAAGCGTACTAAAAACGTACCAGGTAAGTCCGCACCTTCAGTTAATAAAGCATGCTCTGCTGCAATATTATAATATGAAACTGCTTCTTCTAATTGCGTAATAGAAGGTTGCGTTTCACCTAATAAAAAGCTTGCGACAACTGCTCCTAATAAGCAACCCGCTCCTGTAATTTTAGTAAACATAGGTGTACCATTTGATAATTCTACAACATGTCCATTTTGAGCTATGATATCTTTTTCTCCTGAAATAACTATAGCCGTTTGAAAAATTTCGTGTGCCTTTTGTGCAATCTCTACCACATCAAGATTGTCTTGACTGTCCGTCCCCTTCATCGTTGCGTTATCATCAATGAGCGCAAGCATTTCAGATGCATTACCTTTAATCACAGAAACATCTATTTCGTTTAAAAATTGTTTGCAATAATTTTTACGATATTGAGATGCGCCTACTGCTACAGGGTCAAAAACAACTGGAACACCTGCTGTATTTGCTGATTTTGCTATTTTTAACATATCTTCTCCACGATCATTTGTAAGCGTTCCAATATTAATGAGTAAAGCACTAGTAACTTTAAAAAAGTCATCCGCTTCTTCAGGTGCTTCACTCATCGCAGGACTTGCGCCTAAACTGAGTAAGCCATTCGCTGTAAAGTTTTTTACTACATCGTTGGTATAACATACAACTAATGGATGTGCGTCACGTACTTGTGATAAAAAGTGCATATTAATCCCACCCATTCTCTTGTTGGTAAGCAAAGTGATTAACAGGGCCACGGCCTTTACCTATTTCAGGTGTGTGTTTAATTGCTAATGAAATAAATTTCTTAGCTTTATGCACCGCATCATAGATTGACTTTCCTTTAGCTAATTCAGCAGTAATTACAGCTGAAAATGTACATCCTGTACCGTGTGTATGTTTTGTTGGATAGCGATCATTTTGGAATTCATAATGACCTTCTTTAGTAAATAAATAATCAACCGCGTCACCTTCTAAGTGACCCCCTTTAATCACAACGCCTTTAGAACCTATTTCATTAATAAAGAATCGACCCGCTTCATGTATGCGATCTACACTATCTAATTTAAATTGAACGATTTCTTCAGCTTCTGGAACATTCGGCGTCGCAACATCCGCATACGGTAGTAACGTCGTTTTCAAACGATCTCTCACTTGCTGATCCATTAATGAGTCACCACTTTTCGCAACCATCACTGGGTCAATCACATAAGGAATATTAATTTTCTTTAAATATGTCTCAATGAGCGTCATCATTTCAGGCGTTGGAACCATACCTGTTTTCATAGCTTGTGGCATTTCATCATTAAATACACTTTCTAATTGCTCTTCTAACCATTCTGGATCTAAATTATGAATATGTTGTACACCTAATGAGTTTTGCGCCACAATACTTGTGATAGCTGCCATACCATAGACACCACATGCATGAAAAGATTTTAAATCGGCCATTGCTCCAGCGCCACCGCTTGGATCAGTACCTGCAATTGTTAAAGCTATTTTCGGTTTATTCATTTAACTCTCCTCCAAAATCCCATTTTTCTTGATTGTAAGCCATATTGAAAAAGTTACGTTCATGTACTGTACTTTGTAAGAAATTTCGTTTTAAAATATCTTGATGTTTTGTATCAAATTGTTCTGCATATTGATTGAACCATTGATCAATATAATCCATTAATGTATCCATTTCAGTTGCATAAAATTCAAACCAAGGCTTTAGTGGATTATCCTCTGAAACTGCATTTTCTTTAATTGCACGCTTTCCAATTTGTTGATATACATATGGACATGGTGCCATTGCTGCTAGTGTATAGGCAATATGATCATATGCAAAAGCATTATAGTACATATGTTTAATATAATGATCTGCAGTTGGATACCACTCACCATCTTTAATAATTTGATTGTAGTCTTCTCCAACGTATTGAGCTAATGTATGATGTGCCTCAACTTCGCCAGACGACGCAAATTGAATTTGCTCAGTTAAAAATTGGATTTCTTCTTTTGAGTCTATTTTTAGAATTAATAAAGCATATATTTTAGCGAATTCATTCAAATAACGTGAATCCGCTCGTAAATAGTGTTTGATTGCTGCCTTCGATACATCTCCTTTAAGCAAACTCTGAATGAAATTATCATGATATATTGCATCAATAATCGGTGCTGCTTCTTTTTTGAGTGTATTCACAAAATCCATTTTTCTATCTCCTTTACTATAAAAAAAGACTACGCTATCCATCGCAGTCTTTACGGCATACTTATAGTAAAAGTTATGCGTAACTACTTCCCTACGATGGTACCATCCATATCAGGTTCAAAGAGTCTTACATTATTATGCATCTCAGCCTCAATCGGCTCCCCTAGTAGTCTCATATTCAATTTAATTTAAATTAAATTTATCAAAAAGTAGTTAAAATATCAAATATTCGAAATATGTATGGTAGAGCGAAGGAGATTACGTCAAGAAGATTCATTATCCAGTGAACTCCATTATATTTTGCGCGCTTAAATCCTCCTACTCTACACTCATAACCATGTTAAATTGCTTAATAGGTGAGTAATAAAAATTACATCCATCGTCGTACTCGGAGTCATCCTCAAATAACAATGCAGAAACAATATTTTATTATAATTCTTTGTGATTCAAGTGACTTGTTACATAGAATTCTTTATGAATTTAACAGAACGGACTTGTTACTATATCAACACATGATATATTTTTGCTCTTATTTTCTTTGCCATAGCGACTATTTAAAACATTCATGCTTATCCCAATATATCCTTGTAACTTTTTGAACTACCGTTATTATATTTAACATTATTGTCATGATTATCTTACTAACCTCAATTTAAATATTTTAACGATTCAAATATTTATGCTAATAATTTATAGCATGTTACTTTCCAATCACCGTCGCCTATCGTTTAATCACACTAACGGTTTGATTAGAATAAAATGTAATCGTAATTTGACATACTTAAAGTGCTTCAACAATAATGTCAGTATCGGTACTCATTTTTTCTAACCTCCTTTGCTGTGTTTATCATACCTCAAAGAAAACTGATCTGACAAAGTTCAGAAGATGAATTTCTAAAGGTAAAATACCCTCAGAAATTAAGGGGTTGGAAGTATTTTTTTAAATTCTGATGTATAATAGGTCTAGAATTTGATTTTTCGTAGAATTTCAAAAATTTTTAAGGTGGTGACTCCATGAAAACTTTTAAAGCAGTTCGTTTTCAAATTGTCTCTGATAATCAAAGTGTTACAGAATATGAATTATATGATGGTGTTATTATCAATAAAGAAAATAGTGGTACAGGATGGCTTTTAGAAATTGTCATTTCAGATATGCATAAAGAGCAAATGGAGCAATATCTTCAAGACGAAACATTATTAGATATTCGTGTTGTCATTACACGCCCATCTAATGACCCTGCTTTATTTGATGCAACGATTAAACACATTACTCCTTTAAAAGATACAATTTCAGTAGTATTTGAATGTCATATTTACACATTAAGACAAGTATACGCTGAAAGCTTACTAGAACAGCTTGTTCATGAAGGCTTAGAAGGGGAGGAATTAATTACAACTTTCAATCGTATGATGCAATCTAAACCACGCTTAAAAGACGAGCGTCAGTCACAAAATGAGGAAAACGATTAGTTTTATTAAATTAAAAATAATCATGATATATCGTAGTCACTGTCTACATAAATAAAGAACGGAAACTTCATACTTGAAATTTCCGTTCTTATTTTTACCCATTAGGATCTTGTAACGCGAATGTTAATTCGCATGAACATGCTACTTGGCCGTCTACAGTAGCTTTTGCTGTACCTTTTCCTATCGGGCCTTTCATTTTAGTAATCTCAACTTCTAATCTTAGAGTATCTCCAGGTGTCACTTGTCTTTTAAATCTACATTTATCAATACCTGCAAACAGTGCTAATTTTCCTTTATTATCTTCGCTATTGAGTAGAGCAACAGCACCTGTTTGAGCTAGCGCCTCTGTAATTAGTACGCCAGGCATCACTGCATATTCTGGAAAATGTCCTTGGAAGAAAGGTTCATTTCCTGATACTTGTTTAATTGCCACACATCTTTGGCCTGCTTCATATTCAATCACTTTATCAATTAATAAAAATGGTTGGCGATGTGGGATTATCTTTTTAATTTCATTATAATCAAAAATCGTTTCCATAAATTACGTGCCTCCAATAATCTCAAAAATGTATTGCCATAGCTTGAAATCAACTACTTTGAGTACACTATCATAATTAATAATAAATCCTGTAATTACTCCAATAAACATGACAATTATACAAAGTAGAAAAAACATTAGGACTTTAATACCAAAAAATTCAAAAACTGAGTTAAGCTTTTTGCTTTTCATCAGCGTTAACTCTTTCGATATGTGCACCGAGTGATTTTAACTTTCCATGGAAATTCACGTAACCACGATCAAGATGTTTAAGTTCTGTTACAGTTGTTTCACCTTCAGCAACAAGTCCTGCTAATATAAGTGCTGCTGCTGCTCTTAAGTCAGTTGCTTTAACCTCTGCACCTTGTAACGCACTACGTCCTTCAATTTTTGCACTTCGACCTTCTACAGAAATGTGCGCGTTCATTCTATTAAATTCTCCAACATGCATAAATCGATTTTCAAAAACAGTTTCTGTAATGACTTTATGCCCTTCTGCTGTTAATAATAAAGCCATCATTTGAGATTGCATATCAGTCGGAAATCCAGGATGCGGTAATGTTTTAATATCAACTGGCTCTAACTTTTCAGGAGCAGTTACACGCACACCTTCTTCATTAAATGTAAGCTCTACGCCCATTTCTTCAAGTTTATAAACAAGACTTGTCATATGTTCTTTAATCGCACCTTTAACAAGTACATCTCCTCTTGTAATCGCTGCAGCAATCATCAATGTGCCTGCTTCAATACGGTCTGGAATAATCGCGTGTTGTACACCTTTTAATGTATCTACACCATTAATAATGATTGTGTCAGTGCCTGCACCTTTAACGTCTCCACCCATTTCATTGATGTAATTCGCTAAGTCGACGATTTCCGGTTCGCGTGCAACGTTTTCCATTACTGTACGCCCTTTAGCAAGAGCAGCGGCCATCATAATATTTTGTGTAGCACCTACACTTGGAAAATCAAGATGAATTTCATTACCCACTAGACCTTGAGGAGCCTCAGCGAAAATAAATCCAGCTTCTTGGTGGATTTCTGCACCCAGTGCTTCAAAACCTTTTAAATGTTGTTCAATCGGTCTTGAACCAATTGCACAGCCTCCTGGTAACGCAACCTTAGCACGACCTAGTCTCGCAAGAAGTGGTCCCATTACTAAAATACTCGCACGCATTTTGCTCACATATTCATAAGGCGCTTCTTCATTTAATTCAGCTGTCGCATCCACTGTTACTGATTGCTTTTTTTCGTTATATTTAATTTTAGCATTTAAAACACGTAACACATTGTTAATGGTTTCAACATCGCTCAGTGCTGGTACATTAATGAGTTCACTTTGATTTTCACTTGCTAATAAAGAAGCTGTGATAATAGGTAGTACCGCATTTTTTGCACCTTCTACTTGAACTTCTCCTGTTAATTTATGTCCGCCTTGTACTACGATTTTGTCCATTTTTTAATCCTCCACTTTGATACCATTCAATAGTTTAAGATAACAACGCTTTGCATCTTTTATAAACTAACTATTGAATCTTTTCATGTATATCTTTTTCATTTTCAAAATTTCATATGTAGTTAAAGCTAGAAATTAAGTATGTCATGCGTCATATGCTTCAATCGAGTGTAAAATTTAAATCAACTGAATAAATACTTAATTTGAGTTGAAAAATATAATAAATCAACTAAAAAATTACTCACAGCTGTACCAATTAATACAGCAATAAAAATCATTAAGATTTGAAGCTGTGCTGTATAACCTTTTTTAAAAAATTGATCTAAACGAATCGCATGAAGCGACCAATATGCAATACAAATACATATCACATGTAAAATGAGGTGTACGATTGCAAATTGTCCTAAATAATCCATGACATTTATTGTCCTTTCACTTAACTATCTTTCTTTAATTTTACATGATTTTACATGCAAATCCTAATAATAGTGGTTTTAGTATCGATGTTTCCATACTTCTGAAGCATCTTACTCAAAAGTCACACAATTTACATGATACCTTTTTCAATAGCATATGTATAGTTATAATTTATGAAAATTTCATATAATACAAAAAGGTTCGATGAGCTAACCCATCGAACCTTTTTCTATTATTTATACTTCGCAACTTCAATACGATTTTCTGCACGTTTAAGTGCACGTTCTGCACGTTTCAGATCGGTATCGTCTTGATCACCATCTAAATAGAAAGTCGCACGCTCTTTTGCTGATTTTGCACGTTCTAAATCAATATCATCAGCAGATTCAGCTGCTTGTACAAGAATATTTACTTTTTCTCGACGTACTTCGGCAAATCCTTCAGTAACAGCTATATAATCCGATTGACCATTTCGTGTCACTTTAACATGACCGATTTTTAATGGTGTAACCGTCGGAATGTGACCGTACATCACACCCATTTCGCCTGCTGTAGTTTGTAAGACAACGATTTCAGCATCGCTTTCTCTATAAACAGAACCATTAGGAGTGACGATATCTAAGGTTAATGTTTTCATTATCCAAGCCTCCTAATTTGTTTTAAACTTCAACACCCATGTCTTTGGCTTTTTCGATAACATCATCAATGCCACCAACAAGACGGAAAGCATCTTCAGGTATATGGTCATATTTGCCATCTAAAATCGCTTTGAAGTCTTGTACCGTTTGTTTAACAGGTACGTATGACCCTTTTTGACCTGTGAATTGTTCTGCAACGTGGAAGTTTTGTGATAAGAAAAATTGAATGCGGCGTGCACGTTCAACTGTTTTCTTATCTTCATCAGATAACTCATCCATACCTAAAATTGCGATGATGTCTTGTAATTCACGATATTTTTGTAATGTTGATTGAACTTGACGTGCCACATCATAGTGTTCTTGACCTACAATTGTTGGTTCAAGTGCACGAGAAGTTGAAGCTAATGGGTCTACCGCTGGATAGATACCCATCTCACTTAATTTACGCTCTAAGTTAGTAGTCGCATCTAAGTGAGCAAATGCTGTCGCTGGTGCTGGGTCAGTATAGTCATCGGCAGGTACGAATACTGCTTGAATAGATGTAACCGAACCTTTAGTTGTTGATGTAATACGTTCTTGTAATTGACCCATTTCAGTAGCTAATGTTGGTTGGTAACCAACGGCAGAAGGCATACGGCCTAATAATGCTGATACCTCAGAACCCGCTTGAGTGAAACGGAAAATGTTATCAATAAATAACAACACGTCTTGTCCTTGTTCATCACGGAAGTATTCTGCCATTGTTAAACCTGAAAGTGCAACACGCATACGTGCACCAGGTGGCTCGTTCATTTGACCAAATACCATTGCAGTTTTCGCAATAACGCCACTGTCTTTCATTTCGTAGTATAAGTCGTTACCTTCACGAGTTCTTTCACCTACACCAGCGAATACAGAAATACCACCGTGTTCTTGTGCGATGTTATTGATTAACTCTTGAATTAATACTGTTTTACCTACACCGGCACCACCGAAAAGACCGATTTTACCACCTTTGATGTATGGTGCAAGTAAGTCTACAACCTTAATACCTGTTTCTAAAATTTCAACCTCAGTTGATAGTTCATCAAACTGTGGTGCTTGTCTATGAATAGGGTCACGACGTACAGATGCATCAATTGGACCATCTAAATCGATATGATCTCCTAGTACGTTAAATACACGACCTAATGTTGCATCACCAACTGGTACACTGATTGGAGCACCTGTATCTTTTACTTCTGCTCCACGTTGAATCCCATCTGTTGAATCCATTGCGATTGTACGTACTAAATCGTCACCTAAATGGAGTGCTACTTCTAAAGTTAAGCTTTCAGTTTCGCCATCTCTTGGCACATCAATTGTAAGTGCGTTATTAATATTTGGAATATCATGTTCATCAAAACGCACATCAATTACCGGACCCATGACCTGAGTTACACGGCCTAATCCCATATCATTTCCTCCTTATAATCAAATTATTCTAATGCTGCTGAACCACCAACAATTTCAGTAATTTGTTGTGTAATGGCTGCTTGACGCGCACGGTTATATTCTAATGATAAATCGTCAATCATTTCTGTCGCATTATCAGAAGCATTCTTCATAGCGTTCATTCTTGAAGCATGCTCACTTGTTTTTGCATCTAAAATAATACCGTAAATCAAACTTTCAATATATTGAGGTAATAGTATTTTAAGTATTGATTCTTTATCAGGTTCAAACTCATAAGAAGACATAGCACTATGTCCTAAACTTGAGTCTTCAGGTGATAATGGTAAAAGTTTTTTTCGCATTGGTTTATTTTCAATGACACTGACATAATGACTATAGTAAATATTCAATTCATCGATCTCTTCATCTGCGTATAAATCAATTGCGCGTTTTCCAATCGCTTGTACTGCTTTAAATGAAGGTTGATCTGGGATGTCGGTTAATGAGTTTACAACCTCATAACCACGCGCTTTTAAGAATGATGCACCAATTTGTCCTAAAACGATGATGCGATATTCATCTGGATTTTGGTGTCTTTCTTCAATATCTCTAATCATCTTTTTCAATACATTTGCACTATATGCGCCTGCAAGTCCACGGTCACTTGTCATGACCATATATCCAACACGTTTAACCGGGCGCTCAACAAGCATTGGATGAGAAGACGTTGTATTTGAACCAGCAATAGCTGTAATCACATCTTCCATTTTTTCCATATAGGGTCTAAATGTTTTATTATTACGTTCTGCTTTACGTAATTTAGAGTTAGATACCATGTTCATGGCACTCGTAATTTGTTTCATTTTTTTAGTTGAATTAATACGAGAATCTATTTCCTTTAGTGAAGCCATTATCTCACCACCTTATCTATGTTCATGATTCTTTACTCCGATACTTTGAAGCTTTTTTTGAATTCATTAATTGCAGATTCAAATTTTTCGTCAGCTGGTAAACCACCAGTTTCACGAATTTCAGTGAAAATGTCGTTTGCATTTATTTTAACCCATTCAATAATTTCCGCTTCAAATCTTGTGATATCCTCAACAGGAATATCGTCTAAATAACCACGAGTTAATGCGTAGATAATTAGAACTTGATGTTCAACAGGTAATGGCTTGTTTTGATCTTGTTTTAATACTTCTACTGTACGTTTACCACGTTCTAATTTACGTGAAGTCGCTTCGTCTAAATCAGAACCGAACTGTGCGAATGATTCTAACTCACGATATGACGCTAAGTCTAAACGTAATGTACCTGCTACTTTTTTCATTGCTTTAATTTGAGCAGATCCCCCAACACGAGATACTGATAAACCAGCATTAATCGCTGGGCGAATACCAGAGAAGAATAAGTCAGATTGTAAGAAAATTTGACCATCTGTAATTGAAATTACGTTTGTAGGGACATATGCAGAGATGTCACCGGCTTGTGTTTCAACGAATGGCAATGCAGTAATTGAACCGCCGCCTAAATCATCATTTAACTTCGCTGCACGTTCTAATAAACGACTATGTAGATAGAACACATCACCTGGGTAAGCCTCACGACCTGGTGGACGACGTAATAATAATGATAACTCACGATAAGCTGCAGCTTGCTTTGTTAAATCATCATATACTACAAGAACATGTTTACCATTGAACATGAATTCTTCTGCCATTGATACACCCGCATATGGTGCGATATAAAGCATTGGTGCAGGTTGTGCTGCTGATGCAGATACAACAATTGTGTAATCTAATGCGCCAGCTTGACGTAACTTTTCAACTTGTGCACGTACTGTTGATTCCTTTTGACCAATTGCAACGTAAACACAAATCATATCTTGATCTTTTTGATTTAAAATTGTATCAATTGCAACAGTTGTTTTACCTGTTTGACGGTCACCGATAATTAACTCACGTTGACCACGACCAATTGGTACTAAAGCGTCAATCGCTTTAATTCCTGTTTGAAGTGGTTCATCAACAGATTTACGAGCCATAACACCTGTTGCTTTTTTCTCGATTGGACGTGTTTTAGTTGTATGAATTGGACCTTGACCATCAATAGGTTGTCCTAATGGATTCACAACACGACCAATTAAAGCTTCACCTACTGGCACCTCCATAATACGTCCAGTACGTTTCACTTCATCGCCTTCTTTAATGTCATCGAAAGGCCCTAAGATAACGACACCTACACTTGTTTCTTCTAAGTTTTGTGCCAATCCAAGAACACCATTATGGAATTCTAATAATTCTCCAGCCATTACATCATTTAATCCGTGAACTAATGCAATACCGTCACCAATTTGAATAACAGTACCAACATCCGTCACAGACATTTCAGACTCATAGTTTTCGATTTGTGAGCGAAGTAATGCACTAATTTCTTCAGCTTTTATGGCCATCTATGTCACTCCTCTTTATCATCGTATTAATGTGCTCGATTAAAGTTTCTAACGAGCTGATTCAAATCATTTTGGATACTACCATCGTATACTTTTGTGCCAATTTTTACGCGTATTCCTCCGATAAGAGACTCATTTACATCAGCATGTAAAATTAAATCATTTAATCCGATACGATTAATTAAGGCTTCTTTAACCTGAATGATTTCGTCATCTGATAGTGGTTGTGCTGACTCTAAATGTGCTTCAGCTAAACCATGGTGTTGATAATAATGATCTTTAAATGATTCATAAATCTCATCAATAAGTCGGAAATTGCGATGTCCGGCTACTACTTTTAATGTATTAAATAGAAATGGATTAATTCCTTTGAAAACACGATCTACTAATTTACGACGATCATTAATCGTTACTTTAGGTTCGTGATCAATTTGTTTGAAATAATTCATTTTATCTTCAAGAGCCGTATAGATTTCTGTAAAGTCTTGATATACTTCTTCTACCACATTATGTTTGATAGAGACTTCAAAAAGCGCTTGGGCATATTTACGAGCAACATTAGCCATTACTTATCCCCTACCTCTTTAATGTACTTCTCTACTAATGCTTTTTGATCTTGTTCAGAAATTTCTTTGCGTAATACTTTAGATGCGATCAGTACTGAGAGTTCAGAAACTTGATTGTTAATTTCAGCCAATGCACGCTCTTTTTCACTTTTAATTTCACTTTGAGCCGTTTCAATCATACCATTAGCACGTTGATTTGCTTCATGAATGATTTCTTCTTGTTGGCGACGCGCTTGAACTTTCGCATCTTCAATTATTTTATGAACTTCTTCTTGTGTTTCTTTTAATTTTTGTCTATTTTCTTCTTCTAATCGTTGGGCATTTAATTTTGCTCTTTCAGCATCATCAATATCTTGATTAATTGAATGCTCACGATCATCCATGACTTTTTTAAGTGGACCCCATGCAAACTTTTTCAGTAATGCGAGTAAAATGATGAAAGTTACCATCGTTACGATAATATCACCAATATTCACACCGCTACCAGCTGCAAAGGTAAATAAGTTAGCAGTCACTACGTTGTACACTCCTTTCAATCATCTCATCTTTGTCACTCAATCATTTGAGGATGGTCATTAAGTTTTAAAATGAATACTACACCCTCATCATTAAAGATAACTAAAGATTGAAAAGCCTCTGCTTTATAAAAATTCAGTTATCCAATATACATTCTTAAAAATGTTTTTTTATAGAGGGACAGGGTATAAACTAATCCCAGCCCCTCTGACAATTGTACGTTCTATGTAAATATTCAGAACACCTAACAAATGTCTTATGTCGCTCTTCGTTATCCTTAAGCTTTAGCGTTACATGAATAGTACGATGAATGTGATAACTACACCGATGATAGGAAGTGCCTCAACTAAACCAATACCAATAAACATAATTGACATTAATTGTGTACGTGCTTCTGGTTGACGTGCTACACCTTCTACTGTTCTAGAAACGATTAAACCGTTACCAATACCTGCCCCAAGAGCTGATAAACCAATTGCGATTGCTGCTGCGATTAAATTCATTTATAAATCCTCCTAAATTTTTAAAATTAATGATATAAATTAATGGTCAGACACTTTATGTGACATGTAAACCATTGTTAACATAATGAAAATGTAAGCTTGGATAGAGCCTACAAAGATTGAGAAACCTTGCCAAATAATTAAACCAGGAATACCTATAATCCATCCAAATGATGTTAACGTAACACCTGCAAGTAAACCAATTAAAATTTCCCCTGCATAAATGTTACCGTAAAGACGTAAACCTAATGTTAATGTTGAGGCAAACTCTTCAAATATATTAATTGGTAGTAATGCAACATATGGCTGTGCAAAGCCTTTCATATAGTTTTTACCACCGCGCATTTTAATACCGTAATAATGAGTTAACAGTATCATTAATGTCGCTAACGTTAATGTAACATGTGCGTCTGCTGTTGGCGATTTCCACCATAAGTATTCATTATTAACGAATTGTAATGGTAACCCTAACATGTTCGCTACAAAGATAAATAATATCAATGTAACTGCTAAAAAGTGAAATTGCCCACCTTTTGACCATGCCATATTACTTTCGATAATACCTCTAACAAAGTCAAATACCCATTCGATAAAGTTTTGAGCACCTTTAGGTCTTTTTTGGAGATTGCGTGTACATAATACAGCAATCACAAATACAATCAATGATGTGATAAGCACCATCATAATAGTAGATAAGTTGAAATTAATATCTACTCCAAGTAGATTCCAAGTGACAATGGGGTCTTTATGATCCATCTTTCAATTTCACCTCTTTTCGTTTAATACTTTGACTTTAATTAAACTGTCAACGCTGTTTAATCAAAGGACGAAACACGATAAACACATACGACATTAATAATCCTATAAGTATGCCTATAATATGTATATTGTCACGAAACAATAACCAAAGCACACAACATATCACGGCTACCAAGTACCTCCACATGTTACCCGTTTTAATATGCCCTTTTGTTTTATTGATAGATTGCCATAAGTAATATTCAAATATACATGTATTGATAAATGAACCGATGATACCTATGATTAACCCCAATATAATCGGACTTTTATGAAATAAATATAGGATTATTAGCGCGATTAAAGCAATACTATAATATGTCAAAAACGGCTGGAATATTCTATAAAAGTGATTCATTATAGAAACCTCATTTCTGTGTCATACACATTAGTGAAAGCCGTTCCATGCATACAACTTTCATGATAATATAGCGGGAAAATTGTGTCAATTATGCATTAAAAAGCCATAAGATTTCACACACTATTTGTCACATTTTAGACACATTTTCCCGCTTTATAATTAAACTTCAAAAGGTTTTGGCTTTTCTGAGATCAGTCCGTAATAATATTTAATATTTTCGCAAATACGCTCTGATGCATGTCCATCTCCATAAGGGTTTTGTGCAACGCTCATTTCATCATACTCATCTTGGTGTGTTAATAATGTTTTAGTATGTTGATAAACGTCCTCTTCCTCTGTACCAACTAACTTCAATGTTTTAGCTTCAACACCTTCTGGACGTTCTGTTGTATCTCTTAGTACTAGAACAGGTTTTCCAAGTGATGGTGCTTCTTCTTGCACACCACCTGAATCAGTCAATATGAGATGTGATTGTGCCGCAAAATTATGGAAATCCATAACTTCAAGCGGTTCGATTAATTCAACACGGTCATGATTACTTAAATGTTTATAAGCAATTTCACGTACTTTTGGATTTTTATGCATAGGATAAACAATTACAACATCCTCAAATACGTCGACAATACGACGTGCCGCTTTAAAAATATTTTCCATCGGTTGTCCAATATTTTCACGACGGTGCGCTGTTAATAAAATAATACGTTTATCTTGATGACGTTGAATGATTTCCGATTCATAATTTTCATCCACTGTTGTACGCATCGCATCAATAGCAGTATTACCTGTCACAACGACCGCATCTTTATTTTTATTTTCGTTGAGTAGATTACGTTGTGCTTGGATGGTTGGCGCAAAATGTAAATCTGCCATAACACCTGTCATTTGACGGTTCATTTCTTCAGGAAATGGTGAGTATTTTTGCCATGTTCTTAACCCTGCTTCAACGTGACCGATACTAATTTCGTTATAGAACGCTGCTAAACTACCAGCGAATGTTGTTGTCGTATCACCATGAACTAATATCATATCTGGTTTTGATTCTTGAATTACGTCTTCTAATCCTAGTAATACTCTTGAAGTTACTTCTGATAACGTTTGACCTTGTTTCATGATATTTAAATCATAATCAGGTTTAATATCAAACGTCTCTAGGACAGAATCTAACATTTCACGATGTTGTGCTGTCACGACAACAATCGGCTCAAGTTGATCGTCTTTTTTAAGTTGTAATACAAGCGGGGCCATTTTAATCGCCTCAGGTCTCGTACCAAATATTGTCATAATTCTCTTCATTTTCATTGAACTCCTTATTTGCACATTATTTTGTACCAAATAATCGGTCTCCAGCATCTCCAAGACCTGGAATGATATACGCATTTTCGTCTAAGCGTTCATCTAATGCAGCGATATAAATATCGACATCTTCATGCGCTTTTTGAAGCTTTTCAACACCTTCAGGCGCAGCGATTAAACACATGAAGCGAATGTGGTTTGCACCACGTTTTTTTAACGAATTAATAGCTTCAATTGCAGATGAACCTGTCGCTAACATTGGATCTACTACAATAATTTCACGCTCTTCAATATCTTGTGGTAACTTCACAAAATATTCAACCGCTTCTAAAGTTTTTGGATCACGATATAAGCCAACGTGACCAATACGTGCAGCTGGTACTAAATTAAGAATACCTGTAGTCATACCCAAGCCTGCTCGTAAAATGGGAACAAACGCTAACTTTTTACCTGATAAGCGTTTTGCGACTGCCTTTGTGACAGGTGTTTCAATTTCAACATCTTTTAACTCTAGGTTTCGTGTTACTTCATATGCCATAAGCATGCCGACTTCATCTACAAGTTCACGAAAAGCTTTCGTACCTGTGTTGACGTCACGAATGTAACTGAGTTTGTGTTGAATTAAGGGATGATCTAATACGTGTACATTTCCCATGATATTGCCTCCGTTTGTACGATTAATGATATAAAGGATAACGTTCTGTTAATTTACGAACGCGTGATTTTGCTTCATCAATAACGCTTTGATCTTTATGGTTTTTAAGCACGTCACTGATAATTTGTGCGACTTCTTCAAATGCTTTTTCGTCAAAGCCACGCGTTGTTGCAGCTGGTGTACCTAAACGGATTCCACTTGTAACAAAAGGTTTTTCTTGATCGAATGGTATTGTGTTTTTATTACATGTAATACCAATTTCATCTAAAACTTCTTCTGCTACTTTACCTGTGATGCCTACTGAACCTTTAACATCTACAGCAACAAGATGGTTGTCCGTACCACCAGATACAATACGAAAATCATTCTTTTGTAAAGTTGTCGCGAGTACTTTAGCATTTTTTACAACTTGTTGTTGATACGCTTTAAATTCTGGTTGTAATGCTTCACCAAATGCAACAGCTTTAGCAGCAATCACATGTTCTAAAGGTCCCCCTTGAATGCCAGGAAAAATAGTTTTATCAATGTCTTTTTGATATTCAGCTTTACATAAAATCATACCACCACGTGGGCCACGTAATGTTTTATGCGTTGTTGTTGTTACAAAATCAGCATATTCGACTGGATTTTGATGTAAACCTGCTGCGACTAGGCCTGCGATGTGTGCCATATCCACCATGAGTTTCGCTCCGACTTCATCAGCAATCTCTTTAAACTTCTTAAAATCGATTTCTCTTGAATATGCAGATGCACCTGCAACAATTAATTTGGGTTGATGTGCTTTAGCAAGCTTTCTTACTTCTTCATAGTCAATACGCTCTTCTTCACGTGTCACTTCATACTCTACGAAGTTATAGAATTTACCACTAAAGTTAACAGGTGAACCGTGTGTTAAGTGACCGCCATGACTTAAATTCATACCAAGAACTGTGTCACCATGTTCAAGTACTGTAAGATATACTGCCATATTGGCTTGAGAGCCTGAGTGCGGTTGAACATTCGCATGATCTGCATTAAAAATTTCTTTTGCGCGTTCAATCGCTAATGTTTCAGTTTGATCCACAAACTCACAACCACCATAATAACGGCGACCAGGATATCCCTCTGCATACTTGTTCGTCATTACTGAACCTTGTGCTTCAAGTACAGCTTCAGAAACAAAGTTTTCAGACGCGATTAACTCAATATTATTATTTTGGCGTTTAAATTCATTTTGAATTGCATCAAAGACAGCTTGATCTTGCTTTTCGATATAAGACATAGACATACCCTCTTTCCTTAAAGATTATATTTTGCACGTTCTCCACCAATTTTTTTAGGACGTGATGTTGCGACAGTTACAATGGCCTCTCCAATTGTTTTGACTGATGTACGAACCGGTACAGCCACATGCTTCAAATGCATGCCAATTAAAGTTTGACCAATATCAATCCCTTTTTGAGCTTGGATATGCTCAACAACAATTGGATCTTTCATGTTTCGGTATGCATGTGTTGATAACGAACCCCCAGCATGTACATCTGGTACAACCGAAACTTCTTCCATTGTATAAGGATTAAAAGCTTGACGTTCAATAGTGATAGCACGATTGATATGCTCACACCCTTGAAATGCAAAATGAACGCCTGTCTCGTTTTCGATTTGGCTTAGTGCTTCATATATCTCTCTAGCGGTTTCAAGTGATCCTTCCGTACCAATACGTTGTCCATTCACTTCAGAAGTCGAACAACCTACGACACAAATTTCTCCCTTTTTGAAAAACGATTGAGACTTTAATTCATCTAATAACGTTTGCAATCCTTCCACGTTACCCCTCCTTATAAGTAAAATACTGCCTCACTCATGAGCCATACATTGATAGCCTCATGGTTTAACAATACGTGTGACTTACACCTGAAACAAATGGCTTAGATATGAAACCAAATCGCATTACACAAATGATAAAACATTACTTTGACGACGGCTCATACCAGCTCAACATTGTTTCTAGTTGATGGTTCAACACTTAAAACATGCTAGATGTTTATATTATAACGTATTTTTTCACTTTCATATACTGATTATGAGTTTAAGCTTCAGGAATTTTTGACTTTAGCATATGAATCAATGCTTTAAGTTCATTGTATGTTGCTTCATACACTTCAAAGTTTGAACCAAATGGATCTTTAACATCGCCCGCTTCACCTACAAATTCTGTTAAAGTCATTACGTTTTCGTGCGCTCCATACAACAATCGAATTAATTCAGCATGATCATGTGTCATCGTGAGAATCAAATCAGCCTCAAGGTCTTCTGATTTTAAAATATCAGCAGTAGATTTGACTGGATAACCATCTGCCTCGAGCAAAGTTTTAGTATGTTTAGCGATAGGGTCTCCTGCTATACTCGTGATGCCTCGTGATGCAATTTCATGTTCTGGCAGTAATGCTCGAGCAATACCTTCAGCCATTGGACTACGACAAGTGTTACCTGTACACACAAAAGTGATTTTCATTATAACTCATCCTTTATAATTTGATGATTGACTGCTTTTAACATTCTATTGTTGAGTGCCTCAGTTTCATTGGAATCAGGATACCCATAAATATACGCCATATTTATATTTGATAATTTGTCTAACTGATGTAATGTATCGTATAAATTGCGATTTGCATTTGAAACGTCTGTAGTATCTTCACTTAAAGTAATGATATGTGCAGATGATGGAATAAACTTTTGTAAACTTTTGGGTACAATAAACGCTACTTCAGACCAATCTTCATGGGCATTTTGACGAATCGGCCCAGCAATATGTTGAATCATTTTAAGTGGTGTTTCAGGAGCGTAATGTTTATACTTCATTCCTGGTGCAATTGGTTTTTCTGTTAACGTTACTGCGCTTTCATCTACAGAATTGGGAAGTATCTCATTGAGCATAGAACGTGTAATTGTTCCTGGTCGTGCAATTTTAAAGGGGAAAGAAGTACAATCTAAAACCGTACTCTCCAGGCCAGCCTCACTTTGCGTGGAATGAATGATACCGTCTACTCGCCCATTCAAATCATGATACACATGTTCAAATGTTGTAGGAGAAGGTCTTCCACTTAAATTAGCACTCGGTGCCGCGATTGGCATATTTAAAACCTTCAATAACGTCCGTGCAATAGGATGACTTGGCATTCTAACTGCTACAGTATCAAGCCCACCTGTAACTTTGTCAGATAAATACCCATGTTTCACAGGTAAAATGAACGTGATAGGCCCAGGCCAAAATGCTTCCATTAATTTAATCGTAGAAGGCGTAATATCACTCACAAACGCTTCTAACTGTTCAGTTTCATATATGTGTACAATGAGTGGATTATCAGAAGGTCTTCCTTTTGCTTGATAGATGGACTGTATGGCTTGACTGTTACGAGCATCTGCGCCTAAGCCATATACAGTTTCAGTTGGTAAAACGACTAAACCTCCTTGTTGATAGGTCTCGATGATTTCATCTAATTTTGGATAAGATTCAAGGGTAGTCGTAAAGTCTCGAACGTCCCAAATTTGAGTTTCTTTCAAAACTGTCACCTCTCTTCATGTTGTAGTTTACTTTAAAGTAAAAAGTTACGCACAGATATACCGTACATAACTTTATTGTTTGAACCATGTAAAACTTAAAATTCGTTCGTTTTTATTTATATCTTGATGAACATGTGCTGTAATATGTGGATGATACGTAAACAACAATTGTTTCAAATCATCGCCTTGTTGATAGCCAATCTCTAAAACAACAGGTGCTCCGTGACGCATAACTTTTGGTAAATCTTGAAATATCTGCTCATACACTGCATAACCATTATTTTCTGCAAATAATGCGATATGCGGCTCATATTGAATGACACTAGTATCCATCACATCACGTTCATTATCACTAATATACGGTGGATTTGAAATCAATCCATCCAGCATAATTCCTGCTTCTATATAAGGCTTTAAACCTTCACCTACTATAAATTGAATAGCTGTATGATGACTTTTTGCATTGTCTTTTGCAACGTCTATTGCTTTAGTTGATATGTCTGATGCGTAGACTTGAAGTTGTGGCTTTTCCGCTTTAATTGTTACAGCTAACACACCACTCCCAGTACCAATATCAGCCACAGTTCCAGAAGTCGGTACCTCCTTTAAAAAATGTGCAACGACTTCTTCTGTTTCTGGTCTAGGAATCAACACGTTTTCATTCACTTTAAATGACCTACCATAAAAGGCAGCATGTCCTACTATATATTGTACTGGCACGTGGTTCATTAATTGATTGAGGCCAATATTAAGCTTTTCTTCAATATGGGTAGGAATGGTGGTAGATTCATTGAGAATCAAATCCATTCGACTCCAACCTAATACATCCATTACCAACCATTGTACACTCTGAACATCGCCTGCTTGTTGAGCTACTTGTGATTTGGCATGTTCTATCCAACTTTTATAATTCACCGTTATTGAGTTCTTTCAGTTTTTCTGTTTGTTCGTGCATTGTCAAAGCGTCAATCACTTCATCTAACTTACCCTCAATAATTTGATCTAACTTTTGCAGTGTTAGACCAATGCGGTGATCAGTTACGCGACTTTGTGGATAGTTATAAGTACGAATACGTTCAGAACGGTCACCTGACCCAACCGCCGATTTACGTTGCGCAGCATATTTTTGTTGTTCTTCTTGAAGTTTCATATCATATAAACGTGCTTTTAACACTTTCATTGCTTTTTCACGGTTCTGAATTTGTGATTTTTCAGATGATGTTGCAATCACACCTGTTGGTAAGTGGGTAATACGAACAGCAGAGTCAGTTGTATTGACGTGTTGGCCCCCCGCACCACTTGAACGATACGTATCAATTTTTAAATCTTCATTTCGAATTTCAATTTCAACATCTTCAACTTCTGGCAAAACTGCTACTGTGGCTGTTGAAGTATGAATTCGCCCTCCTGATTCAGTCTCAGGAACACGTTGTACACGGTGAGCACCATTTTCGAATTTAAGTTTACTGTATGCGCCATCACCAGAAACTGAAAAACTAATTTCCTTATAACCGCCATGATCACTTTCAGCCACTTCTACAATCTCTGTCTTAAAGTTGTGTGATTCAGCAAATTTAGAGTACATGCGGAATAAGTCACCTGCAAAAATAGCCGCTTCATCACCACCAGCTGCTGCTCGAATTTCTACGATAACGTCTTTTTCATCATTCGGATCTTTAGGTATGAGTAAGAATTTAAGTTGTTCTTCAAGTTCAGGAATTTCTGATTTGAGCGCACTTGACTCTTCTTTTAACATGTCCACTTCATCTTGATCTGATGTTTCTTCTAACATGACATCAATTTCCGCTGCATCTTCTTTCACTTGTTTATAATGGCGATAAACTTCTACTGTTTTTTGAAGCTCTGCCTGTTCTTTAGAGTATTTTCTAAGTTTATCCGTATCGCTTACAACATCAGGATCACTCAATAATTCATTAAGTTGTTCATATCTTTCTTCTACAATATCTAATTGATCAAACATTAATCTAAATCCTCCTCTTTTGATTCAGATGGTGCGACAACATGATGTGCACGACACCTTGGTTCATAGCTTTCATTCGCTCCGACTAAAATAGTAGGGTCATCAAACTTTGCAGGCTTACCATCAATTAAACGTTGTGTTCGACTTGATGACGCCCCACACACTGCACAGACCGCTTGAAGCTTTGTAATATGTTCACTTACAGCAAGCATTTCGGGAACTGGATGAAATGGTTCACCTCTAAAATCCATATCTAAACCAGCTGTAATGACACGATATCCTTTTTCTGCAAGCTGCTCAGCAATATCAACAATCTCTTTTTCAAAAAATTGAATTTCATCAATTCCAATAATATCTACATCTGTTAAATCATGTTCTAAAATTTCATGCGCTGACTGTATCGTCACCGCTTCGATGGCATTCCCATTATGAGAAACTACTTTTTCTCTTTGATATCGATCATCTATGATGGGTTTAAAAACGATCACTTTCTGTTTAGCATAAATCCCTCTACGAAGTCGTCGAATTAATTCTTCTGACTTTCCACTAAACATACTGCCAGTGATACATTCTATCCAACCAGAATGGTACGCTTCATACATAACTTTTTCCACCTTTTTCCTAAAACAAAATCAATTCATTATATCATATTTTTTATAACGTTAGCGTACCTAATCCTAAAAAGCATTGAATTTTATAATTCATACCGTATAAAACATAAAAAAGCATTCCCAAATTGATGGGAATGCTTGAAATATCATTAGTTGTTTGATTTGAGACCAAACTTTTTGTTGAAACGTTCCACACGTCCGTCTGCTGCTGCGAACTTTTGACGTCCAGTGTAGAATGGATGTGAATCAGAAGAAATATCTAAACGAATAACTGGATATTCGTTGCCATCTTCCCATTCCATAGTTTCATTTGATTGTTTAGTAGAACCGCTTAAAAATTTGTAGTTTGTAGTTGTATCTAAGAAGATTACTTTACGGTATTCTGGATGAATTCCTTGTTTCATTATTTTCAGCTCCTTTGCCCTGAACCATCTGGAACAGAGTTATTTGTGAGTTTTTACCCAATACTTAAACATTATATATGTTGATACTTTAAAAAGCAACCCTGCTTTTAGAATTATCCTAATTAAATGATAGGCTTGCCAGATTTCGTACTATCCGCCGCACGTTTTTGAAGTTCAGCAAAAAAGTCTGCATTCGACTTTGTTCTTTTAATTGCACGAATAAATCGTTCAGCAAAGTCAGGAGAGTTTGAAAACATATTACGTAATTGCCATAAGCTATCTAATTCTTGTTTTGAAATTAACATTTCTTCTTTACGTGTTGAACTACGATTAATATCAATAGCTGGGAAAATACGTCGTTCAGATAAACGACGATCTAAATGAAGCTCCATATTTCCTGTACCTTTAAACTCTTCATAGATCATGTCATCCATACGTGATCCTGTATCTACAAGTGCTGTCGCTAAAATTGTGAGACTTCCCCCTGCTTCAATATTACGAGCCGCACCAAAGAAACGCTTAGGTCCATGTAGTGACGCTGGATCTAAACCTCCTGATAACGTACGACCACTTGGTGGAATGACTAAATTATAAGCTCTTGCTAATCGTGTAATCGAATCCATTAAAATAATAACATCTTCACCGATTTCAACAAGACGTTTTGCACGTTCGAGTAGTAATTCTGATACCTTAACGTGATGTTTTGGATGCTCATCAAATGTTGAATGTACAATTTCCGCTTCTTCAACGGAACGCTCTAAATCAGTAACTTCTTCTGGCCTTTCGCCAACTAGTAAGATGAACAGCTTAGCATTGGGTTTGTTTTTAACAATTGCGTTTGCGATTTCTTTAAGTAAAGTGGTCTTTCCGGCTTTAGGTGGTGCTACGATTAATCCACGTTGGCCTAGACCAATTGGGGTAATTAAATCCATTACACGCGTCGAATAATGATGAGGTTCTGTTTCAAGTTTTATGCGCTCGTCTGGATATAGTGGTGTTAACGCCTGAAAGTGTGGGCGTTTTTTAACTTCTTCTGCATTATGGTCATTCACAAAATCAACTTGTAATAAACCATAATATTTCTCATTCTCTTTCGGTTTCCTTACTTTCCCAGTTACCTTATCGCCTAATTTGATTTCGAAGCGACGAATTTGGCTTGCTGAAATATAAATATCTTTTTCACCTTTTGAAAAGTTAACCGTTCGTAAAAAACCGTAACCGTCTTGTTGGATATCATCTAGAATGCCTTCCATATAATAATTGCCATCTTTTTCCATTTGCGCTTCCATAATGGCAAGTACAAGTTCTTTTTTGTTCAATTTACTATAATTGACAACTTTTAAATCTTTAGCTTTTTGAGTTAACGCTTTTGTTGTATAGTTTTTGTACAATTCATGGAAAGACTCATATTGAGGAGAAGTTCTTTCTCGTGTAGCCATTGTTAAACACTCTTTTCGTATTATTTTCTACATCATAAAGCTCTTAGCTATACGATAATAAGAATACTATAGCAAAATTTACTGTTATTGACAAAGTGTGAACAGTAATTTTCATATTAAATCTCAATCATTAACCAGTTACTTTTGTATTACAATATATTAAAAATGAATTTCGATTGTAAATTTGATGTAGATGATGACATTTAACTGAAGAAAAGAGTGAGACCTTGTAATATCGTCTCACTCTTAAAGGTTTCATTTTATTTAAAATAACCTGCAATTGATTTGACTTCTAAAAACTCTTCAATTCCATAGTCGCCCCATTCTCTACCCAATCCAGATTGTTTATAACCTCCGAATGGTAGATTAGGCGTTCTACCTGCTTCATTAATTTCAATAGTACCTGCCTCGATTGAACGTGCGACTTTTGCTAATTTGTCACGATCTTTACCGAATACATAACCTGCAAGACCGTATTTTGTTTCATTTGCAATTTCAATTGCTTCATCTAAATCTTTATACGTAATAACAGACATTACAGGTCCGAAGATTTCTTCTTGGGCGATTGTCATTTTGTTATCCACGTTTGTAAATACTGTTGGTTTAGCAAAGTAACCTTTTTCAAGGCCTTCAGGTTTGCCTAAACCACCATAATATAATTCAGCACCTTCATCGATACCTTTTTGAATATAATCTTGAACTTGATTATATTGTTTTTCGCTTACAATAGGACCCATTTCAGTATCTTTCTTCTGAGGATCTCCTACTTTAACATCTTGTAAGACATGTTTTACTTCATCTAAAAATGCGTCTTTCATTGATTCAGGAATAATTGTACGTGTTCCTGCTGAGCAAACTTGTCCAGTATTATTAACAACTTTACCCACAGCTGCTTTCGCTGCTTCTTTTACATCCGCATCATCTAAAATAATATATGGTGATTTTCCACCTAATTCAAGAGATACTTTTTTGAAATCTTTACTTGCTTTTTCCATAATTTTTGAACCAGTACCACCAGATCCCGTAAATGATACCATGCGTACATCTGGATGCGCTGTAAGTGGATTACCTACACCTTCTCCATCACCATTTACCAGGTTAAATGCACCTTTAGGCACACCTGCTTTATCGAAGATTTCAGCTAAGATAATCGCAGCGTACGGTGTCATTTCAGAAGGTTTTAAAACAACCGGGCTACCCGCCGCAAATGCCGCAGCTAATTTTAATGATGTTTGGTTCGTTGGGAAGTTCCAAGGTGTGATTAAACCTGCAACACCAATTGCTTCTTTCACAATTAAATTATCGCCACGACGTTCTTCAAATTGAAAATCATTTAATGCTTCATAAGCCGCTTGAAAATGATTCAATCCCATTTGATAATGAACATCTTCAGATTTTTGTACAGGTGCTCCAAGTTCTAAAGTCATGACTTCAATCAAATCTTCTTTACGATTTTTATATTCTTCAACGATACGTCCTAAAAGGGCTTGACGTTCTTTAACTGGCGTATGGCGAAATTCTAAATAAACATCTTTGGCTGCTTTTACAGCTTTATCTACATCTGCTTCGTTACCTTTTGCAATACGACCAATCACTTCTTCTGTTGCCGGATTAATAACGTCTAATGTTTCTCCACTAGCACTATCAACCCATTCGCCATTAATATATTGTTTGATCTGATCTCTCATGAACTAACACTCCTCGTATAATAATCTCTATACTCTTAATAACCGCTAGGAAAATAGAATAAACCTTATAGCCAATAAACTCAATTCATTGAACTTATATATTTTAATAATTTTAAAACAGTTTAACTCATACCAAATTAAAAAGTCATCTAAAAACAAAAACAAACCTTCAACATGACTGACATGTTAAGAAGGTTTGTTCATTTGTTATCTTATGAAATCAGTTTATCTCAATTTAGCTTGATTTTGGTGTTTCACTTAGTTCAACGTGTTCATGTGCCCAATCTTCAAGTGGCTTTAAAGCAAGTGCTAAATCTTTACCTTTATTTGTTAAATGATAACATACTGAAGGTGGATTTTGAGAAATCACTTCTTTTGTTAATAATCCTGCTTCAGCAAGTTCTGCCACTTTAAGTGAAAGCGCACGGTTTGTAATCGGTTTTAAATCTCTTTTCATTTCAGAAAAATGTGCTTTATGTTCTGGACAAGTGGATAGGTAATGCATAATTAACCCATTCCAACTTCGCCCTAAGATTTTAAAAGTTTCTTCTAAATATGGGCATACTTCCATAGTTATCACCTCTCAATTATGATTTAATGTGATAACAATTGATTTGATTAGACTTCTACTTTCTCAGTCCAGATGTCTGCGCCTAATCGTTTTAATGTTTGGACAATATCTGTATACCCTCTATAGATATGTCTCACATTAAATATTGTTGTCACATCTTTTGCAATTAACCCAGCTACAATTAAACAAGCTCCCGCTCTTAAATCACTTGCATAAACATCTGCACCCTGTAATTTTGAAGGCTTAATCGTTGCTGTTCCCCTATCTGAATCAATTGCACCATTCATGTTTTGTAACTCCTTAACATGTCTAAATCGTTCTGGATAAATTGTATCAGTTACAAAACTTGGTCCATCTGCTAAAAACAATAATGGCGTGACAGGTTGCTGTAAATCTGTCGCAAATCCTGGATACACTAATGTTTTAATGTCTACACTATGATAATTATCACGCGCACTTACAATCATGAAGTCATCGCCAAGCTCTATATCAACACCCAGTTCTTTTAATTTTACCGTTAGCGGTTCAACATGTTTTGGAATGATGTTGTGTATCTTTATACGTTCACCACTTGCTGCAGCAATACACATGTATGTGCCCGCTTCGATACGATCTGGAATAATTGTATGTGTTGTTCCGTGTAAGCTTTCTACACCATTAATTTTTATAGTACTCGTACCGGCACCCGTAATTTTAGCACCCATACTATTTAAAAAGTTTGCAACATCAACAACTTCAGGTTCTTTAGCTGCATTTTCAATTACAGTTTGACCTTTAGCTAAACTTGCCGCCAACATAATATTAATCGTAGCTCCAACACTGACGATATCTAAGTAAATGTTTGCGCCCTTTAATTGTTTAGCTTCAAGTTTCATTGTACGGCCATCAGATTCATCTACTTCTGCACCTAAAGCTTTAAATCCTTTAATATGTTGATCGATAGGTCTAGGTCCGAGTGGGCAACCTCCTGGTAGTCCAATCACACACTTTTTAAAGCGACCAAGTAATGCCCCCATCATATAATAAGATGCACGTAAAGACTCAACCTTATGATTCGGTAATACCGCATTTTTAATTTGAGATGGGTCTACTGTAAGGTGTGTATCTTCTAATTGCGTTGAAATATTTAAATCTTCAAGTAAACTCACTAGCGTTTCCACATCGGATATTTTAGGTAATCCTTCTAATTTAACAGTATCCGTTGCCATTAATGAAGCCGGAATAATTGCCACTGAGCTATTTTTAGCACCGCTTATTTCAACCTCGCCTTTTAAAGTGCGGCCGCCTTTTATTTTGATCACTTCTTGCATCATGTGCTTGAACTCCTTTTCCACTTGAGTATCTCATTAAAGTACTATATTAAAGGCATTATAAAGTAAAAATTGGAAAATTGCAAAGCTACAGTCTTAAACTACTGTACATATAAAGAGGAATATAAATAAATATTGAAGTACGATCAACGTAAAATAAAATGGTTTAATCAGTTTAATCAAAATAAATGAAAAACAGAGGCTCTTTGTCAACGTCGGTTGGTGAAGATAAAACGTACTAAGTTGCTATTTTTAGTGACTTGGTACGTTTTTTATGTTCACTTACAAACATCCTAGAAATAACTAATATTCTATTTCTGAAATTATAAAAGTTTCTATAACCGTAAGACACACGCT
>NZ_JABANU010000019.1 GCF_016238445.1 Staphylococcus canis
ACTCTCCATATTAGAGTAAGCTTGATATAGCTCTTTCGATTGATTCAGTCAATCAGTCTATCAGTACGTTGTACTGTGTTTTATCGGAATTAACGTTGACATATTGTCATTCAGTTTTCAATGTTCAATTCATATTGGAAAATAATAATGGTGGAGACTAGCGGGATCGAACCGCTGACCTCCTGCGTGCAAAGCAGGCGCTCTCCCAGCTGAGCTAAGCCCCCATATTTTTTCAAAGAGTCGGGAAGACAGGATTCGAACCTGCGACCCCTTGGTCCCAAACCAAGTGCTCTACCAAGCTGAGCTACTTCCCGTTTTTATATAAAACGCGCCCGATAGGAGTCGAACCCATAGCCTTTTGATCCGTAGTCAAACGCTCTATCCAGTTGAGCTACGGGCGCATATCTTTTAAAAAAGATTAATGGTGCCGAGGACCGGAATCGAACCGGTACGGTGATCTCTCACCGCAGGATTTTAAGTCCTGTGCGTCTGCCAGTTCCGCCACCCCGGCATTAAATGGAGCAGAAGACGGGATTCGAACCCGCGACCCCGACCTTGGCAAGGTCGTATTCTACCGCTGAACTACTTCTGCTAAATAATATTCACAAATGAGCCATAGAGGATTCGAACCTCTGACCCTCTGATTAAAAGTCAGATGCTCTACCGACTGAGCTAATGGCTCAAAGATGGTGCCGGCCAGAGGACTTGAACCCCCAACCTACTGATTACAAGTCAGTTGCTCTACCAATTGAGCTAGGCCGGCGAATGGTGGAGAATGACGGGTTCGAACCGCCGACCCTCTGCTTGTAAGGCAGATGCTCTCCCAGCTGAGCTAATTCTCCGTTTATTATGTAAGCCTGGCAATGTCCTACTCTTGCGGAACGTAAGTCCGACTACCATCGGCGCTAAAGAGCTTAACTTCTGTGTTCGGCATGGGAACAGGTGTGACCTCTTTGCCATAATCACCAGACAATGTTTAAGTCGTTTTTTAACTACCTTATATATGATACGGTATTAATCAAATAAATGCAATAGTTAATTTTACACTTTTTATTTTTTATTCGTCTTTGCTTTCGCTTTTCATCGCTCACAATCGACGACTTTTAATATTTTACATGCTACTTTAATGATTGTCAACAGATATTTAAACATTTTTAACATTCTTTTAATAACTGTGATATGCAGTTAATGTCTCATGTCGTACTTGGAATATTGTAAATGGTATTCACAAAAATATCAAGTCTTTTTTCTAAGAAATTTTATTATTTATAGATACAACAATATAGTATCTATTCACTATCAACCTATAAAAAAGGAGGACAGCGCAAACACACTGTCCCACTCACTTACTTTCTGTTTTAATCTCTTATTTTTGACGCATATATGGGAATAATAGTACGTCTCGAATTGACGGTGAATTTGTAAGTAACATCACTAAACGGTCAATGCCGATTCCTAATCCACCTGTTGGAGGCATACCATATTCAAGCGCTTCAATGAAGTCTTCATCCATTTCATGCGCTTCATCATTACCTTGTTCTTTTTCAACAAGTTGCGCTTCAAATCGCTCACGTTGATCGATAGGGTCATTCAATTCTGTAAATGCATTCGCATGTTCGCGACCAACAATAAATAACTCAAAACGATCTGTAAAACGCGGATCCTCTGGGTTTTTCTTAGCTAATGGTGAAATTTCAATTGGGTGACCATAGATGAATGTCGGTTGAATTAATGTTTCTTCAACTTTTTGTTCAAAGAATTCATTTAAAATATGACCATATTTCATATTTTTATCTACTTCAATACCATGTTCTTTAGCTAATTCATGTGCCTCTTCATCAGACTGAACTTGGAAGAAGTCAACGCCTGTTGCTTCTTTAACAGCATCAACTATGTGTAGGCGTCGCCATTTAGGTTCAAGATTAATTTCGTCATCGCCATATTGTACTGTAGTTGTGCCTAATACTTTATGTGCAATATGTGCAACAAGTGACTCTGTTAAATCCATGATATCTTCGTAATCTGCATATGCTTCATATAATTCAATCATTGTAAATTCAGGATTATGGCGTGTTGATACCCCTTCATTACGGAATACACGACCAATTTCATATACTTTTTCTAAACCACCTACAATTAAGCGTTTTAGATGTAATTCGATAGCAATACGCATATATAGTGTTGCATCTAATGCATTGTGATGTGTAACGAATGGACGTGCTGCAGCACCCCCGGCGATTTGATGCATCATTGGTGTTTCTACTTCTAAGAAACCTTGTTCATTTAAGTACTGGCGCATTTCTTGTAAAATACGACTACGATTAATGAATGTTTCCGTACTTTCTTCGTTAGTAATTAAATCAAGATATCTTTGACGATAACGCTGTTCAATATCTTGTAAACCATGGTGCTTATCTGGTAATGGACGTAACGCTTTAGATAATAATTTAAAAGATTTTGCTTTTACAGAGATTTCACCTGTATTAGTTTTAAACATTACACCTTCAATACCTACGATGTCACCTAAATCTGCACTTTTCCAAATGTCAAATTGTTCTTCGCCTACTTGGTCTTTACGAACGTAAATTTGAATTTGACCTGATAAATCTTTAATATGCGCAAATCCTGCTTTACCTTTACCACGTTTTGTCATTAAACGTCCGGCAATTACTGTTTGACTTTCATCTTCTTTTTCAGCAAGTTCTTCTTTTGAGAATGCATCCCAATTATCTTTCAAAGTTTTTGCATCACTAGTACGTTCGAATTTCGAACCGAATGGATCTATTCCTAAATCATATAATTCTTGTAGCTTTTGACGACGCACCTGCATCTGGTCATTCATTTCTTCTGTCATGCTTTAAACGCTCCTTTTATGATTATGCTTCGATTTTTTGATTTTGTTGTAATGATTCATCGCGAAAACGCGTGAGAATATCAATCATTTCTTGCTCAGTTTCAGACTGGTTCAATGCTTTTCGAGCTTTACCGTTACCACGTACACCTTTAAGATACCATGAAGCATGTTTACGCATCTCCATTACACCTACTTTTTCACCTTTTAATTCAACTAAGCGACGTAAGTGTAACAATGCGATATCGATTTTTTCATCTACTTGCGGTTCTTCAATAAGCTCTCCTGTTTCTAGATAATGTACAGTTCTATAAATCATCCATGGATTACCAAGCGCTTCACGACCGATCATGACCGCATCCACACCTGTTTCTTCTAGCATTTTTTCAGCTAATTCTGGGCTTGTGACATCACCATTACCAATAACAGGAATATTTACCGCTTCTTTAACCTGACGTATAATATCCCAATCTGCTTTACCTTCGTACATTTGGACACGAGTACGCCCATGTAACGATATTGCTGCAGCACCAGCACGTTCAGCAGCTTTTGCATTTTCCACTGCAAAAATATGTTCATCATCCCAACCGATACGCATTTTACATGTTACCGGTTTACTTACACGTTCAGTTACAGCAGACACCATTTCATAAATTTTGTCAGGGTCTAGTAACCAACGCGCCCCCGCTTCACAACGAATAATTTTCGAAACAGGACATCCCATATTGATGTCGATAATGTCTGCAGTCGTATGTTTATCAACATATTCCGCTGCTTCAACGAGTGTTTCTTTTTCACCGCCAAAAATTTGTAGCGATAGCGGACGTTCGTTTTCGTCTATATACAACATTTTCATAGTTTTTGGGTTATTAAATAAAATTGCTTTATCACTGACCATTTCAGCACATACAAGGCCTGCGCCAAATTCTTTTACTGTCAGTCTAAATGCCGAATTGCACACCCCTGCCATAGGTGCTAAAACAACTCTATTTTCAATTTCAACGTCTCCAATTTTCCACATAGTGTGGTTCCTCCAATCAGGATATAAAATTTTAGTTATTTATTGATACTTCACCACAGAATCATCGTGTTGCACTAAATCTTGAATACGTTGCTTCGATCTTGGTTCGATGACATTTGGTGCAATGTCGTTAAGCGGAACCATCACAAAAGCACGTTCAACCATACGTGGATGTGGGAGGGATAAACGATCATCCTCTACAACTGAAGTTCCGTATAATAAGATATCAATATCTATCGTTCGTGGCCCCCATCTTTCCTTACGTACACGATGCAAACGTTGTTCAATTTCAAGACATGCATCAAGTAGTTGATGCGGTGTAAGACTTGTTTGAATATGAACACATACATTCAAAAAATCTGGTTGATCCACATAGCCCACAGGTTTCGTCTCATAAATAGGTGAAACTGTCACGACTTTGATATCATCTATTGTATCTAAATTTTCAATTGCTGTGTGAAGTTGTGCTTCACGTTGACCAATATTACTTCCTAAACTAAGATAAGCATCTGTCATTGTGTACTCACCCTTACAATTTCAACACCCACACCTTCGTAATAACCAGGAATTGGTGGGTTCTTCTTCGTAATCCTAACTTTCGTTTCCATTACACGATTATAGTGTGAATTTATACGATTTGCAATACGTTCAGCAAGATGTTCCAACAAATTTACAGGTTGCCCTAACATAATCTCTTTAACATCTTCGTAAACTTCTCCATAATGTACAGTATCTGTGACACGGTCTGATTGGCCTGCTTGAGCTAAATCGACTTGCATCTCAATATCTACTTTAAAAATTTGTCCGATTTCATTTTCAGCTGGTAATGCACCGTGATAAGCATAAAATTCTAAGCCTTCTAAAAAAATCTTATCTTTCATTTTCATACCCTTTCAAACTATCCATTGCTTTTGCTAGACGCACATTCATTTGTACGTTATGCACACGTACACCACGCACACCTTTCATAATACCGTAAGCAGTTGTTGCCGCTGTCCCCTCGTCACGTTCATCAACACGTGATTGCCCACCAAGTATTTCATTGATGAAGCGTTTACGACTTGTTGCTAGTAAGACTGGGTAAGGTGTAGCAACGAGTTCGTCTAAGCGTGCCATAACTACCCTTTCTTCTTCACGAGACTTTGCAAAGCCAATACCTGGATCTAACCAAATATGTGATTGCGGAATTCCAGCACGTTCAGCTCTATGGGCTTGTTTTAATAAAGTCACAATCATTTCATCCATAACTGGTTCGTTACGTTCTCCATTACCATTATGCATTAATACAATCGAACCATTATAATGCGCTACGACGTCAAACATACGTTCATCATATAGACCTGCCCATTGATCATTAATCATAGTAGCACCTTCTTGAAGAGCCGCTTCTGCAACTTCACTTCGAAATGTATCAACCGAAATCGTAGCATTAATCCCTTTTAAAGCACGTACTACGGGTATTACACGTTTCATTTCTTCTTCAATTGCCACTTCATCATGACCTGGACGTGTTGAAACACCACCAACATCAATAATATGCGCACCTTCATCGACCATTTCTTGTGCGTGTTGCACCGCTTTATCAAGGTCATTATACTGATTACCATCTGAAAATGAATCAGGTGTTACATTCAAGATACCCATAATCTGTGTCTCTTGCACATAAACCATCCTTTCCTTAAATGATGTTATGAATTTTGTCCATTCAACAGAATTATTATAGCAAATTTCCGATTCAAAATAAGGCAACTGTGTTTATTAAAATTAAAATATCTTAATACATTTATGATGTCTTACAAAAAACAAAAATGAGATGCTTACCCTTTCAGATAAACATCTCAGTTATTGATTAGTAATTCAAATCAAGATTATTCAAAGTTATATAAAGGTGTTGATAAATAACGTTCACCGTTACTTGGAAGAACGGTAACAACTGTTTTACCTTTACCTAATTCTTTTGCTTTTTGGATAGCAGCGTAGATTGCAGCACCTGATGAAATACCACCAAGGATACCTTCTTCTTTCGCAACGCGTCTTGATGTTTCCATCGCAACCTCGTTACCAACTTTAATCACTTCACCATAGATATCAGTGTTAAGTGTGTCTGGTACGAAACCTGCACCTAAACCTTGTAGTTTATGAGGACCTGGTTCACCGCCACTTAATACTGGTGATGCTTCAGGTTCAATTGCTACGATTTGAATATCAGGATATTTTTCTTTTAATACTTTTCCTGCACCTGAAAGTGTTCCGCCTGTACCTACACCAGCTAAGAAGGCATCGATTGTTTTGCCTTCGAATTGTTCAACAAGTTCTGGGCCTGTTGTTAATTCGTGAACTTTAGGATTTGCTAAGTTTTCGAATTGTTGTGGTTCGAAATAACCATGCTCTTCTTTAAGCTCTTTCGCTTTTTTAATAGCACCTTTCATCGCTTCAGATCCAGGCGTTAATACAACTTCTGCACCATACGCTTTTAAAAGGTTGCGACGTTCAATACTCATTGTTTCAGGCATAGTGAATACAGCTTTGTAGCCTTTTGCTGCAGCAACAAACGCTAAACCAATACCTGTATTACCACTTGTCGGTTCAACAATTGTATCGCCAGGTTTGATTTTACCTTCTTTTTCAGCTTGTTCGATCATTGCTAATGCAATACGGTCTTTTACTGAGCCAGCTGGATTTTGATATTCTAATTTAACGTAGATATCTGCTGCGTTTTCATCAGTTTGATGACGTAATTTAACAACGGGTGTTTGACCAATTAATTCAGTAATATTTTCAACAGGTTTTCTAACCATAAATCTAACCTCGCTTTTTAAAATTTGTTCAAAAACAGAGTTATAATATCGGATATACTTCTAGTGTACCATTTTTCAGACAACTTCAAAAGTCTAAATGTACCAACATGGCGCTTTTTCTGAATCTCACCTTATCTCATTACAATGTTAATGATACATACATTGCTTACAATAGGCAGCTATGAGACTCGAACACTTCCTAATTTCTCTTGTGTATGACGTTCAAAAATTCAAGCACTTTTATAGTAAACTCCGACAGGATGAACAACTCCGTTACAAACTTATCTCATTGATTCTAAAAGCGCTGTTAATTCTTCTTCAGAGTAATGATATTTTGAACGACAGAAGTGACATTCTGCTTCTGCGCCATGGTCTACTTTTATCATATTCTCTATTTCTGCTTCTCCTAAACCTTTCATCGCATTTAAAAATTTATCGTGACCACAATGACATTCAAATGCAGCGGGTATTGTTTCAAGGAATGTTACATTTTCTTCGCCTAAAATGGCTTCTAGCATTTGTTCTGGCGTTAAGCCTTCATCAATCATTTGAGATACAGGTGGCATTGTTTGAATCGCCGCTTCAAGTTTATCGATTGTTTCATCTTTAGCACCTGGCATTACTTGAATAATAAAACCACCTGATGCTTTAATAGAATTGTCAGGGTTAACAAGTACGCCTACTCCTACTGATGACGGTACTTGTTCACTATTTGCGAAATAATACGTGAAATCTTCACCTAATTCTCCAGAAACAATTGGGCTATTTCCTGTATAGTAGTCACGAATACCTACGTCTTTAACAACGTTTATCGCACCTTGTGTACCAACAGCACGTCTCACATCTAATTTTCCTTGTTCATTTAATGGAAAATGCGTTTGAGGATTCGTAACATAGCCTCTTACTTTCCCTTTAGCATCGGCATCCGCTATAATTTTGCCAATTGGGCCATCACCATCTACAGTCACAGTTAACTTCTGATCTCCTTTAAGCATTGCGCCCATCATTAGCGTTGCTGTCATTGTACGTCCTAATGCAGCTGAGGCTGTTGGCCAAGTATAATGGCGTGTTTGAGCCTCTTGGATTGTGTCAGTAGTTTTGGCACTATATGCACGAATTTCTCCACCAAATGCAAGTGCTTTTACTATATAATCTTGCGTCATTCTTTATCGCTCCTTTATTTTACTACGTTGCATTATCATAACCGCAACCTCAAATTGATACAAATAATATGTTTATTATTGAAAATGAAAGAGTAGCGAAGTGTCTAAAATCTTCGCTACTCTTGATTTAAAGTCTTAACGGCGCGTATCATCATCGCCTGGACGATCGATGTTCGGCTCACCTTCATATCCTGTTGTATCATGATCTTCATCTTCAGTTGAACGATCTTCTGATGAATGATCTTGATTTGGACGACGTTCTCCGTGTGCTCTTTCAGTTAGTTCTTGTTGCTCACGTCGAATATCGTCATAAGATTTACCATATTTACCTTCTTGGAAATCTTCATTATCACTTTGATCTACAACTTTCGCATCATCATAGTTCACAACTGGTAAATGACCTTCATGGAATAATGATTGAATTTGTTCTGCTACTAATGTTTCTTCAGTGAGTAATGTTTTCGCAATTAAGCGTAATTGTGATTCATGTTCTAATAAGATTTGTTTACAACGCTCATATTGTTCTTTAATGATACGTTGTACTTCTTTATCAATTTCGAACGCAATTTGACCAGAATATTCTGGCTCACCAGACATGTCCTTACCTAAGAACACTTGTCCGCCACCGCCATGAGAAAATTGAAGTGGTCCTAATTTTTTACTCATACCATATTCTGTAACCATTTCACGTGCAATTTTCGTTGCTCGTTCAAAGTCATTTGACGCGCCTGTTGATACTTCATTAAAGATAATATCTTCAGCAACACGGCCACCTAAAAGACCACAAATCTTATCTAATAATTCAGGTTCTGTCATTAAGAAACGGTCTTGTTTTGGTAACATCATTGCGTAACCGCCTGCTTGACCACGAGGTACGATAGTTACTTTATGTACCACTTCTGCTTCATCAAGCACCATACCGATAATCGTATGACCTGCTTCATGATGTGCTACAATATTACGTTCTTTGTCAGAGATGACACGAGATTTCTTAGCAGGACCAGCAATAACACGGTCTGTTGCTTCTTCGATATCTCTCATGTCGATTTTTCTCTTATTACTACGTGCAGCAATTAAAGATGCTTCGTTTAATAAGTTTTCAAGATCTGCACCAGAGAAGCCTGGTGTACGTTGAGCAATCGCTTTTAAGTCCACTGTTTCATCAAGTGGTTTGTTTTTAGCATGTACGTGTAAAATCGCTTCACGTCCTTTAACATCTGGACGTCCCACTTGGATTTGACGGTCAAAACGACCTGGACGTAATAATGCTGGGTCTAAAATATCTGGACGGTTTGTTGCGGCAATCATAATGATACCTTCATTTTCACCAAATCCATCCATTTCAACGAGTAATTGGTTTAGCGTTTGTTCACGTTCATCGTGTCCGCCACCAACACCAGCACCACGTTGACGACCTACTGCATCAATCTCATCTATAAAAATGATACACGGCGCATTCTTTTTCGCATTTTCAAATAAGTCACGTACACGGCTTGCACCGACCCCAACAAACATCTCAACGAAATCAGAACCACTGATTGAGAAGAATGGGACTCCCGCTTCACCGGCTACAGCTCGCGCAATTAAAGTTTTACCTGTTCCTGGTGGCCCAACTAATAAGACACCTTTCGGAATACGTGATCCCATTTGCTTGAATTTGTTATTGTCTTTCAAGAAGTCTACGATCTCGATTAATTCTTGTTTTTCTTCATCTGCACCGGCAACGTCAGAAAAACGTACGCGTCCTTTTTGACTGTCGTACATTTTGGCTTTAGATTTACCAAAGTTCATCATGCGACCGCCACCGCCGCCACCTTGTGCTTGGCTTAAGAAGAAAATAAACAATAACGCAATTACTGCGATTGGAATTAATGTTGTAAGAATACTTACAAAGACACTTTGTCCTTCTTCTTCCTTAACTGTAAAGTCTAGTCCATCTTGATTTTGTGCTGCTTCAGTGACCTTATCCAACTCTTTGTCATTATTAAATAGAATTGTAGAAGCATAATCGTCATTATTTTGTAACTTACCGCTTACTTTATACACATTGTTCTCAGGTTGAATTTCTAACGACTTCAACTTGCCATCTTCTAAATTCTGCATAAATTGCTTATAAGTCAACTCTTTAGGTACATTTCCATTGCCATTAATCCAGGAAAATAACCCAAAAATAACAACGCCGATAATCGCTATAAACAGCACATTACGAAAAGCTTTCTGCATGCGTCGTTTCCTCCTACTTCAAATATAAAACTAATAAAAATTTTACCATAATATTAACGTAACTGGCTAGTAATTGACATTTATGAGATTTCACACAACTCAATAAAAATCTCAAAATTTTACTTATTATAAATTTCAGGCTTTAATGTTCCAATGTAAGGTAGATTACGATATTTCTCTTGATAATCAAGTCCGTATCCAATCACAAACTCATCCGGAATTTTTCGGCCAACATATTTTGCTTCAATATCCGCTTTACGACGGTTTGGTTTGTCTAAAAGTGTCACGATTTCCAATGAATTAACACGACGAGATTCTAAAAGCCCTACAATTGATTTAAGGGTTGTGCCTGTTTCTAATATATCTTCTATAATTAAAATATCTTTATTTTCGATAGACGTACTTAAATCTTTAAGAATTTGAACTTCTCCTGTTGATTCAGTGCCACCGTGATAACTTGATACGTCCATAAAGTCAATGGCAAGCGGTAAATCTAGTCGTTTAATTAAGTCACTCATAAATAAAACTGACCCTTTTAGAATACCTACACATAATAAATCTTTACTTTGATAATCTTTTGTGATTTGTTCACCTAATTGTTGACAAATATCTTGGATTTCAGATTCTGTTAATAATATTTCTTTTAAATCATTTTCCATTTATGTCATCTCCTAAATATTGAATATGAATCATATCTCTATATGCCTCTTGCACATATAAAAGACCTACTGCTAAGATATGCCCATTTGAAGTCTCGATAATTGGCATACGTTGCCGTAATAATGCTGGGACTTTCGCATCAATCATGAGTCGAGATACTTTTTTATGGTGTCCTGAACGTAATGCGACACGGTCACCATTATAGCGCGTACGAATCGAAATTGCACCACCCATTTCTAATAATTGTTGCGTAATATAAATACGATAATCTTCAAACGCATACCATCCTGGATGTGTAATATGTAATTTTTCGACAGTTTCATGAGAAGGTTGTGCAATTATGATTAATTTATCATACACAACGTCAGCGCGCCATTCGTTTGTGTGCATGAGTGGCGTTTGCGCAACTGAACTTTCTATTTTTTCAAACCAATCTTGGTATGCTCTTTCAGATATTTGTACCCTTTCACTAAATTGTGCAAAACAATGATCTAAGATATTCATTTTAACATGCGGTAATTCCTTATTAAAATCATTTCTCGAAATAATAATTTGACGTTCTGTAACCTGTACATGATGGTGAATAAAATGATCTGCTTGTTGTTGAATAAGCATTTGTGCAGTTTCTTGTATATCAAACAATTTTAAAAGTTGTTGGGGTTGTAGGTGCGTATTCTTTTCGATAGTAGGTAAAATTCTATTACGGATATCATTGCGCACATAATCATTATGCGCATTACTTTCATCTTCATAATAGGGGACTTGATGTTCGTGTTGATACTTTTGAATACTTTGTTTCGTTGTATGAATGAAAGGACGTACAATATGATAATCTGCCCTAGGTTCAAACATATGCATGCCTATAGAACTCCTAGACGTGCGCCCCGTAAAAATGCGATAAAATATAGTTTCTAATTGATCGTCTTGATGATGTGCGGTAACTAAATAATCAGCATTTAATTGTTGCATCACACTGTCAAACCATTGATACCTACGTTCACGCGCATCATTTTGAATACTTTTTCCAGTATTCACAACATCTGATAAATCGAGTTGGTGTATGTAAATAGGGATGTCGTGCTTATGACAATATTGTTGAATAAAAATTGCTTCTTCATCAGAGGCGGATCTCAATCCATGATTAACGTGTACACAGGCTAACTTACGGTATGTATGTGCATAGTCATGAATTAATTGGTGCAACAATACCATACTGTCTATTCCAGTCGACACTGCCAACACTAAATCATCTGATGACTTCCACATGGGTTCTAACATGTTAAAACACTCCTACATTAAAATAGAGGCTGAGATCCAAAGTTCCCTTCGTTTCTCAACCTCTCGGATGGCACTTAGCGACGTGAGCCTCTTCCACCACGTCTTGATTCTGCTTGACGTTTAATAGAAGTAAGTTTATCTTCACTATCTTTTAAGAAATTGGATAGTTTCTTTTCAAAATCTTCCGGTTTTTGAGCCGGTCTTTGTTTACGTGGACGTTCTTTTGCTTTTTTAATAGATAAGCTGATTTTACCATCATCTGCGATAGATAAGACCTTAACTTCAACTTCATCTCCTACTGATAAGTGATCTTCTACATTTTCTACATAGTTGTCTGCTATCTCACTAATGTGAACTAGCCCACTTTTCCCCTCAGGTAATGACACAAATGCGCCAAACTTTTTGATTCCTGTGACTTTACCTGTTATCTTACTTCCTACTTCGATTGACATTTTTTTAATGCATCCTCCCGATATTGTTCGATATTTACTTCTATTATACGTATGTTTAATCATTTTCACAATGACTAAATTATAAATGCTTATTTTCAGTGACGTATCTGCTTATTTTACGGATTTGTTTTATTGTTTTTTTCTTTTGATGAAGGGTCATCTTCTGGTAATTTGAAAATAATCTCACCATCGTTACTTAAATAGTACTCATCACGCGCAATTTTTTCAATATATGCCTCGTTGTTTAGATTATTCAATTGTTCTTTCAGTTCGATCTCTTGATCTTGAAGCTTTTGATATTGTGCTTCTTTAGCTGAACGTACCGAAGACGCATCATTGTTTCCTTTAATTTGTACAAATACTAAAATTAAGAGGGCTAGTAAGATTGCTAGCAATATCCCCCCAAAAACCGTCACACGCTTCTTTACCACTTTTTTGCGCATTTCATGACGTCTCTTTTTCTCATTTTTTTGAGATGTATATGGGTTGCCTATGTTTTGAACTTTTCCACTCACACGGCATCACCTTCCCCTTTAAAGCAATCAGTTGCACTATAAACGTGTCTCTTTAACAAGTTCGTACATTCCTTTTGCATTTTCTTTAGTCGCATGTTCACTTAAACCTGTCACTTTAATCGTCACTACTTTTTGACCAAACTGAATGACAAGTTCATCTCCTACTTTAACGTCTGTACCAGCTTTAGCTGTATTACCGTTAACTGATACACGTCCTTGATCACTCAACTCTTTTGCTAGTGTACGACGTTTAATCAGTCGTGATACTTTTAAATATTTATCTAATCTCATGAAGCTCCTCCTTGCTCTAAGTATGCTTTTAATTCTGCTTCAGTGTATGGTACTTGTTTATTTTTGACTTCATCATACAATTTTAAGAAATGTGTCGCAAATACTTTCTCAAATTTCACGCGTTCTTTTTTACCTTCACGGCTTTTTTCAGTCTGCCAAATTGATTTGACATCATCTACTGTTTGCGCTGTTGCTTCACCAAACACGTGTGGGTGTCGTCGAATCATTTTATCGGTTAATTGTGCAATGACTTCTCGAGAGTCCATAAATCCTTCTTTTTGACCAATATGTGTATGCAACAATACTTGTAGTAAAATATCTCCAAGTTCTTCTATCATATGCCAATCATCTTCATGATCAATGGCTTCAAACAGCTCAAACGTTTCCTCTAATAAATAACGCTTTAAAGATTCATGCGTTTGTACCTTATCCCAAGGGCACCCCATTTCGTCATCCACGAGATGTGCTATCGTATCATCTAGAAAATCAAAATCACCATATAAAGCTTCCTCTGAATTGATTTTAGGAATAAACACACTCGTGAGATTATTAAAATCCGAATAATGATCGAGCTCGTATAGTGGACATGTAATAACATGAGCACCAGATTGACGTGCGCCTTCTACAATCATGACTTCATAGTCATCCGGATAACGCTGCATTAATGTTAATTTAAGATCACCTGCAATCATCGGGCTATATACTTGCGTCATAATGATTGCAGTTCTTGGGTTAAGCATTGAAGGTTGCAATGCCGTTGCATCAAGTAAAGTAAAGCCATCATTAGGATCTACATCAACAGCTGTAAAGATATCATCTATAAAACTACGGCCACCTATAATTTTAACCTCTACATTACGCTCTGGTGCACGTGCTAATAAGTGAGCTGTAGTAGTTTCAGCGACTCTCGGATGACCCGGTACAGCGTATACTATTGATTCGTGTTGTGCAGCCTCTAACAATGCTTCTGTAATTGCATCATAAACAGCTTCAAATGTATCGTATTGTTCATATACATCATCAAAATGCTTAATTTCGATATCTGTTAATGCTTCAATAACCGGATGATGTTGCGTTCTGACATAGATTTGTTGTTGTTCTTGAATACAACGATAAATATTAACTGGTAATTCTTCTAAACCATAATTACCGAGGCCTATTATTGTTAATGTGTGTGTCATGACTTTCTCCCTTTCTTAAACTGATTTATTTTGTCGCCAAGTGGGAGATGCACCCACTCTTCTTCACTTAGAACATTCATTACAATAATTAGAACGAGTAGGCTTACGACACCACCTGTAGCACCAATGATAAGTTCGACGAGACCACTGAGACGTGAAGTAGAATGTATCAATTGTAAAAATAATTGTACAGTCACCGTCATACCGATTAAAGCAACGATTAATTTCAAGTAAAACACTTTAAGCGCTACTAGATCGTACTGTTTCATAACCTTAACATGTAATATTAAAACAAAAATACAAAGTGAGCTAATGGTAGCTAAACTTGCCCCTAAAATTTCAAAATAGGGAATGAATAGAAAATTAAACAGTAATTTACTGACCAATCCAGATATAAGCGCAGTGAATATCGTTTTAAACTGCTGCTGCACTTCTAAAAATGCAATATACATCATAATTAAGGATACACCAATGACTGTTAACATATATAGTGATAACGTTAGTGTCAGTGCCTCACTTTTAAAAAACACACGATTCAAGAGTGGGATTAAATTGATTAAACCAATACTACTCGCACTACTAATAACAATTGTAATTTTTAACGATGCGTTGGCATATCGGTTCATTTGTTGAATATGTCCTTGTTGCTTGGTATCGGCAAGTAATGGAATTAACACAAAACAAAACGTTGTCGTAACAATGAGACCCATTTGAATAAATGACGCACCACGATCGTAAATACCTTTTTGTCGTATCGCAATCTCAAATGCTTGTTGTGCGCCATGGCGTAAAAGATTTACAATCGTAAAACTATCAATCACTTGCCACAAAATAACAATAAGATGACTAATCGCGAAAATTAAAATCGCCATTAAAAACTGACGCCATGGCACGCGAGTAACATGCGTTTGCTTCGGTGCACGATACATCAACGATAAAAAAATCGTAGCACTGATGAAACCAAGTGTTGAGGCTAAAATTGCCCATGTTCCGGCTTCATATATTGTTAAATCCATACTATGAAATAAAATAATTACAATTCCAATCCCTGAAACACGTACAAATTGTTCGAGAACTTGGGAATAGGCAGGCATATCCATACGAAATTGTGCTTGAAAATAACCCCGTAACATCCCAAGTATTCCAACAACAACAAAACAGACACTTGCCGCACGTAACATTGGGGTTAATCGAATATCTCCCATACTGTAAGCAATCCATTCAGCAGTTAAAAATAGTATGACGCTCAAAATCAAGCCTACTAGCGTAAGTGTACGACTCATCGTCTTAAAAGTCGCGCTTGTCATAGTCGTTTCACTTTTTAATTGACTATATGCACTTGGAATTGCATTTGTCGATAACACCACACCAAGTGCTACAATGGGATATATTTGTTGGTATGCATAAAGTCCTTGGTCGCCTAAAATATTTTGATATGGGACTCTATACAGTGCACTTAAAATTTTAACAACGAATAAAGCTAAAGTCAGAACGACGACGCCATTAAATGCTGATTTAGAGCTCATGAGTCAGTCGCATACTTTCTTCTAAAGTTCGTGCTAAAAACTTCAGATTTTCTAACCATGCTTTACCTTTTGTCAAACTGACCTTCATACATTTATTTTCCACGCCTACTTTCATACTACGTCCTAATGGTTCTGAGTTCTTAAATAGCGCTTCTCCATCTATATTTGCTGTTCCTTTTTCCGTTAATAAAATGTCGATGGCTTTACCATTATCTTTGACGTGTTGTACACCTACGTGTAATAAATGTATTTTAATTTCAACAGAATCCAGCAATTGCGCGACTTCTGTTGGGTAGTCATTGAATCGGTCCATAAGTTCATCTTTAATATCTCTCAGTTGTTCAAGAGATTCTGCAGCACGTAACTTTTTATAAATTTCAATTTTAGCTTGTTCATTTCGGATATATTCAGCAGGTAAATATGCATCTAACCTTAAATTCATTTCGAGTTCTGGTGCGGCTGTTTCTTGTTCGATACCACGTTTTTCATTGACTGCTTCTTCTAACATTTGTGCATATAAATCAAAGCCAACTGAATCGATAAAGCCGTGTTGCTGCTTACCAAGTAGGTTACCCGCACCACGAATATTAAGATCACGCATCGCAATTTTAAATCCACTACCTAACTCGGTAAATTCTTTAATAGCTTGTAACCTTTCTTCTGCTACTTCATTAAGCACCTTATTCATTGGATGTAAAAAGTACGCATAACCGATACGACTAGAACGTCCTACTCGACCACGTAGTTGATACAATTGACTTAATCCAAAGCGATCTGCTTCTTCAATAATAAGGGTGTTCGCATTGGGTACATCGACCCCCGTTTCAATGATCGTTGTTGTTACAAGAATGTCGTACTCTCCATTAATAAAACTTAACATCGTCTCTTCTAATTCACGTTCACCTAATTGACCATGTGCTACTCCAATGGACGCATCTGGCATTAACATTTGAAGCTGTGCCTGTTTTTCATATATGGATTGCACACGGTTATAAAGATAAAAAACTTGGCCTTCACGTGCAAGCTCACGCTCTAAAGCTTCTTTGATAAAGTTGCTATTTTGCTCTAATACGTATGTTTGGACAGGGAAGCGGTTTTCCGGGGGTGTTTCAATGACAGATAAATCACGTACGCCAAGCATACTCATATGAAGTGTACGCGGTATTGGTGTTGCAGTTAATGTTAAGACATCAACATTCGCTTTTAAGGACTTAATACGTTCTTTATGACGCACACCAAATCGTTGTTCCTCATCAACAATTAGTAAACCTAAGTCTTTATACTCTACAGTTTTAGCAAGTAGTTTATGTGTACCTACTACTATATCTACTTTTCCAGATTTAAGCCCTTCTTTCGTTTCTCTTACCTCTTTTGCTGTTCGGAAGCGACTCATCAGCTGGATGTCAACAGGAAAGTCACGCATACGCTCAATTAAAGTTTCATAGTGCTGTTGCGCTAGAATCGTTGTCGGAACTAAGAAAGCAACTTGTTTCCCTGACATAACTGCTTTGAATGCTGCACGCACCGCTACTTCCGTCTTACCGTAACCAACATCCCCACATAATAGACGATCCATTGGACGGGCACTTTCCATATCCTGCTTAATCTCTCGAAGTGATTTATCTTGGTCTTCTGTCAGTTCATACGGAAAGTCCATTTCAAATTCATGTTGTTCCTCAGTATCTGGACCAAATTGATATCCCACTGATGATTCACGCTCTTTATATAACGCTATGAGTTCATCAGCAATATCTTCTACACTACTTTGGACTTTCGCTTTTGTTTTTTTCCATTCACTGCCGCCAAGTTTGTATAATTTCGGTGTTTTATCTTCAGATCCTACATATTTTTGAACCTGTTCCATCTGATCGACTGGCACAAATAGTTGATCTGTTCCTTTATATTGAATTTTCATATAATCACGGTGCACATCTCCAACTTCTAGCGTTTCTACACCTAAATAACGCCCAACACCATGATGTACATGAACAACGTAGTCCCCTACGTTCAATTCTTGATACGATTTTATTTTTTCAGCATTACTAATCGTTTTACGTCGCTTTTTGGATGTTTTTTTCTGTTTAGATTGAAATAACTCACGTTCGGTTACGACAACAAGAGACATATACGGCAATTCAAATCCCTCAGATAAACTACCTTCAATGATTGCTACATGTCCAGCTTGAAGCGCCTCCATGTCTGGCTCTAGTAAAGTAGGGACATGCATTTCACTCAACATCGACTGAATACGTTCTTTTTTCGTTTGTGTTTCAGCCATAACCACTACGCGATAATCTTGTCGCATGAAACGTTGAAACTCTGATGTCATGATGTCATATTGACCATAAAACTGTTGCACAGGCTTACTTGAAAACTTCACGATTTCATGAATCGGCATAGACATAGAAGCCGTAAATAATGTAAAAAACGTAATATGATAATTTCGGATAAGTTGATTGAATGCTTCATCATTCATAAAACGTTGTCCGATAAAGCCCTTACCACTTTCGATAAGACCTTGTAAAAACTCTTCTGTCTCTGTTGTCAATGATTCCTCTGTTTCTCTCACACGATTATACTCATCCACTAAGACAATTGCGTTATCTTTAACGTAATCCATAATTGTTTCCGGTTGGTCATACATAAAAGCAACCAAACGACGTAATATTTGTGGATCAAATCGTTCATCTTCCAAAATACTAAAGCTATCATACGTATCTTTAATATCCTGACGTACAGATTTGTCAATTTTTGGACGTGTTGTTTCATAAGCCGTTTTCAAGCGCTCTACCAAATTTTGACGTACTTCTTCTGTGATAATGTAATCGTGTGCAGTGGTAATCTCAATTTTTTCAACATTCTCATACGAACGTTGTGTTTCAACATCAAATTGGCGAATGGAATCCACTTCTGTATCAAATAATTCAATACGCACCGGTTCGCCGAGTAATGGGTAAATATCAATAATACCACCACGCACTGAGAACTCTCCGATATTCGATACTGCTGTTTCACGTTGATAGCCCATATTAACCAAACGCTCTAAAGTGGATTCAAGGTCAATGTCTTCTCCAACTTCAAAGGTTAATTGATGTTGTTGCCACAAAGCTTTAGGCGTGAGTAACTTCTTCAAGCCATTTAAAGGCACGATAAATAACCCGCGTTGATGATTCGCGAGTGCTGTCAACGTACGTACACGTTCACTCATAAACTCAGGACTTTGTATCGAAAACTCCTCTGTCATAATATCTTGAACTGGATATTTAAATAGGACATCATCTGGCACGAATTGGAGTAAATCCGCCTCTAGTTTATCTGCTTGATATAAGTTGTTTGTAACGAGTACAACTTGTCTATGATCTGCTTGAAACATTTCTGCGATGATGGCCGCTTTAGCTGACGCATTGAGTCCTGTGACTAATATATTCTCTTTTCCATTTTTCTCTACAATTTCATTAAACTGACTATCTCTATTTATGATCTCGTTTATTATTGTTTTCACTTAATCTCACCATTATATTGATTCATTACATTCTCAAATTTTTCACCATTAATAAAGGCCTCTACCGCATCAACTACATGTGAAATTACAGGATTCATCACTTGCATTTCTGATTTGGAAAACTTTTGCAAAACATAGTCGGGTACGGACATGCCATTTGTAGGGCGATCTATGCCAATACGAATACGTTTAAAGTCACTTGAGCCTAGAACTTTAATAATCGACTTCATACCATTATGTCCACCAGCACTGCCTTTTTGACGTAAGCGCACTTGACCTTGTGCAAGATCTAAATCATCATATAACACCAATAAGTCATCAATATCTACATTATAATAATTCATTAATGGTCCAACTGCGTCACCTGATAAATTCATCAATGTCAATGGTTCTATCAACATGACCTTTTCACCATTAATATTTTCAATGGTATAAGCACCACGAAATTTTTGTTTATCTAATTTAAGTTGGTACTTTGATAAGAAAGCATCAATAACCTCAAAACCAATATTATGTCTTGTAAGTTCATACTTCTTACCAATATTTCCCAATCCTACAATACACTTCATGATTTACCTCCAACTTTTTTTTGCTAAAAATAGTACTTTATAGTCTGTGAATGATGCGTTATTTCTATTAACACATGATATATTCAATCACAAACTTATAAGGAGACGATGACGTTTATTATCAATATATTAACATATTTATGATTGTTCAGGGGCTTCTAACAGTTAATCATTCAACAGCTTGTCGTAATCATATGAGTAACGCGAGTTAAAAGGAGCAGGTTATTATAGAAGAGAGAAAAAGCCCTATACTTTTAACAATTGGCGAAATATTCACTAACCGTTAATTTTACTTTGAGTATAAAAATAACACAAATATCTCTATAATCAATTTACAAATTATAATAAGAACATTTTTTGCTACAATAGATTGAACATTATGAACTACAGGTGTCGAATGTACTCTAAACAATCTTGCGCTTTAGAAGCTTCAGAACGTATGTCCGTTGCCTTATTGAGAATAGCCATTTCAGTATTTTTAGAGATAAAACAAAATTTATCAATGACAGGAGACTGAGCTGTAAAATACGTATTATGAGCTTTACAATAAAAAAGTACAAGATAAGCAGGTAACTCAGATATGTGGGAGTGTAATCCTAGATTGCTTTTTACCTGCTTTAATAACGGTATGATTTTTATTTTCCTCCCCACAACACTCACAATAGCTTGGTGTGTAGCTAAGTTCACCGTAATAGAAAAGGCTTAATCGACCTTTAAACTTCGATTTTTCAACTTTTTCCTCAAAATGTATGTTTTCGTCTTTAATATTAAGTGTTTTTGATATAAAATAATTCATGGACGCATGATCTCCTTTATTATGGTTTGGGCACTTTTAATAATAGAGGTCATTGCGTCTTTTTGCATCTAAAAAGTAAAAATCGGACAAGCAACATTTATAATTAAATGTCACCAGTCCGATTTATTATAGAACCTAAAAAACGTACCAAGTCACTAAAACAGCAACTTAGTACGTTTGTATAGAATCAACTTTCGTTGACGAAGTGAACATGTCAGAATACCGATTATTCTTCGTCTTCTTTTTCTGCTTCTTCGTCTTCTTTTTCGCCTACAACTTCTGGCTCTTCTGTAGTAGATTCGCCTTCCATTTCTGCGATTTCTTCTTCTGTTGGTTCTTCTGTTGGTGCTACGACTGAAGCAACTGCATCTTCAGGATCATTTTCGATAGTGAAGTCTCCAGAAACTTTAACTTCACTTACTGAAATACTGTCACCAATTGCTAATTCGCTAATATCCACTTCGATATATTCTGGGATATTGTCTGGTGTAGCAGTGATTTCTAAGTCGAAAATTGGTTGTTCAACTACGCCACCTTCTTTAGCTCCAGGTGCTTCACCAATTAAGTGAACTGGTACTTCAACAGTACGTTCTTCAGTCATGTTGATTGCTAAGAAGTCGATGTGCGTAATTTGGTTTTTAAGTGGGTCAAATTGGTAATCAGATACCATAACTTTGATGCTTTTTGAACCTACACCTAATTCGATAACACCGTTACGTCCAACTTCACGGATAACTTTGATGAATTCTACTTCATCAACTTTTACAGATACGTTTTTAGTACCGTATCCATATACAACTGCAGGTACTTTACCTGCTTCGCGGATTTTACGTAAGTCACCGCGTGTTTGTTTACCTTGACGAATAATAGACTTTAATGAAGTCATATTCATTTTCCACCTTTCTGTTGAGGTTTAGACGTTACATCAATATCATATCTTTAACCTCTGCACTTGCCCATCAACACACTGTTGCTTGCAAGTGTTTATTTGTTCGAATTGATACGAACAGAAATATTTTACACAAAACAAGTATAAAAGTCAATACCCATTTGAGATTAATCAAATAGTACGCTAACTGATTCTCTTTCATATACGCGAACAATCGCTTGTGCTAATAATTCTGCCACTGATAATTCTTTAATATTTGCTGGTTTTTGTTCATCTCTTAATTGAATTGAATTTGTCACGATTAATTCTTTAATCGCTGAATTTTCAATACGCTCTTTAGCAGGGCCTGATAATACAGGGTGTGTACAACATGCATATACTTCAGTTGCACCTTTATCTTTTAATGCTTGTGCTGCTAAAGTAATTGTTCCTGCTGTATCAATAATATCATCAATAATAATCGCTGTGCGTCCTTCAATTTCACCGACAATGTTCATTACTTCTGCAACATTTGGTTTTGGACGACGTTTATCGATAATCGCAATCGGTGTTTTTAAAATATCAGCCAATTTACGTGCTCTTGTTACGCCACCGTGGTCTGGTGAGACAACCACACATTGTTCAGGGTCGATATCTTTATTGCCTAAGAAATACTCTGCTAAAATTGGCACGCCCATTAAATGATCGATTGGAATGTTAAAGAAACCTTGAATTTGAGGGGCATGTAAGTCTAACGCAATCATACGATCAGCGCCTGCAGTTTCAAATAAATCTGCCACAAGTTTAGCAGTGATCGGTTCACGGCTACGTGCTTTACGATCTTGACGTGCGTAACCATAATATGGAACAACAATTGAAATGTTTGCCGCTGAGGCACGTTTACAAGCGTCAATCATGATTAATAATTCCATTAAATGAACGTTAACTGGATTTGAAGTTGGTTGAATAATAAAGACGTCACAACCACGAATACTTTCCTCGATATTGATTTGGATTTCACCATCACTGAATCGTTTTACCGTAATTTTACCAAGTTCGACACCTACGTGATCAGCAACTTCTTGAGCAAGTGGTTCATTACCTTTCAAAGAGAAAATTTTCATAGACGAATTTTTATATTCGGTGTTTAACATTATAAGTCCTCCATTTTTAAATTAAAGTTGAGGTGAGTCATGACTTTACTCATATTCAACTTGTTTTTAAGATATTACTTAGTTTTATTTTGTTTTAAATATCCTTCTTTAGTGACTTGTCTTGCACGTGCAAGCGCTAAACTATCTTCAGGAACGTCATCTGTAATCGTTGATCCTGCTGCAACTAACGCACCCTCACCTATCGTTACAGGTGCAATTAAATTAGTGTTACATCCAATGAATGCGTTTTGTCCAATTGTAGTTTGATACTTATTAACCCCATCATAGTTAACTGTAATTGTACCGCCACCTATATTTGTGTGCGCACCTATTTTTGCATCTCCAATATAACTCAAATGTGGTACTTTTGCACCATTTTCAATTTGAGACTTTTTAATTTCAATAAAGTTACCAACTTTAACTGATTCACCTAATGTTGCACCAGGACGCAGTTGTGCGAATGGGCCAACTTTTGCATTTGGTCCTACATGCGCTTCAGTTAACACAGAATGTCTAATATATGCGCCATTGTCGATTTGACTATCATGAATCTCAGAGTATTGGCCTATCACAGCATCTTCACCAATCGTTGTTTGACCTGTTAGTTTAACACCTTGTTCAATTGTTGCATCTTGTTCAATTTTGACATCCACACCAATGTAAATTGAATCAGGATTAATTAATGTCACACCATTTCTCATGTGAGATTCATTGATACGCTTACGATACTTATCTTCTGCTTGGCTTAATGCGACACGGTCATTAACACCCATAATTTCATCAAAATCGTTAGTATGATAAATACTCATTTTGCCTTTTTGTTCTTGAATTAATGTTAAAACTTGAGGTAGATAATACTCACCTTGTGCGTTATTATTATCTACTTTTTCTAGTAATGTAAACAATGTTTGATTATCGAAGACGAAGATACCTGAACTTACTTCTGTTATAGCTTTTTCATGATCATTTGCGTCTTTTTCCTCAACAATACCTACAAGTTCATCATTATCATTTCGTATAATACGACCATAACCAAATGGATTTTCAGTAGTTGCTGATAATACTGTCGCAACTGCTTGTTCTCGTTCGTGGTGCGCAATCAATTTAGATAATGTCTTCCCAGTAATAAGCGGTGTGTCACCACAAACGACAAGTGTGATTCCTTCTTTATCTGCTAAATGTTCAGATGCTTGTTTTACTGCGTGTGCTGTACCTAGTTGTGCTTCTTGAAAGCTGTATTTCGACGTTTCACCTAGTGTTGCTTTAACACTTTCTGCACCATGACCTACAATCGTCACAATCTCATCAACACCAGATTGTTTAACCTGGTTGATGACATGCGTAATCATCGGTTGTCCCAATACTTCGTGTAATACTTTGTACTTTTTTGATTTCATTCGTGTACCTTTACCCGCTGCTAAAACAATTGCATGTTTCTGCATGACAATGAACCCTCCAGTATTTTTGCACTTCTATATAATTATAATTTAAGAAAGCACATAGTTTCAACATATAATCCAATAATTGCACGTTCAATCGATCATTACTTCAAAAAATTAACATAATTCAATTTGAAATTTTATCGCTTAAGCTTTTAGCTACTATTAAGACGCACTCCATGTAATTTAGCTTCTAAAAAAAGAGTTTTGAAACAAGAATTTCTTCTCGTTCCAAAACTCTTCTATTATACTCAAATATTAAGCTTCTTCGTCAGTTGATTCTGAAGCATCTGTGTTACCTTGATTATTAGGTACAAATACTTCGTCAGTCTCTTCATATACTTTCATTACTGCATCCTGAATTTCTTGTCTCATTTCTGAATTGATTGGATGCGCAATGTCTCGGAATTCACCATCTGGTGTGCGTTTGCTAGGCATTGCGACAAACAGTCCTGAATTACCTTCAATTACACGTAAGTCGTGTATTACAAAAGCTTCCTCAAGTGTAATTGATACTAAAGCTTTCATTCTTCCATCAGTTTGTATTTTTCTAAGTCTGACATCTGTCACTTTCATGTAGTGAGCCCCCCATAAGTATATAATTTATTGTTTGATTGAAAGAAGCCTAAAAAGAACTGTTAGGATTATACATTTTTGACTTCAGCAATAAGTTCAATTTCAACTTTAACATCTTTTGGCAAACGTGCAACCTCTACAGCACTTCTTGCCGGTTTATGCTCATCAAAATATGAGCCATAAACTTCATTAACTTTTTGGAAATTTTCCATATCTGAAAGGAAAATCAAAGCCTTAACGACATGATTCAAATCTGAACCAGACGCATCAAGTACGGCTTTTAAGTTTTCTATTACTTGTTTTGTTTGTTCTTGTACGTCATCACTGACAATCTCACCATCTAAATTCAATGGGATTTGACCTGATGTGTATACAAGACCATTTACCACTGTTGCGTGTGAATAAGGACCTACTGCTGCAGGTGCTTGTTTAGTGTTAATAACTTCCATGCTGTAACGCTCCTTTTATAAATTAAAATTTAAATAAACTATTGCCTTCCTCAACTTTGAAGTTTTGATTGTATTCGTCAACGTCCGATAAACGCACTAGAGACGTATAATCTTCAATCAATCTTTGTTTGACTTCTTTTGATTCTACAAGTACTGATACCCCTTTTACGTGCGCTTTAAACTCATTCATTAAATTCATTACGCCATTTATAGAACCACCAGCACGCATGAAATCATCTACAATGAGTACATTAGAATGTTCCTTAAGCGTTCGCTTCGATAAAACCATTGTCTCAATTTTTCTTGTAGAGCCAGATACATAGTTAATTGATACTGTCGACCCTTCAGTTACCTTATTATCTTTACGTATCACAACCACAGGTAAGTTTAAAACGCTTGCTACTGCATTGGCAAGCGAAATGCCTTTCGTCGCAATGGTTACAACAGCATCTAACTCCTCTTGCATGTAAATCGTTGCAATCAAACGTCCAACCTTATTTAGTAACCTAGGATTACCAACTAAATCTGATAAGAATAAATAGCCTCCAGGAAGTAACCGCTCTTTTTCTTGTAACAACTCAATCACTTCATTAATAACAGCTTGCGCCTCTTCTTTTTGCATTTGTGGTCTGTATTTTACACCGCCACTCGCTCCTGCAACGGTTTCAATAGTACCAAGTTGTTCTTTAATAAACGTTTCTTTAATAATTTGAACGTCTTCACTTATAGATGATTTAGCTTGTTTAAACTTCTCTACAAAAAAAGTGAGTGGTACGAGTTTATTCGGGTTGCTAATTAAATATTGTGTCATAAAAACAATTCTTTCACTTCTTTTATATCTCACGTATAATATCCTCTCTTTCTAGCCTAAAGTTCTTACAATATAAACATCATTGCAACAACCACTTACTGCATTATAAATGTGTCGTGCTTGGCGCTCTTTATGAGCTAATCCGTACACAGTAGGCCCACTACCACTCATCAACGCACCATCTGCACCGTTGTTAATCATATTATCTTTTAATTTCTTAATATCTTTGTTTAATTCCATAGATACTGGCTCTAATCGATTAGATAAACTTTGACATAACAGTTCGTAATCATTGGTCTGAATCGCCTTTAAACATCTGTCTGTATGTACTTCAAAAGGCTTTGATAAGTCTAAATTACCATATATTTCTGGTGTCGATAACCCTAAAACAGGTTTCGCAATTACGACCCAAGCTGCAGGTGTTTTAGGAAGAAGTTCTATAATTTCACCACGACCTCGACAAATAGCTGTTTGGCTATAAATACAAAAAGGAACATCAGATCCAATCGTTGCGGATAGTTCGCTCAACTCATCTAATGTCGCATTGAGATTAAATAATCGATTCATGCCTCGCATTGTCGCCGCAGCATCGCTTGACCCCCCAGCAAGCCCTGCCGCTACAGGTATATTTTTTTCAAGTGTAATCGTCACGCCTTCTTTTATGTTATAGGTTTCTTTCATTAATAGCGCTGCACGATAAGCTAAATTTCGTTCATCTGAAGGGATAAATGATTCATCAACATTAAGTACGATTTTCTGATCTTCACGCTTTTCAAAAGACAAACGATCGTTTAAATCAATTGTAGTCATAATCATTTCCACTTCATGATAGCCATCATCACGTTTGAAAAGTGTATCTAATGTCAAATTGATTTTAGCTGACGCCGTTTCATAAATTATCACTATTTTTGCCTCTTTCAAATTAGTATTATAGTGATTTTAACATATATTAATAAATACAGTCGCCTGTTTTTAATTAATCGATGGCTCATATGTATGCATATATTATTTAATGTCATAATAGCTAACAATAATCTTTTTAAGTCTATAATTTTAAAACATGCATTAAACACAAAAAAGACTGAGTCACTTAGTATAATGCTTACAAATCTCGTTACGAACAAATACATGATCTTAAAAATAAAGACAATCACTTCAACTTCATCAAGTATATACTCATAACGAATATTTGATTAATACGCATTATACGCGTGTCAGTCTCTGAATTATGTACGCTATTCTATTTATCACAAATATGATTATTGTGCCGCTACTTCTTGTTGATGCTCATCATCTACAAATAAGACGTGTACATTCTCAGTAAGAACGTCTGTATAAGTATATGATACACGCTCGAAATTATGTTTTTCTGAGTCCAATTTAACAATGAACACTGATGGATATGTTTCTGCTAATACTCCACAACGTTCAATTGTTTTTTTACGACCTCCGTTAGCCTTTAGTACAATACGATTTCCTAATTGACAATCAAGACGATTTTTGATGTCTACAATAGATTTTGGCATATTGCTCCACCTCGCTACAAGTGTATTATAACACATTATAGTAAAATCGTCAAATAAAATTTCAATTTTATCAGTGTACTGATTGAAAGTCAATATTTTTATAGTATTAATTTTGGGTAGTTTCTCAACGCATTATATAATTGTGCATATTCGTGTATTGATAGTGTTTCGCCACGTCTTTTAGGATCGATTTCAACACTTTCTAACCAATTTAATATGTCTTCTTTATGCTGTTTCCCATCTACAAATAAATTTTGATAGTTGTTAAATATAGTCTTTCTACGTTGGCTAAAAGCACCTTTAGTCATTTTGAAAAAAAGTTGTTCGTTATCAATATCTACTAAAGGGGTTTGACGTTTCATCAATTTGATCACAATCGAGTCTACATTAGGAGGTGGCATAAAGACGGTTTTAGGTACATTGGTCACTTTAGATGTTTCAGTATAATATGCTGCTACGATTGAAAGTGAACCATATGCTTTTGTGCCAACACTTGCATTTAAACGTTCTCCTACTTCTTTTTGCATCATGACGACATATCCGTCAATATTCAAATTAGATTCTAATAGTGTCAGTAAAATCGGTGTCGTTATATAATACGGTAAATTCGCAACAACCATAATTTGATCACAGTCTTTGAGATGATTTTCTATTGCAGCTGATACATCTGTTTTCAGTATATCTTCATTAATGACCGTCACATTATCATAGGGCGACAATGTTTCCTGTAGAACTGGCACAAGTCGTTGGTCTATTTCAAAAGCCACTACACTTTTAGCATGTTTCGCTAATTGCTCGGTTAATGAGCCCATACCTGGTCCAACTTCGATAACTCCTGTTGATTGAGTAATCCCACTTGCTTCAATGATTTTATTGATGATATTAACATCAATCAAAAAGTTTTGACCCAAACTCTTTTTAAAGCTAAATCCATGTTGCTCCAACAACGCCCGTGTGCGAGAAGGTGTAGCGATATCTTTTTCATGCATTAATCTGATTCCTCTTTTCTTAATGCTTGGCGTACATCCGCTTCAGTATAACCAAATGCATTGAGTTTTTTTAATAATTGTTTACCATTGGAATGACCAATGTGTAATTGACGTCCTAAAATCTCACGCCGCTGTTTTGCATGAGGGCCAATAATCAATCCCAAATCAATTAAGAGTGATTGATCAATTTTAGGTTCGTGGTGTGTTAGCGGTGTTGAAACATGACGCAATGCCTCTCGAATAGCTTCTAAACTTGCATGTTCAACACCAATTTTACCTTGCTTATTCTTTGCTTGATTACGATCAATAAATGCATGTTTCACGCCTGGAACAGCTTGTTGGATGGTCGTACGAATTTTATCTCCTGGAAAATCCGGATCTGTAAATACAATGACACCTCTCGTTGCTTGAGCGTGTCGTATTACTTCAATAACCGCTTCATCAATTGCACTTCCATGTGTTTCAATTGTTTCACATGACACAGCTTGTTTGACGCGTGTTGTATCATCTCGTCCTTCTACAACGACAAATTCATTAATTTCCACGCAATCACCATCCTATTTAAGCTTAAATAAGCGTTCTGCATTTAAAGTAGTTTGTTTAGCTACTTCTTCATATGAAATGCCTTTTAAATCCGCAATTTGTTCTGCAACAAGTGTGACACGTGCAGGCTCATTGCGTTTACCACGATAAGGGTGTGGTGATAAAAATGGCGCATCAGTTTCAACAAGTAAACGGTCAAGTGGGACATGTTTTGCGACTTCTTTAGGTTGTTTAGCATTTTTAAATGTCACAGGTCCTCCAAGTGAAATATGAAAGTCTAATTTATGAATTAAAACATCCGCAATTTCAGGAGAGCCGCTAAAACTATGCATAATGCCGCCCACTTCTTCTGCATGCTCTTCTAACAAGATATCTACACAATCTTGAGTGGCTTCACGATTGTGGATGATAATCGGTAAGTTTACACGTTTAGCTAACGCAATTTGCTTTCTAAAGAGTTCTTTTTGAACATCTTTAGGCGATTTATCCCAGTGGTAATCTAATCCTGTTTCGCCAATGCCAATCACTTTTTCATGTGCTGCTAATTGTTCAATCCATTCTAAGTCTTCTTCAGTACAATCAATGGCGTCGACAGGATGCCAACCGATAATTGCATATAAAAAGTCATACGTTTCAATTAAATCCATTGCACGTTTAATAGTTTTAGTGTCGAATCCCACGACAAACATACGATCAACACCTGCGTCTAACGCACGGTCAATCACCTCTTGTAAATCCTCATCATATTGATCTGCGTTTAAATGAACATGTGTATCTATTAACATGAAATACGCCTCCTTAAATTTTTCCGTACTCTATGTTTCCATCATAAGCGAAACTCAAAACATTAACAATTCGCATCTCATTCTTTCAAGTACTTCTTTTCATTCTCAAAATTGCTAAAGAAAAGAGGTGAGTCGTACATCGATGACTTCACCTCTTAATTGCTTATTTAATTACCGCACCATTCGGGATGGCATTCGGCAAGCTCACAAGTGTTAATACTTTATCTTTTTCGGCTGATAAAATCATACCTTCTGACTTTTCACCCATTAGTTTTGCAGGTTTTAAGTTTGTAACAACTGCTACTTTTTTACCGATAATATCTTCCGGTTGATAAAACTTAGCGATACCTGAAACAATTTGACGTTGTTCATTACCTAAGTCTACTTGAATTTTTAATAACTTACTTGATTTTTTGACTTTCTCAGCATCGATAATTGTCGCAGCCTTGATTTCAACTTTATCGAAATCGTTAATATCAATCATTGGCTTTGATGGCTCAGCCGGTTCTTCTGTTTTTGGTGGTTGCATGGATGTTTTAATAAAGTCAACTTCAGCCTCTACATCTAATCTTGGGAAAATTGGTGTTGGTTTAGGTGTGACTTTGACCACTTCTGTTAATTGTCCATACTGTTCAAGACTTTCTAAACCATGTAACGCTTCATTTTGAATGTTTAGTTGTTCGAATATTTGATACGGTGCATGTGTTAAGAATGGACGTAATAACACCGCCGCAAATCGAATATTTTCAACCAGATGCGCCATAACATTGCCGAGCATTTCTTTTTGTGTTTCATCTTTCGCAAGAATCCAAGGTGTTGTTTCATCGATATATTTGTTTGTTCGTGAGATGAACTTCCATACTGTTGATAATGCAACAGAGAATTGTAAGTTTTCCATACTTTCATGGTACTCTGCTACTGTATCTAAAGCCAAGGCTTCCATATCTTCATCTAATTCATGCTTAGGTCCTTGGTACGCTGGTAATTCGCCATCAAAATATTTATTAATCATTGAAATGGTACGATTTACAAGGTTACCTAAATCATTAGCTAAATCATAATTTGTACGGTCCACAAAAGCTTCTGGTGTGAATACGCCATCAGAACCAAATGGTAATTCACGCATTAAATAATAACGTGTCGCATCTAATCCATAACGATCAATTAATACGTTAGGATCCATAACATTTCCTTTAGATTTACTCATCTTACCGTCTTTCATCAGTACCCATCCGTGCGCAAATACTTTTTTAGGTAGTGGTAAATCTAACGCCATTAAAATAATAGGCCAAATAATAGAGTGGAAACGTACAATTTCTTTAGCCATAAGGTGAATGTCAGCTGGCCAATATTTTTGGAACAACGTATCATCATCTGTTAAATAACCTAATGCTGAAATGTAATTGACTAAGGCATCTAACCATACATACACGACATGCTTAGGATTAGACGGAACTTTTACACCCCAGTTGAATGATGTACGTGAAACAGCAAGATCTGATAATCCTGGTTTAATGAAGTTATTAATCATTTCATTCTTACGTGATGGAGGTTGAATAAAGTCAGGATGTTCATCATAAAAGGCTAACAAACGATCTGTATATTTAGATAGCTTGAAGAAATAGCTTTCTTCTTTAACAAGCTCAACTTCATGCCCTGAATCTGGACTTTTTCCACCTACAATTTTGCCATTTTCATAAACTGGCTCAACTAATTGTGTTTCTGTATAGAATGTCTCATCAGGTACAGAATACCATCCTTCATATTCACCTAGATAAATGTCACCTTGTTCGAGTAGCTTTTCGAAAATCTTTTCGACTACCACTGTGTGACGACGTTCTGTTGTACGAATAAAATCATCATTAGAAATATCTAGCTTTTTCCAGAGAGATCGAATACCTTCAATCATCTCATCTAAATATTCCATTTCAGATTTGCCCGCTTTTTGAGCTTTTTCTTGAATTTTTTGACCGTGTTCATCCGTTCCAGTTAAGTAACGTACGTCATATCCTTGAAGTCGCTTATAACGCGCAATCACATCTCCTGCTACGGTTGAGTACGCATGTCCAATGTGCAAGTTACCACTTGGATAGTATATCGGTGTCGTAATATAAAACGTTTCTTTCACCATTCGCGTTCCTCCTCATTTCTTATCTTATTTAATATATCTAAATTTGAAATAGTTTTCAATATGCGGTGTCGTTTATTCCTATGAACCTTCAATATTGTGATACACGTTATACACCGTTTTGGTCGGCATATTTCGTGCCTCTGCAACTTTTTTAATTGCTTGTTTGGGTTTCATGTTTTGGTTTATAAAATGTTCAACATGTTCATGAATTGTTAAGTCTTCATACCACTCTGACTCGGGTAACGGTTCGGCACCTTCAATCAGAATAACGAACTCCCCTTTTAATGGAATATCTTGTTCCAACTTTGATAATAACACGTCGACGGTGTCTGTTTGAATTTGTTCGAATTTCTTAGTCAATTCGCGTCCTAAAGTGACACGTCTCGTTCTATCAACTTCCACAATCGCTTGTAAAGTATCTTTCACTCGAAATGGAGACTCGTATAATAATAATGTACTATCTTGAAACATACGTGTTTTTAAAATCGCAATTTTATCACGTGATTTCCGAGGTAAAAACCCTAAAAATGTATATGTAAAAGAGGGTAACCCACTTGCCATAAGTGCTGTAAGACCTGCATTAGGTCCTGGAATTGGAATAACACGAATATGACGTGCCCTCGCTTCTGTGACTAGCTCATATCCTGGATCCGAAATCAAGGGTAATCCTGCATCTGAAACAAGCGCAATACTTTGGCCCGCTTCTAACATTTCGATTAAAACATCAGTCATCTGCTCTTTATTATGTTCGTGATAGGACTTAAGTGGTGTCGTAATTTCAAAATGATGACACAACTTTTTAGTCACACGCGTATCTTCACATGCGATAGTATCTACAGTCTTTAACGTTTGAATCGCGCGAAATGTCATATCGTCTAAATTTCCAATGGGTGTGCCCACTAAATATAACTCTGCCATACCGTATCACCCCTTAATTAATTGCCATTTTTGCGCGCGTGTCAACTGCTTAATAGCATATTCTCGTTTCAGTGCTTCAGATTTAGTAGCATATGTTTCATGATACACTAATTGAACAGGTCTACGTGATTGTGTGTATTTCGCACCTTGACCTAAGTTGTGTTTGCGGATACGGGCGTCGAGATTATTGGTATACCCTGTGTATAAAGTCGCATCCTTACATTTCACAATATAGGTGTAATGATGTTTATCCATAGTATACACGCCTCATTTCATCAGTATATTCATGATCTTGATCATAAATGTAAAACGGTGGGGCTATCTTTAAACCTTGACGGCCTCCTTTACGTCCTTCAACAACGATTGTTTGTGCTTCCTTACCTTGTTTACTATAGATCATATAAAGTGATTTAGGCTCTATGCGATAATGACGCATCGACTCGAATACATCGAGCATTCGTTCTGCACGATGTACCATAACCATACGTCCACCTTCTTTAAGCGCATGACTCGCAACCCTAAAGCAATCATCCAACGTACATAACACTTCATGACGCGCTATTTTATGCGCTTCTAATTGATGTTGATTAACTTGATTCATCTTAAAATAAGGTGGGTTACACGTTATCAAATCAAATTGCGCCGGTTTAAATCGTTGAGGTATTGCATTAATATCCATATGTTCAATCTTAATACGTGAATCAAGATGATTTAAAGCTATACTGCGTCTCGCCATATCAACGAGTTCTGCTTGAACTTCAACACCAGTGATTTCATTTGAACCTTTACCTGATAACAGTAAAGGAATAATTCCATTACCTGTGCACATATCTAATATCCGGTCTCGTTTCCTAACCTCTGTAAAATGGCCTAATAATAGTGCATCTGTAGAAAATGCGAAATAGGCATCATTTTGAATGATTTTTAGATTTTCTTTAATTAAACAATCTACACGTTCATGAGTTTGAATGTTATCCATATGTACTCCTATTCCATCTTGTTTAATACGTTTAAACAAAACATACAATCTTCACCTTTACGATGCTTGCCAAAAACATCATGACAAATATGAAACCCTTCATTATATAACTTCGCAAAATATTCACGGCTTTGTCTCTGTTTTTTGGCAGGTTGTTTATCTGAAGGCTGTAGGTTTGGAGGTGGTGTAACCACTTTATTTTCTTTTTGTGCATTGATCAACGACTTAAGGTTATCATTTTCAATTTGAAGTGCTACATTTTCTTCAACAAGCTCGACAGTTAAGGATTTTAATTGTTGCATATCTTCATAAACATGTGTAACATTTTGTTCTAACTGCATCAAACGGTCGAACAACTCATTTCGGTCCACTCATGAACCCTCCTTATTGTAATGTTTCTAATTCTTCAATATGATATTCCATCAGCTGTTCGTCACCTTCTAAACGTACTTGCATGGAAACCGTAATCATATTTAAACTGACCACTTCACCTTGACCATCTGGCGTATCAACATACTCTCCCACATCAGGTAACTTTTCACGCGCCGATTCATAATAATCATTTTCATATTTTAAACAACACATTAAACGACCACACGCTCCGGAGATTTTACTAGGGTTAAGTGATAAATTTTGATCTTTTGCCATTTTGATTGATACAGGCTCAAAATCTCCTAAAAATGTCGAACAACATAAAGAGCGACCACATGGACCAATACCGCCCAGTATTTTAGCTTCGTCGCGTACACCAATTTGTCTAAGCTCAATTCGAGTTTTTAGTTTTTGTGCAAGCATTCGAACGAGTTTACGAAAGTCAATACGCTCGTCAGCTGTAAAATTATAAATAATTTTAGAACGGTCTAATGTATATTCGCAATTAATCACACGCATATCTAACTTTAATTCCGCAACAAATGACTGACATAACTCTAATGCACGCATTGCTGCTCTTTCATTAGCTAAATATTTAGTAATATCATCATCAGTCGCAACACGTAAAACGGGTTGAAGCGGTAATGAAACATCCTCTTTTTCAACTTCTCTCACAGTATGTTTAACAACACCAAGTTCGATACCACGTTTGGACTCTACCACTACTTGTTGATTTTCGTGTAAATCGAGGGATTCAGGAGAATAGTATTCAAGGCGATTCGATTTTTCAAAATAAACACTTACAACTAAAGGCATCAGAATCCTCCTTTCACTCTAATAATAATTTGCTCAAACACTAATGTTGGATTTACATTTTGAGTTAACTTTTTATGTGCTTCTGTAATTTGTTCAATAATATAGACGAGATGACGATAACTCAACGTTGTCACTTGCTTTGTATAATCACTTTCAAGCTCTGAAAATGTAAGACGCTCAGATAGACCAGTTTTGATATACAGTAAATCTTGAAAATACGCATTAATCGCAGAAAGTGTAAGTAGTTGGAGGCGTCGGTTTTTAGCATGTTTAAGTAATTCCGTCACACCAATGAGCGCCATATCTTGGGCATTTAATAAACGATCACACCATTGTAATATCTGTTTACGCAATGGCGCTAGCTCAAACTCTTCATTAAGTTGCGTTGCGACATCATATTGTGTGGTATATGTACTTAATAATTCAGCGATAGGTTTACTCATCGTCTCATCCTCAGATTCTGCTAATCGTTGCACAAAAACCTCACGTTGTAACGGACGAAAATAAACGTGCTGACATCTTGAATGAATCGTATCTAAAATTTGCTCGGGTTTTGTAGATATTAAAATAGCCACTGTGTTTTCTGGCGGCTCTTCCAAAAATTTCAAAATACTGTTTTCTCCTTGAGTCGTCAGTTTTTCAAAATCTTGAATAATATATACTTTATAAGCACCTTCAATCGGTAATTGATTCATATGATGCACGAGCTGTTCAATAGATTCCTTTTTTATCGTTGCTTCATCTGTTCGTATATATTGGAAGTCGGGATGGTTGTGATGCGCAACCTTTGTACTACATTGCACGTCATCTTGACATAAAATTAATTGTGCGAAACGGCGTGCTGTAGTGGTCATAGTTTCCGCATCATCCCCTTCAAATAAATAAGCATGAGATAATTTTTGATTATGATATGCTTTCGTAAGCTGTTCGAGTTCTAACATAACATAGACTTCCTTTTAATAATATTAGGTAAGACGCTTCAATAAGTATATGATAAAAAGGTTGAAACAGTATAGACCTTAAATAAAGGTACATTCAATACTGTCACAACCTCTAGTATCACGATTAAAATTGATGGAATGACTCGACCGGCATTACAAATACTGTTGCGCCACCCACTTCAACTTCGACTGGATAAGGAATGTAAGAGTCCGCACTACCGCCTAATGGTGTAATTGGAGATACGAGTTGCTCTCGATTTCCACATGTACCACCAATAAGGTCTAACGCTTCATCGACTCTTTCATCATCGACACCACATAAAAATGTTGTATTGCCTGCACGTAAAAAACTTCCTGTTGTCGCTAATTTTGTTGCTCGGAAATTGTTTTCAACAAGCTTATCCGAAAGTTCTTGGCTATCTTGATCTTGAACAATCGCGATTATCATTTTCATTGTATATACACCTCTTATGAGTTATTATATCACATCATACAATAGGGCTAAATTATCATTTTCTAGATTATACCACGTCTTGTCATAATAATTGATTATTTTATAAACTAAGTTATAATTCATGTTGCAATTTATCTTCAATCACTTTAACTGCGTTGTCGATAACTTTCTCAATAGACTCTGTCGCATCAATAACTGTGATACGTTCTGAATTATTTTGAATGAGTTTATGGTACCCTTCAATCACACGCTCATGAAACGCAATATCTTCTTTATCTAGACGATTTTGCGCACGTTGATTGGCAAGGATTCTTTGACGACCCACTTCAGCTGGCACATCTAGATATAATGTCAAATCAGGATAACGCCCTTCAATTGCGAATGCATTAATTGCCCGTACTTCTGCCATTCCAATTTGGCGTGCATAGCCTTGATAGGCAAGTGAACTATCAATAAATCGATCACATAATACAATTTTCCCTTCATTGAGCGCAGGTAACACTTTCTCTACTAAATGTTCACGTCGAGCTGCCGCAAACAATAACGCTTCAGTCCGTGCATCCATATCAGAACCATCCAACAAAATTTGTCGGATTTTTTCCGCAGTGTGTACACCACCAGGCTCACGCGTTTGAATGACATCGTATGATTGAGACAAACGTGCCATCACACCTTCAATAACTGTTGTTTTCCCAGAACCTTCCGGGCCTTCTACGGTAATAAACAGTGTCACTACAAATCATCCTTCACTTTAATTTTTCCATTGGACAATCCTTCTACACGAATTTGTTGAGTCGACCAATATTCTATTAATTTTATCATATCTTTAGTAATTACTTCGCCTTTATATAAAGTTGGAATACCAGGTGGATATGGAATTAAATGTTCCGCTAATCTATGTCCTAGAGCGTTTTGATATGGTATCGATTGAATGTTTAAAATCACTTCAGGATTATATCGACCTGTTTCAGTAAATAATAGAGACTTTGGCACTGTATGATAATCATACGATAACGTTGAAAGTTCTTTCGCTAACATTGTCATTCTCTCAATTAAATCATTAAAAGGATAGTAATCATGTTGATACCATAACGGTAGAATCCATAACACAGATTGTGTGTCAGATAACTCAACATCAATCGCATAATTTTCCATATGTGTTTTGAGCCTCTTTCCAGATAATCCTTCATAACGGATAACGAGTTTTAAAGGATCATCCATCTCAATGACTGTATACCCGTTTTGTTTGAGATGACGAATGAGATGTTGGCGCTTTTGAAAAAACACGTCACTATCATACGTATTATAAAAGCTTTGCGCTTGCTCTAAACTCGTCATCAATAAATAAGAAGGGCTTGAAGATTGAAAAGTCTGTAGGAGTGATTCAATACGTGCTCGATGAGGTGCATTATGATGTATAAATAGTATTGAACTCATAGTTAAACTTGGCAGTGTCTTATGATAAGATTGTACAACATAATCAGCACCATAATTTAAACTAGAAACTGGAAACCCCTTTAAATCAAAGTGTGCAGCATGGGCTTCATCTATGAGTACTGGGATTCCCTCTGAATGAAATTCCTCAATTAACTGTTGTATATTAAACGTTTCGCCGTAGTAATTCGGATATGTAATTACTCCTAATTTTCCATTTTGTGATAATTGAGATGACCATACCGGTTGAACATATTGGCCTGTTAGCGAACTCACCTTCGTTTGCATAATTTGAGCTGTCTGTTGTCCCAAATCGAGCGCATTAAATACCGATTTATGTACATGTCGATTCATGCATATCTCCCCATTGATTGATTGAAAAGCATGAATCACAGCTAAAATACCACTCGTCGTCCCATTTACAAGATAATATGCATCATAATCTGGATGTTTGCGAATCTGTTCCATACTTTCGTGAAGCACTGCCTCAGGGTGATGCAAATCATCAAATCCTGTAATTTCTGTAATATCATATTGTGGATGAACAAAGCCCATATCTCCAATTGTTCCATTTTTATGTCCAGGAACATGCATTGAAATCGGTTCATGTTCAGACCATTGTTTTAGTTTATGCCATAACGGACGTTGCACTATATTACACTCCCTATTAGTAAAAATAGTTTATTTCACCTCATTAGTATAACGGTATACATGAACTTTTCAAATACGTACATATGTTCTATAATCATAATGAGGTGATCGGTATGCAGGAACCTAAAATAAACTTAGATTGGGATAAAACTTTTCAAGAGTATCAAGAAATTTTAAATTGCGGGATTCACCCCAAATGGTTATATGCTGCCACAACGAATATGATTTTAGAGCCCGCTTATACGGGGCAAGGTAAACAATTTTTCTACACCGAGGATATTATTAAAGCAAGCCGTCTAATGCCTTTCTTTTAAAAATAAATGCTTTTATATTTTAACGGTTAGTGACCTCACTAACTGTTATTTTTTAGTTTTAATATAAAATGGTATAGATATCTCTATAATTGTAAGCAACTCTACAGGTGCAATCATAAATCAATCCAATGGCATCAAAATGATAAATGTTAGATGCCTAAATTTACTATAGAACTGAAAGAAAAGGTGGTTAGGCAACTTGAGTGTACTGTTGCGGAACCACCTTGATTGAACTGACCAGTACCATTTGATAGCACATCAAAAAAACGACTAGTCACTTTGACTAGTCGTTACCGAAGAAATTATGAAAACCTGGCACCGTCCTACTCTTGCGGAACGTAAGTCCGACTACCATCGGCGCTAAAGAGCTTAACTTCTGTGTTCGGCATGGGAACAGGTGTGACCTCTTTGCCATAGGCACCAGATAAACATTGAATGTATTGTACATTCAAAACTAGATAGTAAGTA
>NZ_JABANU010000002.1 GCF_016238445.1 Staphylococcus canis
CCCCCATTTAACAAATGGACCAATTGAAGGTATTAACAATAAAATTAAACTTATTAAGCGTGTGTCTTACGGTTATAGAAACTTTTATAATTTCAGAAATAGAATATTAGTTATTTCTAGGATGTTTGTAAGTGAACATAAAAAACGTACCAAGTCACTAAAAATAGCAACTTAGTACGTTTTGTCTTCACCAACCGACGTTGACAAAGAGCCTATAAATGTTAGAATGTGCTTTACCTTCTTTTTTAGGTAAATAGTATTTCTTTATTAATCAAAGATAATCAACAATAATACTACGATTATTTTTTATCATTTGTAAATTGATCTAGCGCATCTTTCGCTTTATCTAAAATACTATTATTTTTATCATCATTTGTTTTATTATTGTCTTTATTTTGAGCATTTTGATACTTATCATAAGCGTCTTTTGCTTTATTTAAGTATTCTTGTCCTTGTTTTTTATCCATCTAATATGCTCCCTTATTTTTTAAACTTATCGATAACGTCATTCGCTTTCTCTTTAACATTATCAACGACTTCTTTCGCTTTACCTGAAGCTTTGTCACCTTTACCTTCATTTTCTAATTCTTTATTATTCGTAACGTTACCTACAGTTTCTTTTACATTTCCTTTTGCTTGTTCAAATTTGTTTTCGCCTTCAGCCATTTGAAGCCCCTCCTTGAATAATATTGTCTTAATCAGTATTCCACATTTTTCAGAGTTTAAACATTAACTTTAGAATTCTTCATATACAGCTGGGTCTTGATTTTTTCGTCGACCATCAGGCTTTGATAAACTATCGATTTGCTTTAAATCTTCAGTGGATAACTCAAAGTCAAACACTGATAAATTCTCCAATTGTCGTGTTTTTGATGTTGCTTTTGGTATTGGCATTACACCTTTTTGAATATGCCATTTTAAAATCACTTGTGCGACTGTTTTATTATATTTGTCTGCAATATGCTTAAGTGTATCTTCCTCCATGACACCATTATCTCGACCTAATGGACTCCATGCTTCCGTAAGTATATTTTTATCATGATGATACTCGATGAGCTCTTTTTGATTAAAATAAGGGTGACATTCTACTTGATTCACTACAGGTAAAACGCCTGTTTCTTTTTCAAGTTTTTCAATATACTCTGGTAAAAAATTACATACGCCAATAGATTTTATTAATCCAGCTTTTTGTGCAGCAATCATCGCTTGCCACGCTTCTACGTATTTTCCTTGTTTAGGATTTGGCCAATGAATCAGATATAAATCTATATAGTCAACACCTAAACGATAAAGGGACTCTTGAATTGTTGTAAAAACATCATCATAAGATTGATAACGTCCAGGAAGTTTCGAAGTTATAAAAATTTCGCTACGTGGAACGCCACTTAATTGAATACCACGGCCAACAGTCCCCTCATTTTCATAATTATAAGCAGTATCAAGCACACGATATCCTAATTGTAAAGCGCTACTTATTGCATGAGCACCTTGTATACCATTAAGTTTATATGTCCCAAACCCGAGTTGATCAATATGTTGTTTATCATTTAATAGATACTTTTCCATATGGAATCCCCCATCTCATAATATTATGATTTAATGTATCGTTCGAATTAGAAGATTAGATAAAGAACATATAGCCTTCTAGTTTATCTGATTCTTCTTTATAATCAGCTAAAGATTGCAATGTTGTTTGGTCAAGAACATCTTTAACTGCATCACGCATTTGAAGCCACAATTTTTGTTGAGCAGGTGGCTCTGACTCAATACGTTCAACAATGGTAATTGGTCCTTCTAATAAGCGAATAATGTCTCCTGCTGTAATTTCATCTGCTGGCATTTTAAGTTCATATCCACCTTTTGCACCTCTAACACTACGGATTAGTCCAGCATTTCTTAATGGACCAACTAGTTGTTCTAAATACAAATCACTTAAATCATTCTCTTCTGCAATTGTTTTTAACGAAACACATCCCGTACCTTTACGTTTCGCTAAAGCAATCATTAAAGTTAGACCATACCTACCTTTAGTCGATATTTTCATGTTTTAACCTCACCTTACGTAGTCCAATTTACTTAAAATTTAGTATTATTTATATTATTATAATACCTATGCAATCACACTACAAACCATAACACATTTTGATACTTTTATGATGTAATGATTGGAGAATTTTAAAATGACTGTAGAACCTTTAGCTTCACGTATGAGACCGCAAAACATTGATGAAATTATCGGTCAAGAACACCTTGTTGGCCCTAATGGTATTATTAGAAGAATGGTTAATGCTAAAAGACTGTCTTCCATGATCTTATATGGACCACCGGGTATTGGAAAAACAAGCATCGCTCAAGCTATTGCTGGAAGTACGCAATATAAGTTTAGACAACTCAATGCAGTTTCTCATTCAAAAAAAGATATGCAATATATCGTTGAAGAAAGTAAAATATCTGGCCAAATTATACTTCTACTCGATGAAATTCATCGTTTGGACAAAGCAAAACAAGACTTTTTATTACCACATTTGGAGAATGGGAAAATAGTACTAATTGGTGCAACTACGTCAAATCCTTATCATGCAATCAATCCAGCTATTCGTTCGAGAGCGCAGATATTTGAACTACATCCACTAAATTCTGATCAAATTAAACAAGCTTTAAAGCAAGCACTTGCTAATGAAAACAGAGGATTAAAACAATATCAAGTTTCAGTCGATGACGACGCTTTTGAATATTTTTCCACACAAAGTCAAGGTGATGTAAGAAGTGCATTAAATGCATTAGAGCTTGCAGTCTTAAGTGCTCAAGACAATCCAATTCATATCACGCTCAATGACGCAGAAGATTGTTTACAACGTGGCGCTTTTATCAGTGATAAAGATGGAGATATGCATTATGACATTATGAGTGCATTTCAAAAGTCTATACGCGGCAGTGATGTCGACGCTGCATTGCACTATTTAGCTCGTTTGATTCAATCTGGTGATTTACCTACAATCACACGACGATTACTTGTTGTAAGCTATGAAGATATTGGACTTGCATCACCTGGAGCTGGTCAAAGAACATTAGCTGCAATAGAAGCAGCTGAAAGATTAGGATTACCAGAAGCTCGAATACCTTTAAGTCAAGCTGTCATTGAATTATGCCTTTCACCTAAGTCCAATTCTGCTTACAAAGCTATAGATAGTGCATTGCAAGATATTCGTCAAGGTAAAATTGGACAAATTCCTGACCATTTAAAAGATGGACACTATCAAGGTGCTAAATCACTGGGTAGATCAATTGGTTACCAATATCCACATGATTTTGAAAATGGATATATTACGCAACAATATCTACCAGATTTACTAAAAAGTCGAAGTTATTATAAACCTAAAACAACCTCCAAGTTTGAAAAACAACTAAGTGAAATTTATCAAAACTTAAAAAAATCAAGATAATATTGCAATAAGGTTTCAAGTACAAAAAGCATTAGACTTTAAGTGTCACTAATACAAACTCATTGCAGACACTTTATTAATAAGTCTAATGCTTTTTATTATTATTTGTCTTTAATACGTTGAACTGGAATTGCTTTTAAAATATCATTACATACATAACTTGCACAAATTAAACCTACCACACTTGGAACGTAAGCATTTGAGGAAGGTGGCATTTGCGCTTTTCGGTTCATCCCTTTGGCGTCTCCAACCTTCGCTTTAACATCCTCACGAATTATAATTGGACTTTCATCAGAAAATACTACAGGAATTCCTTTTTTAATTCCTTTTTGTTTCAATTTGTTTCTAATCACACGAGCGATAGGATCTGTATTTGTTTTAGAAATATCTTCTATTTTAAAACGTGTTGGGTCAGTTTTATTTGCTGCACCCATACTTGAAATGATTTTAATCCCTCTATTTAAACATTGTTCCATCAAATGAACTTTATATATAATTGTATCACTAGCATCTATAACATAATCTATATCATAGTCATTAAACAGTTGCTCATATGTATCCTCTGTGTAAAACATATGCAATGGCGTTACTTTACATTCAGGATTTATAAGTTTAATGCGCTCCTCCATTAATGTCACTTTACTTTGACCAATTGTAGTCGTTAAAGCATGGATTTGACGATTGACATTTGTAATATCGACGTCATCTTTATCTATTAAAATAATATGACCAATGTTTGTTCTCGCTAGGGCTTCTGCTGCAAATGAACCTACACCACCTACACCTAGGACAACTACCGTTGTATCATTTAACTGTTTGAGTCCTTCTTGACCAATAGCAAGTTCGTTCCTTGAAAATTGATGTTTCGTCATTATTCATTGAACTCCTTCATCTCAAATTCTATTAATTTTATATCAAAAAAATACGCAAGACATAAAGTCTTGCGTACCGATAGAATCCGTTCTGCCGTAGTTTAAAGTGCTTGATCATTTTGGCCTGCTAAATACAGGTGGGTGTCCTGTTTCTTGTTTTGCACGTCCTTCTATAAAGGCGTGTGCGCTGCAAGAAAACCTATTGGACTCCCTGATCAAAGAGTGTTAGGTCAAAATACATACAGCGAACTTACGAACATTACAGATGACTATCTTATACTCCAATCATATCACAATTATGGTAATTCGCAAGCAATATCACTTTTCTAAATTATAAATTGACTTTATTTTTTGATACGTAAAGATAACTCATCTAATTGTCTTTCTGATACCGTGCTTGGTGCATCTGTCAATAAATCAGTTGCAGATGCTGTTTTAGGAAATGCAATTGTATCGCGTAAATTAGTTTGACCTGTTAAAAGCATTACCAGTCTATCTAAACCAAGGGCTATACCACCATGAGGCGGTGCACCAAATTTAAATGCATCTAATAAGAAACCGAATTGAGCTTTCGCTTCTTCTTCACTAAACCCTAACGCTTTAAACATTTTTTCTTGAAGTGAACCTTCATGAATACGGATTGATCCACCACCTAGCTCATAACCATTGAGTACAATATCATAAGCTTGTGCTTGAACATTTTCAGGATCAGATTCAAGTTTATCGATATCTTCTTTTTTAGGTGAAGTGAACGGATGGTGAGCTGCAACATAACGATGTGCCTCATCGTCGTATTCAAATAGTGGCCAATCAGTCACCCATAAGAAATTCAGTTTATCAGGATCAATTAATCCACGTTCTTTTCCTAATTTAATACGTAATGCACCTAAACTTTGTGCTACAACCTCTTTAGAATCTGCCACAAATAATACTAAATCTCCTGGTTTTGCACTAGTTAACTGTTGTAATTCACTCACATGTTCATCTTCAAAAAATCTAGCAATTGGCCCTGTGAGACCTTCATCAACAACTTTTACCCACGCTAAACCTTTAGCTCCGTAAATATTTACAAATTCAGTTAATCCGTCAATATCTTTACGAGTATAATCATTAGCCGCATCTTCTACAACTAAGGCTTTAATTTGTCCTCCATTTTCAATAGCATTTTTGAAAACTTTAAAGTCCATGATTTCACCTAATTTTGATACGTCAAGTAACTCCATACCAAAACGTGTATCCGGTTTATCACTACCGTAACGCTCCATCGCTTCAGCATAAGTCATACGTGGGAATGACTCATTAATCGTAATACCTTTAACATCAGAAACGACTTGCTTAAGCATTGCTTCACCAAGATTCATAACATCTTCTTGTTCAACAAAACTCATTTCCATATCGACTTGTGTAAATTCAGGTTGACGATCTGCACGTAAGTCTTCATCTCTAAAACATTTTACAATTTGATAATATTTATCAAAACCACTAACCATTAATAATTGTTTAAACAACTGTGGAGATTGTGGTAACGCGTAAAATTCACCTTCATGTACACGCGAAGGTACCAAATAGTCACGTGCCCCTTCAGGTGTCGATTTAGTTAAAATCGGTGTTTCAACATCATAGAATCCTTCTCCATCTAAATAACGTCGAATTGATTGTGTGATTTGGTGTCTCATTTTGAATGTACGTGCAAATTCTTCTCTTCTTAAATCTAAATAACGATATTTTAATCGGATATTTTCATCTACATTCAAGTTTTCTTCATTAATTGAAAAAGGTGGTGTTTCTGACTTGTTAATAATACGAATTGATTTAGCTTGAACTTCTACTTGTCCTGTTTTTATTTTAGGGTTGATTGTCTCTTCATCACGTTTAGAAACTGTTCCTGTCACTTCTACAACATATTCCGAACGAATACGTTCAGCTGTCTCAAGTGCTTCTTTGGAAAAATCCGGGTTAAACACAACTTGTACAAACCCTTCACGATCACGAACGTCAACAAAGATTAGTCCACCTAAATCACGACGATTGTGAACCCATCCCTTTAATGTTATTTCTTGACCTAAATACTCTTCTGTTACTAAGCCGCAATATGTTGTTCTTTTCGTCATTATTTCATCTCCTCTAAAATATAACTTGCAATAGCATCCAGTGTTACAGATGATGTTTCTCCAGATTGCATGTTTTTAACTTCTACTTGATTTTGTTCTAGTTCTTGATCACCTAAAACAATTGTATATTTAGCATTCAAGCGATCCGCCTGTTTCATTTGACCTTTTAATTTACGTGATAGATAATCCTTATCTACTTTAACACCTTGATGACGTAAATCGTTTAATAATTTGACTGCATAATTATCAGCAGTTTCGCCCATTGTAGCGACAAATAAATCGATTGGATTTTCAACTGGTAGTTCAATGCCTTCTTCTTCTAGTGCTAGTAATAAGCGTTCAATACTTAAAGCAAACCCAATACCAGTTTGTTTTGGACCATCTAATAATTCTAGTAAACCATTGTATCTACCGCCACCACATAATGTTGTAATTGCACCATCATACTCATCATTATCCATCATGAGTTCAAAAGCAGTGTGGGTGTAATAATCTAATCCACGCACTAGTGTAGGATCAACAACATAGTTAATACCCAAACGGTCTAAATGTGCTTTTACCGCTTCAAAATAAGATTTAGAATAATCATTTAGATAATCAGTAATAGCCGGCGCAGTTTTCATTTCAGGCTTGTCACGATCAATTTTACAGTCTAATATTCTCATTGGGTTAGTGTCTATACGATTTTGACAATCTGCACAATACGTATGAATAACCGGTTTAAAGTGGTTTCTTAGAGCTTCTTGATAGTCTTTTCGAGAATCAAGATCTCCGACACTATTAATCACTAATTTCAGTTTTTTCAAGCCGAATGATTCATAGATGTGCATCACCATCGCTAAAATCTCCGCATCAATAGATGGATCTTCAGTACCAATCGCTTCTACTCCAAACTGATTAAATTGACGATAGCGTCCTTTTTGTTTACGTTCATATCTAAACATTGGACCATTATAATATAATTTTACCGGTTGATTAGGTAAGCCCTGCATTTTATTTTCAATATAACTTCTCACTACAGCTGCTGTACCTTCCGGACGTAACGTTAAGCTACGATCTCCTTTATCTTTAAATGTATACATTTCTTTTTGAACTACATCTGTTGAGTCACCCACACCTCTAGCGAATAGATCAGTACTTTCAAAAATAGGTGTACGTATTTCTTGATAGTTATAACGCTCCATCAAAGTTTTAAGTTGATTTTCGATATATTGCCATTTCGGTGATTCTGAAGGCAAAATATCTTGTGTACCTCTTGGGATTTTAATCATAATCAAACCACCTCGTTCACTTTTATAAATATAAAAAAGCCCCTTGCATGCATCATTACATACAAGGGACGTTAATTTAAGACGTGTTGCCACCCTTATTCAAGAGATTAACTTAGCTTAAATACACTAAATTAAATAAAGTTGACGACTTCAACCTCTTCTCTAAGCTAGTAACGTTAGCTAATCGACACTACTTTGCATAGCATCCCTCTTCTTGTGTTCATAAATTATGATTCGAAGATTTATCTTTCAGCCGAGGATAAATTCTCTTTGTAAAATGACATCTCACCATAATCTTTCAAGAATACAAACGGTTTTAATTATAAAATTCAACTACAATGATACCTGTTTTTGAAAATACTTTCAAGACATTAACTTAAAAAATATGTTTCCAAACCATCCACAATTGCCTCTTCTACGATAGCACGATAATTTTTATCACGCATCATCACTTCATCAGTTGGATTACTAATATAGCCTAATTCTAATAAAACAGCAGGAAGCTTAGTTTGACGTAACACTTGATAGTTTTCTTGTCTTGATCCTCTATTCGAAAGTAATGCTTTTTTCTGAATACTTGCATTAAGCACATCTGCAAGTCGTTCTTGTTGTTCATGATACCAATACACTGTAGCACCATTAGCATTATTTGATTCTAAAGCATCGTTATGAATACTAATAAATACATCTCCATCTGCTTTACGATCTTTTAATTTGACATACGTATCATCATCCCGTGTCATTTTGACTTTGGCCCCTTTACTTTCTAGACGATTTTTTAGCTCTAAAGCAGTTTTAAGGGTGATATTTTTTTCAAGGGTCTTTTTGGGTGTTTGGCCTGAAGCACCTTGATCTCCACCGCCATGACCAGGGTCGAGCACAATAGTTTTCCCTCTTAACGGATCAGCATTAGGATCAACATCAGGTTTGATATTTAAAGAAGTATGCCAACCAGCTATCCAACCTTTTTTGGTTTCACTTTGATCAATGACTTCAATCCATTTACCTTCTTTAGAAACGATATTAAATATGTCTCCTTTATGAACCTTATATATTTCTGGGTATCCCGCATTAGGCCCCGTTCTGATTTCAGCATTCTCTGTTAACTGTAACTTTTTTTCATCTTTATGATTAAGTAATAAAAAAGAGATCAACACAGCCATTAAAATCGCTAATATAAGAAGGATAAAGTAAAATTGAGTCGTTTTAATATTTTTAGATTTTAACCACTTTTCAAATTGACTCATATTATTTTGCCATCTTCACTTTCATAAATAACAGTAACAGGCCCTTCATTTTGAATATCAATACTCATATCCGTTCCAAATTCTCCTGTTTCCACATTTATACCCAAATCTGTTAAATATGAATTGAATTTTTCATATAATTGTTCAGCTTCTGTTGGGTGCATTGCATCTGTAAAACTCGGACGATTCCCTTTTTTTACATTTGCATATAAAGTAAATTGAGAAATAGATAAAATTTCACCATCTATTTGTTGAATATTATCATTTAACTTACCACTAACATCTTCAAAAAGTCGTGCGTTTGCAATTTTTTTCGCAAGTACTTTTGCATCTTCCTCAGTATCAGATGCTTTCAAACCTACTAATAAACAATAGCCTTGTCCAATTTTATTGTGAATTGTATCATTTTTTACTGCAGCAGATTTAACTCTTTGAACTACAACTTTCATGATTATTACTCACCTCTAATTCCATACTCTTGAAACCGTATAAATATCTCCAAGTTGTTTTATTTTATCTACAACTTTAAAAACTTCATTAACATTTTTGACCATAATACTTAGATTAATAATGGCATTTTTATCGACATCAGATTTACCTGAGACTTTAACCAATTGACTTTTCGTAGTTGTAACTGCTTGTAACACTTCATTTAATAATCCATTACGATCATAAGCGGTTACCTCTAAATCCACTTGATATTTTTGAGAAGCATCTTTTGATTTTACCCATTCTACATCTATTAAACGATCCGTTTCATTTTTGATATTTGGACAATCAGTACGATGCACTTTAATACCGTGACCTTTAGTAATGTATCCTACAATTTTATCCCCAGGAATCGGATTACAACATTTCGATAACTTAATCAATACATTATCCAATCCTTCAACATAAACGCCGGAATCTGTAGTAATTGAGTCTTTTATCGGAACCGATTTCGTCACTTCTTGCGCTTGATTTAATGCTTTTTGTTTATGTTCAATTCGAATACGCTCTGTTAATTTATTAACAATTTGATTTGAAGTCACTCCACCAAAGCCAACAGCAGCATATAAATCTTCTTCGTTAGCAAAATTATATTTATCATTAACAATTTTAATATTCTGCTCTGTTAATACCTCTTCCGGTTTAAAGCCCTGTTCTTTCAATTCTGCTTCAACCATAAATTTTCCTTTTTCAATATTTGAAGAGCGGTCTTGTTTTTTGAAGAAACTTTTAATTTTACTCTTGGCACTTGATGATTTAACAATTTTTAGCCAATCACGACTAGGTCCATAGGAATGCTTACTTGTACGAATTTCAACAATATCGCCGGTCTGTAAAACATAATCAATAGGTACAATTTTACCATTTGCCTTGGCACCTATCATTTTGTTGCCTACTTCACTATGAATAGCATATGCAAAATCGATAGGTACTGCACCATAAGGTAATTCAATAACATCACTTGCTGGTGTGAAGGCATATACTTTATCACTTTGTAAATCAAATTTTAATGATTCTATAAATTCTTGAGCATCTGAGGAAGTGTGATCTGTCTCCGCTATATCGTTTAGCCAATTTAATTTCTTTTGATAAGGTTGTTGGTCTGAATTTATTTGTTTACCTTCTTTATATGCCCAATGCGCTGCAACACCATGTTCTGCGATTTCATGCATTTCATAAGTTCGAATTTGAATTTCTAGCGGATCTCCATTAGGCCCTACAACAGTCGTATGTAAAGACTGATACATGTTTTGTTTTGGCATTGCGATATAATCTTTGAAACGTCCAGGCATCGGTTTCCATAATGTATGTACAAGGCCTAGAACAGCATAACAATCTTTTATAGAATTAACGATAACACGCACTGCTAATAAATCAAAAATCTGATCAAACTGCTTTTTTTGTTTCATCATTTTACGATAAATGCTATAGATGTGCTTGGGGCGCCCATTTATCTCACCATCGATTTTCATAATATCCATCTCTTTTTGAATATTTTGAATCGCATTTTTTATATATGCTTCACGTTCACTTCTTTTCTTTTTCATTAAGTTCACAATACGGAAATACTGGATATTATCAATATAACGTAGCGCAATATCTTCGAGTTCCCATTTAATTGTATTGATTCCTAATCGATGTGCTAAAGGTGCATAGATTTCTAAAGTCTCTTTTGAAATTCGGATTTGTTTTTCTCGTGGCATCGCACGTAACGTTCTCATATTATGTAATCTATCTGCTAGCTTAACTAATATCACACGCACATCTTTTGCAATAGCTACAAATAATTTTCTATGGTTTTCTGCTTGTTGCTCTTCTTTAGAACGGTATTTCACTTTCTTCAATTTAGTAACACCGTCAACAATCGTCGCAATTTCAACATTGAACTTTTTAGCAACATCATCAAATGTATATGATGTATCTTCAATCACATCGTGTAAGAACCCAGCAACAATAGTAGGGCCATCAAGATGCATTTCAGTCAAAATACCAGCAACTTGTATGGGATGCATAATGTATGGTAACCCGTTTTTTCTAAATTGGCCTTCATGTGCTTTATAAGCGATATGGTAACTTTTTAATACATATTCATATTGCTCTTTACTTAAGTATGTTTTTGCTTTATACAGAACTTCATCGGCGCTATACGGATATTCGTTGTTCATAAGGACACCCCCACATTTAAATAATATCTATATCATACTACAGGATTGTTGAGAATTGAACCATTTATTAGCGAGAATTTCAAAATATGAACAGATGTTAAATTCAAATTTTAATGTATATATTCCTTCTACAAAAAAAGAACACAGTAAGGGGTTAAGACGTCATAGTACTCCGATAATCAAACAACGAGAGCCTTAAACTAAGAGTTTTTAAATGACATGAAAATTTGAATAACACAATTTCTATTAAGTCATTTCAAATCATATCCCTGTTAACTGTATCCTAACCACACTTTAAACGTGTTCCTTCATAACCTTACTATTCATCATAAGAAATCAATGTTAAAACATCATAACCTTTAATTTTATCCATTCCTTTAAGATATGCAAGTTCTATAATAAATGCAATCCCAGCTACAATACCACCTTGTTTTTCAACTAAATGAATTGCTGCTTCGATTGTTCCACCAGTTGCCAATAAATCATCAGTAATTAAGACACGTTGTCCTGGTTTAATTGCATCTTTGTGCATCGTTAAAACATTGCTACCATATTCAAGGTCGTATTCATAGCGAATGACTTCACGTGGTAACTTGCCTTCTTTTCGAACAGGTGCAAAACCTATACCCATTGCATAAGCAACAGGGCACCCAATAATAAATCCGCGTGCTTCTGGTCCAACAACTATGTCTACATTTTTTGATTTAGCATATTCAACTATCTTATTCGTTGTATATCCATAAGCTTCACCATTGTCCATAATTGTTGTAATATCTTTAAAATTAACGCCTTCTTTAGGCCAATCTTTTACTTCTGAAACATACTGTTTTAAATCCATAATGTCCTCCTAGTTTTCCTTTAACATTTGAGCTTCAATCCAATTTCTCGTCGAACTAAAATCCTGATATAATAATATTTTTTCAACATTAATACGCTCAAGGCGTGCTTGATATACACGGCTTGATTCAATGGAAAGCTTTTGCTGTGTAGGTACTATCTCTATAGTACCATTTTTTTGTGCAATTAGTCCTAAATCTAAAAATACCTTTAAGATAAATTTAAGTATATTTGGGTCAACTTTTAAAAATTGACTTAATTGCATTCCTTCTTGAACTAAATTTGTTTTACCTTTTTGATACAAGGCTTTATAACATTTTTTAAATACTTCAACTTTTGGAACACCTTCAAAATAAATCGATTTTTGATGGTTAAATACGAGATAAATTTGAGATGCATTAATATGTTGAAGTGATGTTTGAATATCCTCAATCGTAAGAGGTAAATCTCTAAATACACACTTTTCATATCGTGCTTCAATCGGTTCTCCATAATAAAATTCATTATCACTTTTTTTATCCTCTGAAGGATGTATGAGATAACAAGTCTGTGCATTAAATTCGGGTAAATGTTTAGTTTTATTGCGATAATCTAATATCTGTCGCTCATCACTTTTTAAATCTTTTAATATAATTTGTGGAGTCTGAAAACCATTCCATTCATTAATTTGTAATTCACCAAGAGCATCAATAGATTGATCTTTCGTCATAACCTGAGCTAAATCACCTTGATTCCAATATAATCCTTGAAGGTTTTGCTCTGTAAAAGCTATTTTTAAATGCTTTTTTTGTTGCCCTATACCTTTTGCATCTTGAATCACTAAGCGATTGAATCGGAAAATTGGTCGATTAAATTCTGACCCAAATGGTCTTAAACGCTCAATAGATTGGATATTCTCAATTGTGATATCCTCAATATCTAACACTGCATCAATTTGTTTTTCAGGTTTGAGGTCTTCATCTTCAAAATGCAGAGTCATCCATTTATTCAAAGCTTCTCTTAATGGGTCAACTTGATCGACTGATAATGTTAATCCAGCGGCCATATGATGCCCACCAAACTTATCTATCAGTGTTCGATGTTCATTTAGAATGTCATACATTGACACTTGAGTGATACTTCTAGCTGACCCTTTTGCAGTCGATTGCTGTCGATCAATATTTAGTATCATAGTCGGTAAGTTGAATTGTTCTACGATTCTTGATGCTACAATACCCAGCACACCTTCGTGCCATCCTTCTTGTGCAAGAAGTAAAAATTGATGACCGTTTTTAATGTCTATTTCAGCCATATCCATAGCTTCTTCTGTAATGTCCTCGACAATTGCCTTACGTTCATTGTTAAAATATTCAACTTGTTCTGCTAAAAACTCCGCTTCTTCTATTTCCTTAGTCATAAGTAATTCAACAGCTAATGATGCTTCTTCCAAGCGACCTACTGCATTTAATCGAGGACCAATTAAAAATCCTATTGTTTCTTCAGTAATCGTCTCACTAAATCCCGCTTGGTTTAAAAGCGCACTAATCGCAACCGGTACTCTATCATTAATTAGTGAGAGTCCTTTTTTTACAATATAGCGATTTTCATCTTTAAGTGGCACTAAATCCGCAATTGTACCAATCATTGCTAATATCCAATATTCACTAGGAATATCAGAAATTAAATTTTGAGCTAATTTTAACGCGACGCCTGCACCGCATAAATATTGAAATGGATAACTATATTCTGGATGCATGGGATGAACTATTGCAAAAGCTTCAGGCAATGTTTCGCCTATCTCGTGATGATCAGTAACAATCACATCCATACCTAAATCTTTCGCAAGACGAATCTCATTATGACCTTGAATGCCATTATCTACAGTAATAATCAACTGAATCCCTTCATCATGCGCATTGCGAAACGCGAGTTCACTTGGACCATACCCTTCTGTAAAACGATTAGGGATATACCAACTGACTACAGCTCCTAAACGCTCTAGCACATCGACTAAAATCGTCGTAGAGGTTACACCATCAGCATCGTAATCTCCATATACTAAAATCGGTTCTTGCTTGTTTATTGCATTATGTATACGTTCAGTTGCTTTTTCTATATCACTTAATTGTTTAGAGTCATGATTGATAGCATTAGAAGACAGTATCTCTTCAATTGAAGATTCTGTCGTAATGTCTTTGCTTTCTAACACTTTACGCATAATTGGTGTTAAATTAAATTTTTCAATTAAAGATGATGTAATGGAAGTCTTTTCTTCTCGAGATAGCCATTGATATTTAGACTGAATCATACTTTACCGCCTCTTTCCCAAACGTATTATATCGAATTTTTACGTAAATAAAAAGTAATGATACATTAAAAAAGTGATTGAACAGATGAATATATCTATTCAATCACTTAGCTATTATTAAACTAATACTTTTTCGTCATTTGAGCGTTTGCGCTTATACACAACTAATTTGTGATTATTAGATTTACGAAGCTCGCGTTTTTTCAACATTCCCCAAAGTGGTACCGCAATGAAGATAGATGAATATACACCTGAAATTAAACCGATTAATAACGCTAAAGAGAAGTTAAATATACTTGACGCTCCTAATACTAATAAAGCAACAACTACAATAACAACTGTTAAGACTGTATTAAAAGAACGTGTCAATGTTTGTCGAATTGAGCTATTAACGATGTAATCTATTTCAGATTCTTTAGTAATAACTTTAACTTTAGAAAGCATTTCTCGAACACGATCAAATGTTACAATCGTATCGTTAATCGAGTAACCAATAATTGTAAGTACAGCAGCTATGAATGTGATATCAACTTCAATACGGAACAAACTGAAAACAGCGATAATCATAAATGCATCGTGTAATAGTGAAATAATTGAGGCAATACCCATACGCCACTCGAATCGTAATGTAATATATATAATCATACCAATTGACGCTAATAAAACTGCCAACATCGCATTTTTTGCAAGTTCTTGCCCAATGACTGGTGATACTGTGTTGACTGATGGTTCATGACCATAAGCATCATTTAGTGCAGTTTTTAGTTGCGCAATCTCATCTTTAGTTAAGTCATCTTTATATTGCATTGAAAGGTTATCATCTTTTGTACCACCAATTGAAATTTGATCTGGTGCTAAGTTGATGTCTTCCATTTTCCGCTCTACATCACCTTGTTTTAAGGGACTATCACTTTGTAAATCTACTCGAGTACCTGATGTAAAATCAATACCTAGATTTAGTTTGAAAATAAATAATATGACGACACCTGCGAGTATAACTAGACTACTGAATGCAAATAAAGGTTTAGCTAATTTCATAAAATCAATACGATCATATGGAGTGGATAGATCTGACACATCATAACCTTCATTAATATTGTGTATTTGTTGTTGTTTAACACCAAACCACCATAGTTTTTTCTTGAACACATTTGAATGTACTAATAGCGCAAGTAAAATACGAGTTAAAAATACTGCTGTTACAAAACTCATTAAAATGGCGAGTAATAACATAGTCGCAAACCCTTTAACTGAACTTTCACCAAAGAAAAACAGTACAGTCGCTGCTAATACAGTAGTTAAGTTTGCATCGAGAATAGTAATAAAGGAGCTTTTATTTGCGCGTTTATATGCTTGTTTTAATGTACGTCCAATTCTTAATTCATCTTTGATTCGTTCATACATAATAATATTAGCATCAACAGCCATCCCTACACCTAATACTAACGCAGCAAGACCTGGAAGTGTTAGGACACCTGAAATAAAGTTAAATGCCACGAGCGTTAGATAAATGTATGTAGTCAGTGTTATGACCGCTACAATCCCAGGAATGCGATAGAACAGTAGCATAAAGATAAATATAAGACTGATTCCTATAATTGATGCGTATATCGTTTTATCTAAAGCATCTTGACCAAATTGTGCTCCGACAGACGTAGAATAAATTTCATTTAAATCTACTGGTAATGAACCGGAATTTAATAAATCAGCAATTTGTTTTGCTTCAGCGATACCATCTTCACCTTGGAAGCCTCCTGAAATTTCAACATTTTTAGAGTTAATAGGCTCATCTACAGTTGCAGCTGATATATATTTAGGATCTTCTTTAGTTTTTTCTTTTTGATAGCTATCACCTTTTTTGAAATCTAACCAAACAACCATAACGTTTTCTGTTTTTTTAGAGATTTTCTCTGTAACTTCCCTAAATTTGTTGCTGTCTTTAAGTTGGAACGTTACAGCAGGTTGATTGGTATTTTGTTTGAACTCTTGTTTAGCTGATCCTTGAACTAAATCTTTTCCGGTCAAAAGTTCATGATCCTCTGCGTCACGAATCGTCAAATTCGCTTGCGATGATAGGATTTCACGTGCTTGATTTTGGTCTTTAACACCCGCTAATTGAACACGGATTCTATTACCATCTTCAACTTGTATTTTAGGTTCAGATACCCCTAATACGTTTACACGTTGCTCAAGTGTCTTAGCTGTTGATTGTACAGCCGTATCGTCTATTTTATCTCCTTTCTTTAAAGGTTCAACTTGGTATAGTACCTCAAATCCACCTTGTAAATCGAGACCCAAGTTCACATTTTTAACCACATCTCTAAAACTCATTGCCATACCACCTAACAATAATATGACAATAAGTAAAAATGCGATAAGTCTACTTATTTTTTTCACATAAACACCTCATTTGAGTTTTCTCACGTTTCTAGCATACTTGAATGATTGAAATATTCGCAAGCTATTTCCTTTTAAAAACAAAAAAAGATATGGAAAACCATATCTTTTAATTCAAGGTTAATTTGCACAAATCTGATTTATGATGGATCAACTTGCTTAATCGCTTGTTTTTCGAATGTTAATTCATTACCTTTTCCATCTACAGAAATAACTGCTGTTGTTTCATCTACTGCACGCACAGTACCTTTAATACCTCCAATTGTTGTAACACGTTGACCTGATCTTAGTGCTTCAACCATTTGACGATGCTCTTTAGCACGTTTTTGTTGAGGACGTATCATAAAGAACCACATTACAACAAACAGTAATATTAACGGCAGTAAACTCACTAATGAACCCATAATCATCCTCCTTTTCTAAAAGTTTTTTGGATTTTCAACATTCAAGCCATATTGTTCATAAAACTCCTCTTTAAAATCTAAGAGGCGATCTTCTCTTATAGCTTGTCTAATGTCCTCCATTAATTTTAGCAGAAAATGTAAGTTATGATAAGTCGTTAGACGAATACCAAATGTTTCATCTGCTTTGATTAAATGACGTAAATATGCGCGAGTATAATTTCGACATGTGTAACAGTCACAATTTTCATCTAAAGGTCTAAAATCGTCTTTATACTGTGCATTCTTAACAACAAGTCTACCTTTAGATGTCATACATGTACCATTTCTCGCAATACGTGTTGGTAAAACACAATCAAACATATCCATACCTAAAATACTACATTCAATTAAAGCATCTGGTGAACCAACCCCCATAAGATATCGAGGCTTATCCTTAGGCATGAACTGTTCTGTATATTGTACCATATCATACATGACAGGCTTAGGTTCACCCACTGATAAACCTCCAATAGCATATCCTGGAAAGTCTAATGCAACAAGTTCTTCTGCAGACTGTTTACGCAAATCTTTATATTCGCCACCTTGTATAATTCCAAAAAGAGCTTGGTCTTCTGGTCGTTGGTGCGCAACTTTACAACGTTTAGCCCATCTAGTTGTACGTTCTAAGGAATCTTTAACATAATCATATTCAGCTGGCATTGGCGGGCATTCATCAAAAGCCATAATAATATCAGAGCCTAAGTCATTTTGAATTTGTATAGAATCTTCTGGAGACATAAATAATTTTGAACCATTTGTGTGATGTCTAAATTCTACGCCCTCTTCTGAGATTTTACGTAAGTTACTTAAACTAAATACTTGGAAACCACCAGAATCTGTTAAAATTGGACCATTCCAATTCATAAATTGATGTAATCCACCTGCTTTTTTAATAATATCGTTACCAGGTTGAAGCCATAAATGATACGTGTTTCCTAATAATATTTTAGTGTTCATTTCTTTTAATTCTTCAGGACTCATTGTTTTCACTGTTGCTTTAGTTCCAACAGGCATAAACATTGGTGTTTCAAAGGATCCATGAGGTGTATGGACAATTCCTAAGCGAGCTCCTGATTGTTTACATGTTTTTATATGTTCATAAGTTACAGCAGGCATGTAAAACGCTCCTTTTATTTTTAAATAATAATCATTGCATCTCCAAAACTAAAAAATCGATACTTTTCATCGACCGCATGTTGATATGCACGAAGTATAAATTGCTTAGTACTAAAGGCAGAAACCAGCATAACAAGTGTCGATTTTGGTAAATGAAAATTGGTAATTAATCCATCTACAGCTTTAAATTCAAAACCTGGATATATAAAGATATCTGTCCAACCACTGGATGCTGTGAAGTCATCATAGTCTCTGTAAATTGTTTCAAGCGTACGTGTAGAGGTTGTTCCTACTGAAATAATTCGCCCCCCATTTTCCCGAGTATCACGCAAAATTTCAGCGGTCTTTTCATTCATATGGTAATATTCACTATGCATTTTATGATCATCTATATTATCAACACTGACAGGTCTAAATGTTCCTAAACCTACATGTAAAGTCACAAATGCAATTCGTACACCTTGATTTTGTATCTCAGATAGTAATGATTCTGTAAAATGTAAACCAGCAGTCGGTGCAGCTGCAGAACCCACTTCTTTTGCATAAACAGTTTGGTAACGATCTTTTTCATCCAATCTTTCTTTAATATATGGTGGAAGCGGCATTTCACCAAGTTCATCTAAGCGCTCTTGTAAAATACCATCATAGCTCAAACGCATGATACGTCCACCTTGAGATAATGTTTCGATACAAGTCGCTTTGATCTTACCTTCTCCAAAAGTTAACGTTTGTCCAACTTTTATACGTTTCGCAGGTTTCAATAGAACTTCCCAATCGTCACCTTCTAATTGATTTAACATTAGCATTTCAACCTTAGCGTGAGTATCTTCTTTTATACCAAACAGACGTGCAGGCATGACTTTTGTATCATTTAATACTAACGTATCACCCGCATTTAAAAAGCGTTTGACATCTTTGAAATTAAGATCCTCTATGTCACCTGTTTTTCGATTAAGATATAATAATCGACTAGTATCTCTTTTTTTTAAAGGTGTTTGTGCGATTAGTTCTTCTGGTAAATGGTAATCAAATTCTTCTATATTCAATATTAAATCTCCTTACTGAATCGGATAGTTGAAATGTTCATAAGCGAGTGGTGTCGCCTTACGTCCTCTTGGGGTACGTTCTAAAAATCCTTTTTGAATTAAAAATGGCTCATAAACATCTTCAATCGTAATCCGCTCTTCTCCAATAGAGACAGCTATAGTATCAAGACCAACAGGACCGCCATGGTATTTTTCAATGATACAAGCAATCATTTTATGATCAATATAATCTAATCCTTCACTATCTACTTGTAATAACTGCAACGCACGCTTAGTGGTTTCAATATAAATCATGTCATCTTGATTAACTTGTTGAAAGTCTCTGACGCGCTTCAATAATCTATTAGCAATTCGCGGTGTCCCCCGACTTCTTTTCGCAATTTCCATAGCACTAGCTTCGTCAATTTGAGTGTTTAAAACGTCAGCCGTTCGCATGATAATGTGTTGTAATTCTTTTTCTTTATAGTATTCAAGACGTAAGTGCACACCGAAACGATCTCTTAAAGGACTTGTTAAACTTCCGGCTCGTGTCGTAGCACCTACTAGTGTAAAAGGAGGTAAATCTATCCTAATGCTTCGTGCCTCGTCTCCTTTACCTACTATAATATCTAAGAAAAAATCTTCCATTGCTGGATACAATACCTCTTCCACAACACTACTTAATCTATGAATCTCATCTATAAATAGGACATCACCTGGTTGAAGACCTGTAAGTATTGCTGCTAAGTCACCTGGCCGCTCAATAGATGGTCCAGATACCGTACGCATATTGACATTCATTTCATTTGCAATAATATGCGATAATGTCGTTTTACCTAATCCAGGGGGACCGAATAAAAGTACGTGATCTAATGGTTCTTCACGTAATTGAGCCGCTTCAATAAATACTTCTAGATTGGACTTAATTGAAGATTGGCCGATATATTGTCGTAAATATTCTGGGCGTAGCGATAACTCAAAGTCATGCTCTGTTTCTTTTTCGTTACCATCTACCATACGATCGTCATTCATACCATCCCTCCTAAATTATTTAATGAGCTGTTTTAACCCAAATTTGACTGCCTCATCCACTTCTTCAAATGATTGTTGACTCATTAATTTTGATAACTTGTTTAACTCCCGTTTTGAATAACCTAATGCCTCAAGTGCAAGCATTGCTTCATCCTGAACTTGCATTGTTAATGGTGTAGAAGTTGTTTGCATAACAGTATGCTCTGTTTCTTCATTAATAATCACTTTACCTTTTAAATCAAGGATTATTTGACGCGCAGTTTTCTTACCAATACCAGGGAATTGAGTAAGATAAGATTCATTCTCATTTTCTATCGCTAATTTAACGTCATTAGGCGTACTTGCCGCTAAAATAGCTAGCGCTGATTTAGGGCCAATTCCTGTCACTTTAATAAGACTTGTAAACAGATCTTTTTCTTCTAAATTTATAAAACCGTAGAGTAAATGCGCATCATCTCGTACAATTAGAGAAGTAAAAACCTTTATTTTTTCATTTAAATACTTCTGAAAGCGATAAGAGTTTGGTGTATGGATTTCATAACCCACTCCTGATGCACTTTCAATAATGATATGTGTTGGCGTTAGTTCCGTTAATTGACCATACAAATATGCATACATAACATTGTCTCCTTATATATCCATACCTATAATATCAACATTATAGACATTTTCTATTTGTTTCAAAGCTTTTATGACCTCATAAATATTCATAGACGTTTCAACCATCCTTAACGAAAGTGTGATAGAAGCACGTTGATTCACTGGAACACTCTGATGAATTGTTAAAACAGAGAGGTTCAGTTCAGATACTTTTTCAAGTATATTTGCTAAAATACCAACTTTGTCATTAACAAACAATATCAACGTAAATGAATTGTTTCTTTGCTTTAATTCATCTAAAGGAAATATAGTATCTCTATACTTATAAAAAGCACTTCGAGAGCATTCATGCATATCGACAGCTTCTTGAATAGTTAAAGTCTGATCTTCTTTTAAAGAAGATTTTACTTTTAATACTCTCTGTACAACATAAGGTAAAACATCTTCACGTATGAGATAAAACTTATGTTTCATATGTTATCGTACAGCCTCCTTATCTATTCAATAAATTCAAACTCTCCACCAAGTATACGTACTGTATCTCCATTTTCAGCGCCTCTCTCGCGTAACGCATCATCAATTCCCATTGAACGCATTTGTCTTGCAAATCGACGTACTGCCGGATCACTATTAAAATCAGTCATTTTGAACATACGTTCTATCGCATTACCACTCACAACATACGCCCCATCGTCATCACGAGTAATTTCAAATTTATCTTGTGACGGTGTATGTTTATAAAGCACACGATTTACACCAACTGTATCTTCTTCAATACTGAAATCAACATCTTTAACTTTTTCAAGTGTATCAGCAATCGTATACAGTAATTGATCGATATTTTCTTTAGTGAAAGAAGAAATAGCTATAACAGGAAGATTACTATCTATTTTTGATTTGAATTGTTTAAGATGCTCTTCTGCATCTGGTATATCCATTTTATTAGCAACTATAATTTGCGGACGTTCTTCTAAACGTTGCTTATATGCAGATAATTCTTGATTAATGGTTTGATAGTCTTCAAATGGATCTCGCCCTTCCATACCACTCATATCAATAACATGTACAATCACTTTAGTGCGCTCAATATGTCTTAAAAATTGATGTCCTAATCCTACACCTTCTGACGCACCTTCAATAAGACCTGGTAAATCTGCCATAACAAAACTACGCTGGTCTGGTGTTGTTACAACTCCTAAATTAGGTTGTATTGTTGTAAAATGATAAGCACCAATTTTAGGTTTCGCTTTGGACACAATAGATAATAATGTAGATTTTCCGACACTAGGGAAACCTACAAGACCAACATCTGCTAATAACTTCAATTCTAATGTAACTTCTATTTCTTCTCCTGGTTCTCCGTTTTCACTGAAATCTGGTGCTGGATTTTTCGGCGTGGCAAAACGTGAATTTCCACGTCCACCTCGTCCACCTTTAGCAACTGTAGCCTGTTGACCATGTTCAATTAAATCAGCTACAACTTCTTCAGTATCTGCATTTTTAATTGTAGTCCCTGGTGGCACTTTCAATATTAAGTTTTCAGCATTTTTACCATGCATATTACTGCCTTGACCATTTTCACCTTTTTTAGCTTTAAATTGGCGTTGATACCTAAAATCCATTAATGTTCGCAGTCCTTCATCAACTTCAAATACTACAGAAGCACCGCGACCCCCATCACCACCAGCAGGGCCGCCAAAAGGCACATATTTTTCTCTACGATATGCAGTAATACCGTTACCACCATCGCCAGCTTTCAAAAATATCTTCACTTGATCGACGAACATTTTTTCACCTCTTTTACATTTAATATATAACAATTTATTTAGTTAAAGTTAGTTCTATTTTTGATGGTACAACAATTGTCTTTAATACAAATCAGATATTGCATATCATCTTTAACATGAACTTCTTTAAAAATATGACCTAAAAAAATAAACACCAGAAGCCAACTTCTGGTGTTTAAATTGACAAATTATTCAGCAACTGCATATACAGAAACTTGTTTTTTGTCTCGACCTTTACGTTCAAATTTTACAACGCCGTCGATTTTAGCGAATAAAGTATCATCGCCACCACGACCTACGTTTTCACCTGGGTAAATTTTAGTACCACGTTGGCGGAAAAGGATAGAACCACCAGTAACGTATTGACCATCAGCACGTTTAGCACCTAAACGTTTTGATTCAGAGTCACGACCGTTTTTAGTAGAACTTACCCCTTTCTTAGATGCGAAAAATTGTAAGTTTAATTTTAACATGAGTTACACCTCACTTAAGATTTAATTTAATATAGTCTTTATATTCGTCTTCCATCGTTTGTAGAGAGACGATCATAGCTTGTAATATTAACTGTGCTTGTTCATTTGATGGATCAACAGAACGCACATGAAAATATCCACCTTCATCATCATAATCAATGTCAGGTTTTTCAGAAGTTAGTCCCATTATAGCATTGATACTTCCAAATAACACTGCAGAAGCTCCGGCACACACAATATCTTGTCCATGCTCTGCATAATCTGCATGACCTGTCATAATCACATCAGACACTTGACCTTCGTCATTTAAACTAATATCAACATTAATCATAATTATGCATTAATTTTATCGATAGTTAGTTTAGTGTATGGTTGACGATGGCCTTTTTTACGTTTAGAGTCTTTACGACGACGGTAAGTGAATACAGTGATTTTTTTACCGCGACCTTGTTTGTTAACAGTCGCTGTTACTGTTGCACCTTCTACTGTTGGTGCTCCTACTTTAACTGAATCTCCACCTACAAATAAAACTTTATCGAAAGTGAATGTATCACCTTCGTTAGCATTTAACTTTTCAACGAAGATTTCTTGACCTTCTTCAACTTTGATTTGTTTTCCACCTGTTTCAATAATAGCAAACATACTTTGCACCTCCTAAAATTAAGTCACGCCATATATAGGTGACATTCGTACTTAAAACCTATATTTGAGCGGTTGTATGTAGCTATAAAACTACTCAACTACTGCATAATATCATTAATCATCACTTACTGTCAACAGTATGTTTACGATTTTTGTATATACTTATAACTGTATAAATAATAGTAATTAATAACGCATTAAAAATAACTGTTGGCATAATTCTTAAGAAAATAAGTTGGATTACATGTAGCTCTACTAACCCTAATACACCATAAACTAAGCTTACAAACACTTCAAACAATGCGGTTAATACTAATAATGATATAAAAATCATTTTTTGATCACGGTAGAACACTTTGATGAATTTATCAACTATTAATGTGAATATTAAATTTCCAAATAAATATACGCCATATATTTGTCCAAAATAAACATCATGTATAATTCCTAAAAAAACACTTAATATCAATGCGATATTCGTATTTTTAAAAATAGCAATCACTAAAATGAAAAGCAGCGTTAGATGTGGTACAGATATGATATCAAAATTTCCAATACGAATAGGCGATAAGAATGTTAATAACGTATCTAAATAAAAGCATATTAACGAAATTAAGAAATAATAAAATGTTTTCATTATTCTTCACCTTGTTCTGTAGACACTTTACTTACTTTATTATTTTTAGCGACATATACGTGTGCTAAATTATTCATATCCGCCCCAGTCTTGATAATGACTTGCTTAGATAGTCCATATTGGTCATTTTCTACTTTTTGTACTTCTCCTACATATAATCCTTTAGGCATATCATCGCCTAAACCGCTAGTCAGTACTTGGTCACCCTTTTCAACCGTATCCTTATTGTCTATATCACTAATTATAAGCTCATGATGCTTTTCATCATAATGGTCAATAAGACCAAAAACTTCATCCGAGTCATGCTGGATATTGACAGACAATCGATTCGTACGTCCTTTAGTTGAAATCAAATCTACTTTTGAAGAAAATTGGTTTACTTTTGTGACTCTCCCTACTAAACCTTCATTTGTCATAACCGCCATATTTTCTCTTACACCGGCTTTTTTTCCTTTATCAATAATAAGTGTATTTAACCATTGATCAGGTTGACGTGCAATAACTGCCGCTGATACAGGATTGTATTTAGAGATATCAGTCATATCAAGCTCTTTTTTTAGATTTTTATTTTCTGATTTCAAACGATTATTCTCAGCCTCGAGTTGTTTTATTTTACTGCTCTCATCTTTTTCATGATTAAATAGTTGGTGAATAGAGCCAGATATAATATGCACAGGATAAGTAAAAACACGCTGTCCAAAACTCACGGTATCACCTATGTATTGTTCCGGAACGGATTGTGAATTTGACCTTATAGAAAGTCCTATTAATGCAATAAAGATAATGATTGAACAAAATAATACGACAAGTTTATTGTTCTTAAAAAAATTGGACAACCTTAACACCTCATGTTCTATGTATTTACCTATACTGTACCATTTTAAATGAATCTCTTCTTTTAATAAAGTCCGAATTAATGAACTGCTTCAATTTAGAAATTTAAATAAATGTATAATAAACCAAAGCAACTATACTACTATAATTATGTGTTATGTTTCTCAAACAAGAAAGGAAGTTATAATTAAATTAGATAAACAGAGGTAACATCAAACGAAAGAAAAGAAAATGTTAAAAAATTGGTTATTATAAAGAGTGTTAAAGATAGGGATGAAATTTCAAAATTATATTATTGAGATCGAGACTACAGTGACAATTAAATGAATGAGTCCCAATCTCAATATAGAAACTTAAATATTATTTAGATGTGTTATCTGATGCATTCGCATCATTTTTTGCATTTTCTTGTTGTGATTCTTTTTGACGCATTTTCGCGAATAATTTTTGTGCTTTTAATTGTTCGTTACTTTGCTCTTGATTATTTTGATTAGTCATTATACTCACCTTTCTAATAATCATTCAAATTCAGGGTAACGCAAAAAATTATGAAATACAAGTCTATACTTTATTCTGACTTATCATTATATGCTTCAAGAGCAAACATTTTAATAGGATGACCCATTTGATTTAAGTCATAATATAAGTCGTGTTCTGTGGTATATACACGCATTTGTTTTTCACCGAAGTTGTATAAAATAAATCGAGAGTTTTGCTCAGCAATTAAATATTCGTCATCAAAACCCATTCGAGTCAATTCATTAACTTGCATAAACTCATATTTATCTATCCAACTAAAGACATTTCTAGATTGTGTACTCGGAACGTTTCTAAATAACGTGTTCTCTTGTATGATATAACCCCTACCATTTGCAGGTACTTCATAACCTTGTTCATCAACATATTGGTAAGCTAATTTATGCTTTAAAGGATTCCAATTTTGTTGATTAACAACGGGCATGAATTTTAACGATACAATTAAACCTATTAACAGTAAAATAATTATTGAAATATTAATTTGCTTTCTCACTATATGTCATCCTTTAAGAACATTTTTATCATACTTAGTATATCTTGAATTAATTCCCTCTACATCGTTCTTTAGATGGAATTAATCATGAAAACATGCAACCTATGGCATTACATAGTAAAATAAAGTTAAAGGAGTGATTATTTGAGATTAATTTCCTTGTTTCTTATTATTTTATTAGTAATTCTCATCTTCCGTTTTAGTGTCTCACTAATTAGCTTTTTAATTCGGCTAGGATTTGTACTTTTGCTATTATATTTAGGCTATCACTTAATATTATGGCTAACTCAACAATTGTGAATTACTTACAATTTAGATAATCCTTAAATTTTCTGAAGTGGGAGCTTCCTAGAAAGAATTACTATGGCAACGTTTTTCTTAGATAATAACGCTGTAACTCATTTACCAACTTTTCTATAGTTCCCACAATTTTTATATATTTTAATTTCATCAAATGACAATACTTCAAAATCTTTAATCAATATGATAATTCTAGTCTTTATACCTATGTCATAGTAAGTATGTCTATAACTTTTTCATTTGAACTGTGTTTCACTCATAATCGATGTAAAGTTATCCTCCCCCACTATAATATGATCTAATAATTCTATGCCCATAGCTTCCCCACATGTAATAAGTCGTTTTGTTGTGGTAATATCAGCTGATGAAGGTGTTGTGTCCCCTGAGGGGTGATTATGAACAACAATAATTGCATGAGCTGACCATTTTAGTGCAACTTTAAATACCTCTCTTGGATGAATAATAGCACTGTTAAGCGTCCCGATAAATAATGTTTCTTTATGTACAATATGATGCTTTGTATTAAGTATAAGAACGATAAAATGTTCTTGATCAATCCCTTTTAAATCATGATACATGTACTCAGCAATTTGCTCAGGGCCTTTTATTGGTTCTGATAATAATACTTGCCGGTCAAAATAAATTCTTGAAGCCAATTCAAAAGCCGCAAGTAATGTTATTGCTTTCTTTTCTCCAATCCCACTAAAATTTTGTAATTCCATTATCGATAAAGCTCTTAACTGTCTTAAGTTTGAATACTGTTTCAATATTTCAGAGGCTATTTCAAGACTTGATTTTCCTTTTCGACCTGTATTAATTAATATTGCAAGTAATTCCGTGTTTGATAATGCTTTCGCACCATGTAATCTTAACCTTTCTTTTGGTTTTTCTTCATGTAATAAATCGTTGATTCGCATCATAAAATACCCCCAAAATAAAATAAGAATTGCTTAAACATTATTGATATAATGATAAAACTTAAAAAAATGGAAGGGACAAGCGGTATTATTGGAAAATGGACTAATTTAAATAAATAGTAAAAAGGAAGTAATAGTAAAGCGATTGGAAAAAGGATTAAAAGTAGTAATACCATAAAATTAAATGGTAGTGCCAGTGCTAAAATCATTAATAATTTGATATCACCAAATCCTATAAAGTTAGGAAATATCATACCAAACACTAAAAGAACAGCGGATAACAATAACTGACTTATAGTAATATGATTAAACATCCCTAAGCCAACTAAACAAAACACTAATAACAATAACCATCGATGTGGCACTATTAAATCTTGAATATCTATAAAAGATAAAGTTAATAATATAAGGGAAATGAGATAAAAATAAGAAAGATAGATATCTAAAGCGAGGTAAATTGGTAATATTAATAAGAAAGCACCTAATAATTCTGCGATAAATAGCTGAAGAGGTATAGTTGTACCACAGTGTCGACATCGCCCTTTTAAAATTAAAAAGCTAAATATGGGGATTAAATCGTAACACGCAATAGTATGATAACACTTCTGACAACGACTCCTATTCCATAACATCGAAATTTTAAGTACTTTGTGTTCTGAAACTTGCATTAAAAAACTCATTAAACTTGCACCAAACATTAGAATAACTACAATCATAGTCTCCTCCTTTTTTGTATTTGTAGTATATGCGTCGAGCGTCCTAGAGTCAAATTTCAAATTTTACATATTAGAGTCCATAATGCTGAATAAAATGAAGTCCCTCCTAATTAGACCATTAAAATTAAAATCTGTTGTCTAAATAGGAGGGAGAAATTTAATTAAAATTTATTTTAGATTTTACTTCACTAATGAAGTACAAACTTCCAGTGATTAATAAACAATCACCTTTGTAATTTTTAATAAATTGAACATAATCATCAACAATAGATTTATTTGTAAATTCAATTTCATCATATAAAGCATATTTCGGCAATGCTTTTGGAAAATCGAATTCTGTAATATAAATGTGTTCTGCAATATCATTAAATGCAGCTAACATATGATGAATTGGTTTACCTTCAATCGCTGAGAAAAGAATATCGACTTTATCACGTTGATAGTATCGATGTATTGTATCAATTAAAGCATCAATACTTTCTTTATTGTGTGCCCCATCAATAATAATTAATGGTTCTTTTGAAACTTCTTCAATTCTGCCTGTCCAACGTGTTTGTTCTACGCCATCAATCATTGCATTAAAGTCAATTTTAATAAATCCGCGTTCATATAATTCAATGAGCGCTGTTATTGCTAGTGCAGCATTCTCTTTTTGGTGTTCACCCAACATATTTAAAGCAATATTTTCAAGTTCATAATCTTTATAACGATAGGTAAATTCATCATCTTCAGATTTTATAAATATATCACGATCATACTCTATCGCAGGTGCGTCCATCATTTCAGCAGTATCACGAAAATGCTTTAGGGCATCTTCATTCTTAATTGCATATATTACCGGTGTATTAGGTTTAATAATTGCACTTTTATCATGCGCAATATCAAGATAAGAATTACCTAAAATATCTGTATGATCCAATCCTATGCTCGTTAAAATACTCATAATCGGATGGATTACGTTAGTAGAATCATTTTTCACGCCTAATCCAGCTTCAATAATTACAAAATCTACTTTTTGAATAGCACCGAAATATAGATACATCATCGTAGTGATAATCTCAAATTCTGTAGCTGTACCTAATTCAGTTTCTTCTTCCATCCTTTCACTTACAGGCTTCACTTGTGTTACCAACTCTGCAATAGCTTCATTAGATATAGGTTGGCCGTTGACACTGATTCGTTCATTAAAAGTTTCAATGTAAGGTGATGTAAATGTTCCAATTTGGTAATCATTTTTCACTAAAGCTTCTCGTAAATAAGCTACAGTTGATCCTTTTCCATTGGTACCACCAACATGTATTGCTTTAATGTTTTGCTCTGGATTACCTAATTCTGCTAGCATCCATTGCATACGTTTCACACCTGGCTTGATACCAAATTTCGTCCTTTCATGTATCCAATATAAACTATCTAGATAATTCATAACTCAGACTCCTATGATTGTAATTGTTCGATTCTTGATTTAACACCATCATATTTTTCTTGATAATTCTTTTGTTTTTCACGTTCTTCATTGATGATTTTTTCAGGTGCTTTATTGACAAAGTTTTCATTTGCCAATTTTTTATTGACACGATCTAATTCTTTTTGCCATTTATCTAATTCTTTTTCTAAACGTTGGATTTCTTTATCCATGTCTATTAAACCTTCTAAAGGTAAAATCACTTTACCTGCTGTAACTATAGTTGTCATTGCTTTTTCAGGTATTTCAATTGTTGTGTTAATTTCTAGTACACTTGGATTACAAAAACGTTTTAAATAATCTTGATTGCGCTCTAATAGTACTTGTGTATCTTGATCTTTAACTTGGATTTTAATTGGAATTTCTTTAGATAATGGTGTATTAACTTCTAATCGTGACTGACGTACTGATTTGATAATTTCAACAAGCTGTTCCATGATTACTTTACTTTCTTCAAACATTAACTCATGATTCACTGTTGGCCAATCACTTGTCACAATTGATTCTCCCTTATGTGGAAGATTTTGCCAAATTTGCTCTGTAACAAAAGGCATGAATGGATGTAATAATCGCATAATACGATCTAATACATAACTTAAAACTGAACGTGTTGTGTTCTTTTGGTCTTCGTCGTCACCATTCATTGGTATTTTACTCATTTCAATATACCAATCACAAAATTCATCCCAAATAAAGTTATATAACGCGCGTCCTACTTCACCAAATTCATATTTTTCACTTAAATTTGTTACTGTCTCTATAGTTTCATTTAAACGTGTCAATATCCACTGGTCTGCAACAGATAAATTTCCAGATAAATCAATGTCTTCTACCGTGAAAGATTCGCCAATGTTCATCAAGCTAAATCTTGCAGCATTCCAGATTTTATTGATAAAGTTCCATACAGATTCCACTTTTTCTGTTGAATATCTTAAATCATGTCCTGGTGAAGAACCAGTTGCTAGGAAATAACGTAAACTATCTGCACCGTATTGGTCTATTACGTCCATTGGGTCTACACCATTTCCTAATGATTTACTCATTTTGCGACCATCTTCAGCACGTACCAAACCGTGAAGTAACACATCATTAAATGGTTTTTGACCTGTAAATTCAAGTCCTTGGAAAATCATACGGGCTACCCAGAAAAATATAATATCATAACCTGTAACAAGAACATTTGTAGGATAATAACGTTTATAATCTTCCGCTTCCTCATCTGGCCAACCTAAAGTTGAAAATGGCCATAATGCACTTGAGAACCATGTGTCTAGTACATCTTCATCTCGTGTCCAATTTTCAATATCTTCTGGTGGTTCTTCAGAAACAAACATCTCACCAGTTTCGTTATGATACCAAGCTGGAATTTGATGTCCCCACCAAAGTTGTCTTGAAATTGTCCAATCACGAATTTCTTCCATCCATCTATTAAATGTTTTTTCAAATCTTGCTGGCACAAAATCTATTCGATTATGGGTATCTTGATTATTTAAAGCTTGTTCTGCAAGAGGTTTCATTTTAACAAACCATTGTGTTGATAAATAAGGTTCTACAACTGCTCCACTTCGTTCGGAATGACCTACCGAATGCATATGATCTTCAATTTTAATTACTAAATCTTGAGCTTTTAAATCTTCAACTAATTGTTTACGACACTCAAAACGGTCCATACCTTGATATTTATCAGCATGCTCATTCATGTGTCCTGTTTCATCCATAACGACAATACGCTCCAGATTATGACGATTACCAATTTCGAAGTCATTAGGATCATGTGCAGGTGTTACTTTCATAGCCCCACTACCAAAGTCTTGATCTACATATTCATCAGCTAAAATTGGTAATTCACGTCCTACTATCGGTAATATAACCTTTTTACCAATAACATCTTTGTATCGTTCATCATTAGGATTTACTACAATCGCTGTATCTCCAAGCATAGTTTCTGGACGCGTAGTAGCGATTTCAATATATCCTTCTCCATCAGCATATGGATATTTGAAATGATAAAATTTTCCGTTTACATCTTCATGAATCACTTCAATATCAGATAATGCTGTTCGCGCTTCTGGGTCCCAGTTAATGATTCGTTCCCCACGATAAATAAGTCCTTTATGATACATATCCACAAAGACCTTTTTAACAGCTTTACTTAAACCTTCATCTAAGGTAAAACGTTCTCTTGAGTAGTCTAACCCTAAACCTAGTTTCGCCCATTGTTCACGGATGAAATTCGCATATTCTTCTTTCCATTCCCAAGCTTTTTCTAAAAATTTCTCTCTACCGATATCATGACGAGAAATACCTTCTTCTCTCATTTTAGCTTCAACTTTAGCTTGTGTTGCGATACCAGCATGGTCCATACCAGGTAAATATAATGTATCATACCCTTGCATACGCTTCATACGTGTTAAAATGTCTTGTAATGTTGTATCCCATGCATGACCTAAATGTAATTTTCCAGTTACATTCGGTGGCGGAATAACAATTGTAAATGTTTCTTTTTTTGTATCCGACTTTTTAGGTGTAAATAACTTTTGTTCTAGCCATGATTGATAACGACCCGCTTCAACTTCTTGCGGATTATACTTTGGTTTCATTTCCATCTTGAATCCCTCCATAAAATAAAAAAACATCTGCCCTATAAATAGGACGGATGTTCCGTGGTACCACCTATATTCAATAATAATTGATTATTGCACTCAAATGATTAACGCTCATGACACGCCTAAACTTACTTAATTTCAGATAAGGTAATAAATGGGCTACCTTCCATTTAAGTTTTTGTGCATTTTCAGCAACCATGCACTCTCTATAAAAAACGTTAAATGTACTCCTCCCAAAGTTACTGCTATTAAATTCTCTTTTATAGTATACTTAAATCCACATTAAGTCAATAATTAGATGAACTTAATTCAGACACAGTAGCGTTATTCTCTCATTAATAATCTCTTCAAATAAATATTAAGTAAAGGTGCAACTAAAAATAAAATAAAGAATACACGGAAAATATGATAGCTTGATATCAACGCCACATCTGCTCCAGTTTCTAAAGCCACGAGTACAATCTGACTCATACCACCTGGCGCCGCACCTAGAAACAACTCGTTGACAGGATCATGAGTGAAATAACTTAAAATTATTACCATTAAAAGTGCACTAAAAATGAGTAATACATTTTGAAATGCAATAGCAACTGCGATTCGTCCCTTTAACCTATCTGTGAGATGAGCGATTTGAACACCAACGCGAATCATATATATAACTTGTGCAATAGCAATGATTGGCTGATCTAAAGTAAAAGTAAGATCTGTAGAAATATTCCATATAATGAGCACTACTATCGGCGCTAATAACATTTTAGTTGGAAAATGAATCCATTTCATAATGTAATATACGATGATCACGCCTACTATTAAAATTCCTACTTGCCACAATTCAAGGACATCAGTCATTACCTTAGCTTGAGGTAAATCATTTTGGTGTTGTGATTGATTTTGGAAAAAGAATGATATAAGTGGTACTAAAATAACAACAAAGATGATTCTAGAGGTTTGAGTTAAACTGACTACTAATATATCTGCTCTCTTATTTTCCTCAGCCATAACAAGCATTTGACTAAGTGCACCAGGTATCACACTTAATATCGCTGTCTCAGTGTTGACTTTTGCAATTTTTTTAAATCCTAACGAAACAATTAAAGCTAAACATAATAAAAATATACTGACTAAAACAATAGCAATAAAATCATCTTTTATATCATGCATAACTGGTTTGGTAAACGCACTACCAATTTGAACGCCTAACATAATTAAGCCTAAATTACTGAGCCACGTCGGCCACTTTATATCTAATTTAAATATTTTTACCGCAATTAAACTTGCAATTATCGGACCGAACATCCATGGCAACATGATATTAAGAAAAAAGAGCGCAAATCCTACAATAATAGAAAGTACAACAACGATAATATTATTCTTTAGATATTTTTTTGACATATTGACCCCTTTTAAAATTATAATGTTAATACAAATAGAAAGGTTGGGACAAATTCAACACAACTCCAGAACAATAATTAATTGTGTCCAGAAGTAAGGATTTCTAAAGCGTTTTTCCAATAAATTCTATATATGATTTATCAAAATACTTACTTTTATTAACCTTACGTCTTTTCATCCCAACCACTATGAATTTTAATACTTATATATAAGGATTATTATTTTATTACACGTTGTAAAGCTACATCAAACGCATTAATTGTTTTCTTGATATCTTCGTGAGTATGCTTAGTTGATAAGAACATGCCTTCAAATTGCGATGGTGGTAAGAAAATACCTTCTTTAGCTAATTCACGATATAGTTCACCAAATAATTTTAAATCAGATTGGTTCGCCTCTTTAAAATTAGTAACAGGTCCTTCATTTAAGAAAAATCCAATCATTGAGCCCGCGCGATTAATCGTTAATGGCACTTGATGCTTAGAAAATACTCGCGTTAATCCTTCCTCTAACATATCTCCAAGTTCATTGAAATATGCATAGCTATCCTCTGTCAATTGACTTAATGTCATGTATCCACTTGTCATAGCAAGAGGATTTCCTGACAAAGTACCAGCCTGATAAATATCTCCACTTGGTGCAATATGATCCATAATTTCTTGACGACCACCAAATGCCCCAACTGGTAATCCTCCACCAATTACTTTACCTAAACAAGTTAAATCTGGCGTCACATTAAAATAACCTTGCGCACAATGATAGCCTACTCTAAAACCAGTCATCACTTCATCAAAAATTAATAAAGAACCATATTCATGAGTAATATCACGTAAGCCTTGAAGAAAATCATTAATCGGTGGCACTACACCCATATTACCTGATACAGGTTCCACAATAATTGCAGCAATATCTGATCCATATTGTTCAAATGCATATTTAACTGCATTTAAATCATTATATGGTACAGTAATTGTATTTTTAGCTGTACCTTCAGGAACTCCAGGAGAATCTGGTAATCCTAAAGTTGCAACACCTGATCCAGCTTTAATAAGTAACGAATCACTATGACCATGATAATTACCTTCAAATTTAAGAATTTTATTACGACCTGTATATCCTCGTGCAAGTCTTAAGGTATCTAAAGTAGCCTCTGTACCAGATGACACCATTCTGACTTTTTCAATTGAAGGTACACGTTCAATTACAAGTTCTGCAAGTCTATTTTCTTCTAATGTTGAAGCACCAAAGCTTGTACCTCTATCCACGACTTCATGGATTGATTCAATTACTTTAGGATCTTTATGACCTAAGATAAGAGGTCCCCAACTTAAAACGTAATCAATATACTCATTGCCATCAATATCAAAAATGTGGCTTCCTTCACCATGATCCATAAATATCGCTGGTGTATCAACAGATTTAAATGCACGGACAGGACTATTAACTCCCCCAGGCATTAACGTTTGTGCTTTTTCAAATGCTTGAACTGATTTATCGTAACGCATGATTGATCCTCCTAATGTTATTGTCTTTCAATATAATGACATAAATCTTTAGCAAAATACGTAATAATCATATCGGCGCCAGCACGTTTCATTGAAATCATTTGTTCCATTACAACTTTTTCTTCATCAATCCATCCATTCAAAGCAGCAGCTTTTGTCATACTATATTCACCACTGACATTATATGCAATGACAGGAACATTTGAATGATTGCGAACATCTCGAATAATATCTAGATAACTTAATGCAGGTTTAACAATCATCATATCAGTACCTTCATTTAAATCACTTTCGAGTTCACGAAATGCTTCTAAACGATTAGCTGGGTCCATTTGATACGTCTTACGATCGCCAAATGAAGGCGTTGAATCAGCTGCATCTCTAAATGGACCAAAGAAACTTGAAGCATACTTAATACCATAACTCATGATAGGGATATGATAGTAACCCGCTTCATCTAAGCCTTTTCGAATCTCGGCAACAAAACCATCCATCATATTACTTGGCGCAATAATATCTGCACCTGCTTTAACTTGGGATACAGCCGTTTTTACAAGTAACGGTAATGTTTTATCATTATCCACATCATGTGTATGTTCGTCAATTAAACCACAATGTCCGTGGTCTGTATATTCACATAAACAAGTATCTGCAATGACTAAAAGATCATCGTATAATGATTTTGCAATTTTTGTAGCTTGTTGAATAACACCGTCATCAACAAATGCACCTGTACCACATGCATCTTTTTCATTTGGAATACCAAAGAAAATTATTGCACGGATACCTAAATCGTAAGCTTCTTTAATTTCTTCATGTAATAAATTTAAGCTTATTTGATATACACCTGGTAAAGACTTAATTTCTTTTTTGACATCATCTTTTTCCACTACAAATATAGGATATATTAAATCTTCTTTTCTTAGATGTGTTTCACGTACTAAACTACGCATTGTCTTTGAAGAACGTAGACGTCTATGTCTATCAAAATCCATAATTATTCCCTCGTTTCAATTATTTTTTTGATCATTGCATCTAAAGTTTGTATGTTCGCTGATATATTATCTATGCCATATTGATTGGCCGTTTGCTGGGTTTGTGCTCCAATTGTTACTACACCAATATCACTGTTCAATTCATACGAATCATCAAAAAAAGCTCGAACAGCTGATGAACTCGCAAAGGTAATATAGTCTATTTTTTTCTCATCCACTAATTGATGTGCTTTTTTAATATTTTTTAAATACGGAATTGAACGGTATAAATCAATTTTACATACTTTATGCCCCTGATGACGTAAAGTTTCATGTAATAGTGGACGTGCCCCTTGACTTGATGGTATCAATATCGATGTAGAACATTCATTATGAAATGCATCTAAAAAGCCTTCTTGTGAATATAAATCTGGCGTAAAGTCTACATTTATACCATGTTCAATACAATACGCTTCAGTTTTTTTACCAATTACTGCTACTTTATCAAATGATGTTTGTTCTATATATGGTAAAAAATAACGTACCGCATTTTTAGAAGAAAAAAGAAGCCAATGATAATGAACTTTTAACTGTTGAGTATCGAACATCAATTTTTGTGTTCGAATTAATGGTAAATGGTATATATTTACAAGCGTATTTTCATAATCATGTGTTTGAGTCATTAAAACATTGGGCTTCAACTGTTAACACCTCTTTAATTATCATTCAAAGCTTGAATAATTTCATAAGCGCCTTGTGATTTAAGAACTTGACTGACTGTTCTACCAAGCTCAATGCCATCATGACCGATTTCAGTATGTTCAAAACGTTGATGACCATCTGGTGACATGACAAGACCTGTAAATTCAATTTCTCCATTTTCTCGTTTATGTGCATAGCCACCAATCGGTACTTGACAACTACCGTCCATTTCTTTCAAAAATGTACGTTCAGCACTTACACATTCACTTACATCATTATTATGAACTTTCTTTAACAGTGCAAGCAATTCTGTATCGTCCGCTCTACACTCGATACCTAAAGCACCTTGTCCTATAGCTGGTACTAGCAAATCTTTATCAAGATATGTCGTAACAATATCTTCAGACCATCCCATACGTTTCAATCCTGCTGCCGCTAAGAGTATTGCATCATAATCTTCATTGTATAATTTATTTAATCTTGTATCAATATTCCCTCTTATCCACTTAATCTCAAGATGTGGAAACTTTGCAAGGATTTGTGCGCCACGTCTGAGAGAACTTGTTCCAACGATACTCCCCTCAGGAAGTTCATCTAGTGGGATATGATTTTTAGAAATAAATGCATCAAACGGATTTTCTCTATCCGGAATACATCCAAGTGTTAATCCCTCAGGTAAAACACTTGGTACATCCTTCAAGGAATGTATAGCCATATCGATGGAATGATTAAATAATTCATTTTGAATTTCTTTCACAAATAACCCTTTACCTCCGACTTTAGATAATTGTCTATCTACAATTTGATCACCTTTTGTGACAATTTCTTTGATTTCAATCTCTAAAGTGGAGTCAATTTCTTTTAATTTCTCAATAAATTGTTTAGTTTGTGTTAAAGCAAGCTTACTACGTCGTGATCCTACAACAAGCTTTCTCATAGATGCTTTCCTCCTTTAATATTTTATACACCAGTCCACTGATGAAATGATGAGACTTGCGTAATGACAATTAAATTCATCATACAACTCAAAAACAAAATCATATTGAAATATATTAATACAATTGGTTTGAGCCGTTTCATTAATTTTAATGCAATATAGACGGTGTAGCATAGAAATATCGCTACAGATAAAATAACTTTTAAATCTCGGAATATATGTAAACCTATTGTTACAAGTCCCCATTGCACTCCCAAAATAAGACTAACAAATAATAAGATATTCCCGATAATTGAACTTAAGAAAACAATGTGCTCAATATTTGCAAGACTACTTATTCTGAAAAAGTGCTGGGTAAATCTTTTCCGTTTCAAGTTTTGAAATTGCATAATATATATAATTGCATTTACAAAAGCAATTGCAAAAACAACATAGCTTAATAATGCAAGTGAAATATGAATCACTAATAACTCATTAATTGCCGTAATACGCGACACATCCAATTTAAACTGATAAGGATGAAAAGTATGAATTGCCATAAATATGAAACCAATAATATTCAACAAGACTATCATAAAGTCAGATTGTTTCATTGAAGTAAGCATAAAACTAACTGTTAATATTAACCACGTTAAAACACTCATACTTTCAACTATTGACGTTAAAGGGAGATAACCTCGCCATATTACAAATATAGTTAAAGAGATTGTTTGACATACCCAAACAATCCCTAATGTATAAAATCCAAAAGACTGCAGTCGATAATTCTTTTGGAATAAATCAAGTACTAAAGATAAAGTACAAATAAAGTAAATCAATAAAATAACTTCATGAAAACGAATTAAAAATACTTCTTCCACAGCACCACCAACTATTAATGATCAAATTTTAATACTTTTTGATTAAGAATTTGACGTTTGTTTTCAACTGCTTTTTGTTTATAATCTTCTTCAACTTCTAAATTAAATATCTCTTGGAATAATGATAATTTGTATTCAGAATCATTTTCTGTACTAATTTCTTTAGCCATTTTAATAGGATCTTTTAGCATTTGATTGATAATGCTTTTAGTATGTTTTGAAATGACTTTGCGTTCACGTTCAGTTAAGTGTGGTAACTTACGATCTACACTTTCCATAGTATCCTGTTGAATATTCATTGCTTTTTCTCTTAATGCACGAATGACAGGTACAACACCTAACATTTGTACCCATTCATTATGTTTAGTGATTTGCGCTGGAATTTGTCCTGAAATTTGATCTGCAGCACGACGACGCTCACGAATATTGGCATCAACAAGACCTTTTAAATCATCAACATCGTAAATAAATAGATTAGAATCCATTGTTTCAATTGGCTCTATGTCTCTTGGTACTGCAATATCAATTAATACCTTTTGATGTGCACCATTCATGCTATCGCACATTTCTAACATTTCTTTTGTAATGACAAATGTATTAGAACTTGTTGAACTTATAACGATATCCGCTTCTGTTAGCGCATCAGCCAATTGGCTCATAGGTGCTGCATCAATTTCATAAGTCTCTGCTAAAGCCTCAGCCTTAGAATGAGTGCGATTCATTAATGTTATTTGTGTAACTCCTGCACCTTTTAGATTTTGGATGGCACGCTCACCCATTTCACCCGCACCTATAACAAGGGCGCGTTTTTTTTGCAATTTACCGTACATTTTTTTAGCTAATTCCACCGCTGCGTAAGAAACACTAATTGCATTATCTGCAATATCAGATTCATGGTGTGCTTTCTTACTAAATGTAATCGCCTGTTTAAATAATTCATTAAAGATTGTACCTGTAGTATGTGCTTCTTGAGCTGTAAAGAATGCATCTCGAATTTGACCTAATATTTGTGTTTCTCCTAACACAATAGAGTCTAGTCCAGAAGTCACCTTAAATAAATGTTCAACTGCTGCATCCTCAACTTTAACTTCTGAAATAGCTTTTATATCATCAACTTCAAAATTAAACTGGCGTGCTAAAAATCTCTGAATATAGTAACGACCTGTATGAATTTGGTCAACTACTGCATAGATTTCTGTACGATTACATGTTGATAAAATTACATTTTCTAATATAGATTTGGTTTCAAATAAAGATTCATGAACATTTAACATATTTTGTTCATTGAATGAAAGTTTTTCTCTAAGCGCTACATCAGCTGTTTTATGATTCACGCTAACTGCTAAAATATACATGAAAATGCCCCCATACGTTTTTCAATACAGGTATTATAACATAGATTATAGTCATTCTAATTAAAACCGAACTATAAAATCACTTTTTTTACTCATTAATATCAATATATGTAGCAATGGCCTCCCATATATTTGAAGTTTTATTTTTATTTAATGCAGAATAGCTGATAATCTGATCACCTGGTTCTAAATCAAGTACTTCTTTAATCACTTTAATGTGCTTTTGTACTTTACCTTTTGAGATTTTATCTTCTTTCGTAGCAATAATTAAAGTAGGTATTTCATAATGCTTTAAAAAGTCATACATTAAAATATCATCTTCAGTAGGTGGGTGCCTCAAATCAATCAGCTGAATTACTAATTTTAAAGGTTTTCGAGTGGTAATATATGTTTCTATCATTTTACCAAAAGCTTCGCGCTGTTTTTTACTCACTTTCGCGTAACCGTATCCTGGAACGTCGACAAATATTAATTGATCATCAATATTAAAAAAGTTTAAAGTTTGAGTTTTACCAGGTTGTTGAGAAGTTCTTGCCATATTTTTACGACCAATCATAGCATTGATAAATGTAGATTTTCCAACATTCGAACGACCACTTAAAGCTACTTCTGGTAAGCCTAAATCTGGGTACTGATCCGGTTTCACTGCACTGATTAATATATCGACGTTGTTTGAATTGATTTGCATCATTAGTCCTCCTATATCTAATAGGTATTTATCATATATAAATAAAAAAGTGAGGACGAAATCAGTTTTGATTTCGCACCCCCACTTTTAAAGTTACTGTTTTATAAATAAAATGACAAGCAATTATATCATTTAGATTTAATTTATCTCAATCACAGTAACTTATTTTCTTATCTTCACTAACTATGCTGATGTTTTTTTATCATTTAATAGATTATCATCAGCATCATAAAGCTCAGGTTCAGTTTCGTTGATAATTGTGTCTTGAGTAATAACGACTTTCGCTACGTTATCACTTGATGGTATATCATACATAATATCAATCAGTGCTTCTTCAATGATAGAACGTAAACCACGTGCACCTGTCTTACGCTCAATTGCTTTTTCACTAATTGCAGCGAGCGCTTCTTCAGTGAATTCAAGTTCAACGTTATCAAGTTCTAACATTTTTGAATATTGTTTTACAAGCGCATTTTTAGGTTGAGTTAGAATATTTTTAAGTGCTGCAACATCTAATGTTTCAAGATTGGCAACAATAGGTACACGACCAATAAACTCTGGAATAAGGCCATACGCTTGTAAGTCTTCAGGACGAATATGCTCTAGAATACTATCATCATCATAATTAGAAGCTTCACTGCTAGAAAAACCAATAACTTTTTCTCCCAGGCGACGCTTAATTACTTCATTAATACCATCAAAGGCACCACCAAGAATGAACAGAATATTTGTTGTATCAATTTGAATGAATTCTTGGTTAGGATGTTTACGTCCGCCTTGAGGTGGCACACTTGCAGTAGTACCTTCTAAAATTTTAAGCAATGCTTGTTGAACACCTTCACCTGATACATCACGTGTGATAGACGTGTTTTCAGATTTACGAGCAATTTTGTCAATTTCGTCTACGTAAATAATACCTTTTTCAGCTTTATCAACGTCAAAGTCTGCCGCTTGAATTAAGCGTAATAAGATATTTTCAACGTCTTCACCAACATAACCCGCTTCAGTTAAACTTGTCGCATCTGCAATTGCAAATGGAACGTTCAATGTTTTGGCTAAAGTTTGAGCAAGTAACGTTTTACCGCTACCTGTTGGACCAATTAACGCGATATTACTTTTTTGAAGTTCGACATCTTCACCGTTTTTCGGTCCTAATTGTTGAACACGTTTATAGTGATTGTATACTGCTACGGCAAGTGACTTTTTAGCCTTTTCTTGACCAATCACATAATTATTAAGTTCGTCCATAATTTCTTTTGGTGTAGGTAATTCTGCTAGTTCTTCTACTTCATTGTGGCCTAACTCTTCTTCAACAATCTCAGAACATAATTCGATACATTCATTACAGATATAAACTCCACTACCTGCAACTAATTTTTTTACTTGATCTTGATCTTTACCACAAAAAGAACATTTTAAGTTTTCTTCATCATCATTAAATTTAAACATTTAAATTTACACCCCTGTTCTTTTACGACTATACTAGAAAGCATTTTATTACGTATTGAACTATACTTTCAAGCTTTTTGCATAAAACAACATTAGCAGATACAACTTAAATTGTATCTGCTAACGATAATGGTGAGCTATAACAATCTTTTATTACTCAGAATCTTTGTCTTGAGTTGGTTCATCAACAAGTTTAGCTTCGTTCACTAATAAGTCAATGACTTTTTTAATACGTACGTCGCTTTTAACAATGTCCGTATTACCTAAAGTGTTCTTGATGTCCTCAACTGAGATATTAAATTGTTTACTCATTGTTTCTAATTCTTTATCGATATCTTCATCTGAAACTTCAATGTCTTCTTTTTCAGCAATAGCATTTAAAGTAAGATTTGTTTTTACGCGTTGTTCAGCATCTTCAGCCATTTGTTTACGTAAATCATCTTCAGATTGACCAGAAATTTGATAATATGTTTCAAGATCTAAACCTTGTTGTTGAATACGTTGTGCAAATTCTTGTAACATACGGTCAGTTTCTGTTGTAATCATTGCTTCTGGAATGTCAACTTTAGCATTGTCAGTCGCTTTAATAATCGCTTCTTCTTTTTGATCTTCGTCAGCTTCTTTTTGTTTTGCTTCTTCTAATTGTTTACGTAAATTAGCTTTAAACTCATCTACTGAGTTCGCGTCAGAATCAAGTTCACTTGCTAATTCGTCGTCTAATTCTGGTACTTCTTTTACTTTGATTTCGTTAATTTTTGTTTTGAATGTCGCAGCTTTTCCAGCTAACTCTTCTGCGTGATACTCTTCAGGGAATGTAACTTCAACGTCTTTTTCTTCTCCCACTTTTAAGCCTATAAGTTGTTCTTCAAATCCAGGAATAAACATACCTGAACCAATCTCTAAGTCGTAACCATCAGCTTGGCCACCTTCGAATTGTTCTCCATCAACATAACCATCAAAGTCTAAATTAACTGTATTACCTTCTTCAACTTGACCATCTTCTTTAACAACCATGTCTGCCATTGACTCAAGACGTTGTTCAACTGCTTCTTCAAGTTCTTCATCAGTTAACTCAGTTTCTTGCTTAGTGATTTCTAAACCTTTATATTCACCAAGTTCAACTTCAGGTTCTACCGTAACTGTTGCATCAAATTTTAAGTCTTTTCCTTTTTCAATTTGAGTGACTTCGATTTCAGGTTGTGCAACTGGATTAATTCCAGTTTCTACTACCGCATCACTATAAGCTTGTGGTAATAAAATATCAACAGCATCTTGGTATAATGCTTCTACACCAAAACGTTGTTCAAAAATCACACGAGGTACTTTTCCTTTACGGAATCCTGGTACATTAATAGATTTTACAACTTTTTTAAAAGCTTTGTCTAAAGCTTTATCTACTTCTTCTGCAGGAACAGTAACTTGTAATAATCCTTCGTTACCTTCCTTTTTTTCCCATGTTGCTGTCATGTATTAAAACCTCCATGAATAATCATTTTTAAAATTTTTCAACTTCTTTATTATAACACAGGTTCATAGTGATTTAAACATGAACACTATGTATTTAATGATTTTATAAGTTTTAGTAACTTGTTTATATTTGAATTTGTATTATCGTTTTCTTGTCCAATTAAATGCATAAAATATTGATTATAAGCATGAATCCATTCTTCTTGGTTACCATAGCGATAAATATCTAATGGATATAACGCAATATTATGATTATTTAAGTGTACATATGCCTCTTGAACTAATGAAGGCGCATTCCCTTCTAACAATTCAATTACTTTTGGCATAACTAAATGCTTAAAATCACTTTTTTCAATTCCTGGTAATTGACTAGGTATGATTTGATAATCATCATCAAATTTTGAAAGTGTTATAGAGTGATTGTAGCGACCAAGCCTTAAATATTCAAGCATCACACTTTGTGTAACTGCGACATACTGATGTGTCTCTAATAAATACTTTATACTTTCAACAAATTGAAACGCATGATCATCTATTAAAGCAAGTATTAATTTGGTTTGTTCAGGTGTCGTTAGTGAATTGAACTTTTGTAATTGGTATGCCATAAAATCTACACGTTCATGGAGCTTTGAAAGCGCTTGGTCTTTTAAAGGTAAAAGAATTAAACGTGTTTGATGTTCTGATACTTCGTCAATAACTTGATCGATGACATTGATAACATCATGATATTGTTCAAGCTTTAGTAAACTTTTAATATAAAATACCATAAAAGTATCATAAGGCTGATAACCTAGAGACATTAGAATATTTGTTTCTTCTCTTAATTCTAAATAAGCTTCGAGTTTCCATAAAACTTCACATTTTACAAGCGCAATCTCATTGTTAAGTTCAAAATAAGACTCATATTCATTAATATATTGATAAGCCTTTTCAAATGCTTGTGATTCAACACTTTCGTTGATATTTTCATTCAGCTGTTTTTTTAATTTCGGAAACGGAATAACTTCGGACATTTAAACCACCTATTTTAAATTTTTTAATATAAGTGCACTCCATGATTCAAATGTATCAAACTGATTTATTTCGTCAATAGACTGCCATTTAATTTTTAAAGTATCCGTCTCTTTCACATCAACTTCTTCTTGATTGACTTTGACTTTATAAACTACACCCATATGCACTCGTCCAACTTCATTATTGTCATCGTTAATAAAGCCGATATGATCTAATTGTTGAGGGTGAATGCCAATTTCTTCATTAAGTTCACGGCCTGCATTTTCTCTAACAATTACTTCAATCGATTCGGCGCCTTCAACATCATTCATGTGACCACCAACACCAATGGATTGTTGACCATGTAGTCGTGCTTCACCACCACCTGTTAAACGTTCATATACTAATAGTTCTCCTTTTTCATTCTCAATTAAAGTATAAGTAATCAATTGTTTAAATGAAGGATCTTCCTCCATATCTCCTCTTCGTTTCACTTCGAAGGCCTTAAGATGATTATAAATTGCTTCGCCCCTCTTATCCTTATGTGAAATAAACCCATTAAACGCTAACTCTTCGTGATTAAATAGCTTTTCCCTAGGAACAACTATGATTTGTTCATCAAATTTAGACATGTCATTTGGCTCCTTTAAATGTTTTTATCATCATAACAAAATTTTAAAAATCAGGTAAAGTAATTATAATATGTAAAAAAGAGTTGGAATCGTCTAACATTCCAACTCTTAATGATTATTGATTATTTTAAAGCATCTTTAGCTTTATTTACTAATTCAGCAAAAGCTTTTTCGTCAGAAATAGCGATTTCTGATAACATTTTACGGTTAATATCAATTCCAGCTTGTTTTAAACCATTCATTAAACGAGAATAGCTCATATCATGCTGACGTGCGGCTGCATTAATACGTGTAATCCATAATTTACGGAAATCACGTTTTCTTTGACGACGGTCACGGAATGCATATTGACCTGATTTCATAACTTGTTGTTTTGCTACTTTATATAAAGTACTTTTTGAACCAAAGTAACCTTTAGCTAATTTGATTGTCTTTTTACGACGCGCTCTTGTTACTGTTCCACCTTTAACACGTGGCATAGTAAATTCCTCCTTTTATCTCTTCGGTATCTTTCATACCCTACACTAATTTATTATTTTACGTATGTTAATAATTGACGTACACGTTTTTCATCACTTTTAGAAACAAGTGTTGCTTTACGTAATTGACGTTTTTGTTTTGTAGATTTATTCGCGAATAAGTGAGAAGTGTATGCTCTAGAACGTTTTAATTTACCTGATCCAGTTCTTTTAACACGTTTCGCTGCTCCGCGGTGAGTTTTCATTTTAGGCATTGTAATTTCCTCCTATAATCTTTTATTTTTCATTAATTGGGGCTAACATAAGGAACATTTGACGACCTTCCATTTTAGGTTTTTGCTCGATAGTTGCAAGGTCTTTACATTCTTCAGCAAATTTTTCTAAAACACGTTGTCCAATTTCTTTATGAGTGATTGCACGCCCTCTGAAACGAATTGAAACTTTAACTTTATCACCTTTAGATAAGAACTTACGTCCGTTTTTCAACTTAGTATTGAAGTCATGTTCTTCAATTGTTGGACTTAGACGAATTTCTTTCACATTGATGACTTTTTGTTTCTTCTTCATTTCTTTTTCTTTTTTCTGTTGTTCGTATTTATATTTACCATAATCCATAATACGTGCAACAGGCGGCTTAGCATTTGGAGCAACAATTACAACGTCTAAACCAATTCGGTCTGCCATCTCCAATGCTTCTCTTTTTGACTTAACACCGATTTGGTCACCATTTTGACCAATAAGACGTAATTCTTTTGCACGAATTTTTTCATTTACTTGCGTTTGATCCTTAGCTATGGTTGACACCTCCAAAAAATTTACGAATGGTCCAAGCACGAAAAAAAGCGAGGGATACATCCCCCGCTTCTAACGTCAACATGAACTAATATCACACATGTTTCATCGTTAACCTGCCAACAGCTTTATGCGTCGCTACAGGTGAGAAGCGGGAAGCTTCTACTTGGTCCGTTTCGTATTCAACATGTAACACTATAGCAACATTTTAATGCTTAGTCAAGTCTTTTTGAAAATTTCTTTCATCCATTGAAACATCCTGACTCAAATTCACTTGTTCTAACGGTATTTTCTTCGTTTTGTATCTTAATTTATGATAAAAGAAGAAAATTAAAAATACCGGAATACCCATATATGTGATTAAAAAGCGATTCAGATCAAAATCACCACTTTGAATTAAATCCACATCTTGACCAATGATTACAATAACACATAAAACAAATGCTAAAATTGGCCCAAAAGGAAATAATTTAGCTTGATATTTAAGTTTATTCACATCATAATTCTGAGCGTTAAATGCTTTTCTAAATCGATAATGGCTTATCGCAATACCGAGCCATGCGATAAATCCTGTTAAACCACTGGCAGCCACTATGTACTCATAAGCATTACCACTTAAATGTTGAACAATGAAAATCAAAATAACAATCAATGCTGTTGAGAACATTGAAATAAGAGGTGTCCCTTTATGATTTGTCTTACCGAACACTTTAGCAGCTAAACCATCTTTACTCATTGAATACAGCATTCTCGTACTTGCATACATCCCTGAGTTTCCTGCAGAAAGTACTGAAGTTAAAATAACTGCATTCATAAAAGATGCTGCAAATGCGAGACCAGCATTTTTAAACACAAGTGTAAATGGAGATGTTGCAATATCATCTCCTCCACCCATTAAGGCAGGATGATTATAAGGAATTAACATTCCGATAATAAATATTGCAAAAATATAAAATAATAGAATACGCCAAAACACTTGTTTAATCGCTTTAGGTACTGCACGCTCAGGATTTTCAGACTCTCCAGCTGTAATACCAACTAGCTCCGTACCTTGGAAAGAGAATCCTGCAATTAAAAATACGCCAAAGATAACTAAGAGGTTGCCCCCTAATCCATCACCAAGTAAAGGTGCATCACCTTTGGTAAATACATCAAAACCAACTGCACTGCCACCCATAATACCAAATATTGTAAGTATACCTACTATAATAAAAACAATTACAGTTGCTACTTTAATGAATGCAAACCAATATTCACTTTCACCATAAACTTGGACTGATAGAGCATTCAAACCAAATATGATAAGCATGAACACACAACTCCACGCCCATGCTGGTAAGAATTGAAGCGGTTGCCAATATTGAATGACTTGTGCCGCGATTGTCACGTCAGCTGCAACAGTAATGACCCAGTTAAACCAGTAATTCCATCCTAGTGCAAAACCAAGTGAGGGATCAACAAATCTTGTTGCATATGTACTAAACGACCCGGAAACTGGTAAGTAAGTAGCCATCTCACCTAGGGATGTCATTAAGAAAAACACCATAATGCCAATAATGGCATATCCTAATAAAGCTCCTAATGGTCCTGCATCATGAATTGCACCGCCAGACGTCATAAATAGACCTGTACCAATAGCTCCCCCAATGGCAATCATCGAAATGTGCCGGTCTTTTAAGTGACGTTGAACCGTATTTTGTTCTTTTACATCGTTACTCATAATTTAATCCTTTCCTTTACTTAGAGGTAGTGTGGAACTTCAATAGCAACATTTATAAAGTAACCACCACAATATTTTGCTCAATCAAAATCTTGATGTATTCTCTTTATTTCAGATTTATCGTTCATTCAACTATTAAAAGTATTTTTCTTTTTAAAGTCAAAAGGGTTGCACCTTGATGATGCAACCCTTTTAGTGAATGAATAGTAGCGCATCACATCTGTGACAGTCTAGTTTCTATTCGATAACTAGCCCAACTTCAAAAGTTGATAGCCTTTTAAAGTTTCGGCATTGGCACCTTTTACTTGTTCAACATACGTACTATCAATACTTCTGACAAGTGACTTATTGACAATGCATCCTCTAACTAAATCTTATTAATATTTTAATTCCAACTATACACTATATCGCTACCTGTAGCAAGGTTATCTTTGTTTTTTAAGACGAATTTCGTCTACTAAATCCCAAACAAACGTATCTTTTTCTACAGTTTCTTGATCTTTAGAACCATATTTTCTAACGTTAACCTCATTGTTTTCAACTTCCTTATCACCAACAACTAACTGGTAAGGGATTTTCTTCATTTGTGCTTCACGGATTTTATATCCCATCTTTTCATTACGATCATCAATGTGTACACGAACACCTTGAGATTTGAGCTCGTCTTGAATTTGACGTGCATAATCATAATGTAAATCAACATTAACTGGGATAATCTCAACTTGTTGCGGTGCTAACCAAGTTGGGAATGCACCTTTAGTTTCTTCAGTTAAGAATGCAACAAAACGTTCCATAGTTGAAACTACACCACGATGAATTACTACAGGTTGATGATGTTCACCATCTTGACCAATGTATGTGAGTTCAAATTTTTTCGGTAATAAGAAATCAAGTTGTGCAGTTGACAGTGTTTCTTCTTTACCCATAGCTGTTTTAACTTGCACATCTAATTTAGGTCCATAGAATGCCGCTTCACCAATAGCCTCTTCATAATCAAGGCCAAACTCATCAACAGCTTCTTTTAACATTGCTTCTGCTTTATTCCACATATCGTCATCATCGTAATATTTTTCTTTATCTTCTGGATCACGATAACTTAAGCGGAAAGTGTAATCTTTGAAACCAAAATCTTCATAAACGTCTAAAATCATTTGGACAACACGTTTAAACTCTTCCTTAATTTGGTCAGGACGTACAAATATGTGCGCATCATTTAGAGTCATGCCTCTTACGCGTTGTAAACCTGATACTGCACCACTAGCTTCATAACGATGCATTGTACCTAATTCTGCAATTCGAATTGGTAATTCACGGTATGAATGAGGTTTATTTGCATAAATCATCATATGATGCGGGCAGTTCATTGGTCGTAAAACCATTGCTTCATCAGCATCTAATTGCATTGCTGGGAACATGTCATCTTGATAATGATCCCAGTGGCCTGAAGTTTTATAAAGCTCAACATTTGCCATAACTGGTGTATAAACATGGTCATATCCTAAACTAATTTCTTTATCAACAATGTAACGTTCAATTTCACGACGAATTGTTGCGCCATTTGGTAACCAAAGTGGTAAACCTGCGCCAACCAATTGATTATTTGTGAATAATTCTAAATCTTTACCAATGCGGCGATGGTCACGTTCTTTGCGTTCTTCTAACATTTTAAGATGAGCTTTTAAATCTTTTTTGTCAAAGAAGGCTGTACCGTAAATACGTTGAAGCATTTTATTGTCGCTATCACCACGCCAATAAGCACCTGCAGTTGATAAAAGCTTGAATTCTTTTATTTTTGATGTAGATGGTACATGTACACCACGACATAAGTCAGTAAATTCACCTTGTGAGTACAATGTTACTGATTCATCATCTGGAATTGCATCAATTAATTCTAATTTATACTCATCATCTTTAAAAAACTCCTTCGCTTCCTCTCGCGAAACAACTTTTCTTTCAATTTTGTGATTTTCATCAACAATCTGACGCATTGTTTTTTCGATTTTTTCGAAATCATCACTTGATACTTTTTGATCCATATCAAAGTCATAATAAAAGCCGCCTTCAATAACTGGACCAACTCCGAATTTCACATCGCCATATAAGCGTTTTAATGCTTGTGCCATTAAGTGAGCTGTAGAATGACGAAGAACTTCGAGTGCTTCATCACTACCTTGAGTAATGATTTCTAAATCCCCATCAGTCTCTAAGGGTCTAGTTAAATCTACAAGCTGTTGATTGTATTTACCTGCTACTGCTTTTTTACGTAATCCAGGACTGATAGATTGTGCAATTTCTTCAGTTGTAATCCCTTTATCAAACTCCTTTTCATTGCCATCTGGAAAGCGTACTTTAATTTTTGACATGAAAATCCTCCTCTTCAAAATACGAATATAAAATAAAAACCCCATCCCAAAAAGGGACGAGGTTTCGCGTTACCACCCTAATTTAAGACTCTCATCGTATATTTCTACATACTATATTGAGTCTCATCTCTACATAAGATAACGGTCTTGAGCCGGGTATTCATTACAAATACCATTTAAACAAGGGAGTAATATAACAAGTTACTGGCCACACTCTCAACATCCGTAGCTCTCTGTACAGTATTACATGTCATACCATATCCTCTAATTTTACAAATATATTCTGATAAATCTATTATACCCCTATTTTTTTAATTTTCAATACTTTTTCTTCTATAATTTTCACCTTCAAGTTGATAAGGGTCACTTAAAGTTTTAATTCGTTCCATTATACGTTGTGCCTTCATACCATCTATACCTTGCTTAGTATCCGATAAATGATTTTCTAACTCAGTTAAATCTAGATTTGAACTAAAAAATGTAGGCAGTTCTTGAATCATTCGATAATGTAAAATAGGCCCTAATACTTCATCACGAACCCATGGTGTCAAATCTTCAGCACCAATATCATCTAAAAATAACACTTTTGCTTCACGAACTTGTTTTATTTTTTTAGCTGTTGAGCCATCTTGAAAACCATTCTTTAATGTACGTATAAATTCTGGAACATAAATAATCATTGATGGAATACGATTGTCTTTTAATTCATTCGCAATGGCACCTAGTATAAATGACTTACCCGTTCCAAACTCACCATACAGATAAAACCCTTTTGTAGTACGATGTTCAATTATTGCGTCAATAACATCATCTAGCTTCATAGCTAAATCTAAACGATTGCGTCGGGTCATATAAATATCCTTAATTTTGGCATTAAGTGTGTCCGGATGCATATGAAATGATGTAATCATGCTACTCAGTTTTTTCTCTTCATCATGTCTTATTTTACATGGACATGGTAAATAACGAATTTTAATTTGGTGGTTTTCGATATAAAGTTCTGGAATATGCCCTTTAATAAAGTTGGGACAGTTCTCGTAAGTATGATTATCCGTATAATATTTTTGTTGATCCTTATACTCTTGCAGAATATTTAAATCATTATCAATCATTTGTGATGTAACTTCTGATTGATGATCATTTAAAAATTGTTTAACATCTGGATCTGCTAATACTTGTCGCTTAATTTTTTCTATTCTTTTTTGAAGTGCTGGATTATTGCCAAATATTTGATTAAACTGTTGCATTACTTCTCACCTGCCCGACGCTTATGTTTTAATTTGTTTAAGAAAGCTTCTCTATCTTTAGCTAACGCTTCTTGATCTTCACTTTTTTGTTCGAATTCCTCAGGATGCGTGACCCATCTTGGTTGTTTTTCTTTACGTTGATAGTAATTAGAGCGTTGAGTTCGACTATTTTTAGTATGACGTTTTTGTTGAGCGAGTTCTTCATTCTTTTGTGTCTCCATTGCTTTTTCATAAGCAGATCTCGCATCTGTTACACCACTTTTTTTCCATGTAGATGCTACAGAAAACACATATTTTTCAGGTAAGCTGTTATCTATTTTTTGCATAACATACTGTAACAGAATATTTATGACACCGAATCCGAATCCCTCTCGCTGCATTAACTCTTCAATCATATCTTTTTGATATTTAGGAGGTTCTGATCCGCCATAAGAGGTCAACATTACCACTGGGCTTAATTCATCCATTAAATCAAACCATTCTTCCCAACTCGAAACAGATTCAGCATCTTTTTTGTACGTAGACTTTTGAACTGGCTTTTTATTCACCTGTAATGAAGGGAGTTGCTGATGGTTGTTCATAAGAAAATATTGCTTAGCTTGCTTTCGTAATTGGTTAATCGATAAACTTTGATCACTATTTAGAGATTTTAATATAATTGTTTTCATCACATCTGGAGATAAACGATAAAGTGTCGCTAATTGATTTATCACAGATTTATTAGGTTCTGATAACACGCTACGACTCACATAATGTGACTGCAACATATCTGCTAATAACTCAAAATCAAATGCAACATCTGTTAAATCAAGTCCTGGATACTGAGTTGTTTTTAAATCATGTGCTGGACTTACCTCGACGTGTTTAGGTACTTTAAATACATCTGTAAACTTTTTAGTAACTTCTGTATAACCTGTTAAATCAAATCGTTTAGGTATAAAATAATTTTTCAGAGACAGATAACGTTCTTTTCCTACAACTTCATAAAAATATATAGATAGCATTGGATCATTAAAAAAGTCAAATGCTGAAGGTGGCGGTAACAATTCATATACAAATTGTGTAACATTATCCGTATGTTTCACAAATGTTTTTAATAGCCCTAAACCTTCAAGCAAGTCCAAACTTTCTCTGAAATCAATTAAATTCATTTTAAGCTCTGTCATTATCGTGTAATGTGTAATTTGTTGCTTTTGAGAGCCATCGTTAAATTGATTTAAAAATTGATATATACCTATGGCTGTCGCCCCTATTAATGGTGTAAACAAACGATTCAAAATTTCATAATGATCTGTATTATATTGAAAGTGCCGGATCACGGTGAAACCATCATGAGGACTTAACTGAGATTGAAATCTTGATATCGTCATTCTACTCACTCCGTCTATTTTCTTTTAATATACCTTGCATTGATTGAAGAAGTTGATCGACGTCTTTAAATTCACGATAAACCGAAGCAAAACGTACATACGATACTTGATCCACTTGCATTAATAAATCCATAACATATTCACCAATATCAAGTGAAGAAACCTCTGCAACGCCATCTTCTCTCAACTTCCACTCAACACGATTCGTGATTTCTTCTAATTGTTGAAATCCAACAGGTCTTTTTTCACATGAACGTACAAGTCCATTTAGAATCTTTTCTCGGTTAAATTGCTCTCTTGTACCATCTTTTTTTACTACAATTAATGGACTCATTTCAATATGTTCAAAAGTTGTGAAACGTGTACCACAATTTTCACATTCTCTTCTTCTTCTAATTGCATTCATATCATCAGCATGTCTAGAATCAACAACTTTAGACTGCGTATGATTACATTTGGGACATTTCACGACTTTTCACCTTCTTCATGTCTAATTTTGCTCTATTATACTATAAACATCACTATTTCAAAAGTTCAACAGGTCAAGTGTTAACATCCTTAATAAATGCAAAATATAATTTTATTAAAATTAAATTGATAGTAGCTAATAAACACTTCACTAACCATTAAAAGTATAGAACCAACACAAAAAGGTTAGCACTCTGAAAACAGAATGCTAACCTTTTATATAAAAAACCTTATAACTTTTCAGCAATGATTTGTAATACGTCAACAACACGTGTAGAATAACCCCACTCGTTATCATACCAAGCGAGTACTTTTACTTTTTTATCATCAATAACCATTGTAGATTGAGCATCAATGATTGCCGAATGCGCATCAGTATTAAAGTCATCTGACACCAATGGCTCATCAGTAATATCTACAATGCCATCTAAATCGTTATCTCTGAATAATTGGTTAACTTCGTCTTTAGTTACAGATTGATTTAAATCTACAACTAAGTCTACTAATGAAACGTTTTTCGTTGGAACACGTAATGCCATACCGTGAACTTTTCCTTCTAATTCAGGTAAAACTAGTGCTAATGCTTTAGCTGCACCAGTTGATGTTGGAATAATACTTTCAAACGCTGCACGAGCACGTCGTAAGTCCTTGTGTGGATTGTCTAAGTTATTTTGGTCATTAGTAACAGCATGCACTGTTGTCATTAATCCATTTTGAATTCCGAACTTGTCATTTAATAACTTAGCAACTGGCGCTAAACAGTTTGTAGTACATGATGCATTACTAAATATGTCATACTTTTCAACATCTAACGTATCATCATTCACACCTTTTACTACCGTTTGAACCTCTCCGCCTTTAGATGGGCCAGTTAATAAAACTTTTTTCGCTCCTGCATTAATGTGTGCGATTGCTTTATCGCCATGATTAAATTTACCAGTTGCCTCAACAACAACATCAATACCTAAATCTTTCCATGGTAAATTTTCAGGATTACGGTCAGAAACCAATTTGATTTCTTTTCCATCGACTTTAATACCATTCTCAACTGCTTCAACCTTTTTATTGAAGCGGCCATGAGTTGTGTCATACTTGATAAGATGCGCAATAGTCTCTGATGGGTAGCTTGCGTTGATTGCTACAACTTCGATATCCTCTCTATTTAATGCAATTCTTAAAACCATACGGCCAATACGGCCTAAACCATTAATCGCAATCTTTGTCGTCATTTGAAAAAGCACTCCTTAGATATGTGTTATACTTTATACAGATAAGTATATCATAATAATTCTAAAATGAAATCGTTTTCTAATATCAATTTCACTTTATTTGTGTAATTATATTCACTGTTAAGTTGTTTTATGATTTAAATAGACCTCATTCCAAAAGAAATATGACTCAAAATAAAAAAAGAACGTACAGTTTATGCGGATACTGTACGTTCAAAATTAATAATCTAAAATACATTTTATGATGACGAAGATTCATCACTCAATGAATCAAATGATTCTATAAAACCTTTCTCAACAAGTATTTTTTCTAGGTTTTGCTTAAGTTCTAGTTTTGTGCCTAAATTATCAATGACAACGTCTGCCATACGACTTTTTTTATCAATAGAGATTTGACTGTAGATTCGAGCTTTCGCATCTTCAATAGACAAATCATTACGCTCCATTAAACGATCGATTTGAATTGGTTCCGATGCGTAAACTAACCATACTTCATCTACAGTTTTTTCAAGATTATTCTCAAAAAGCAAAGGTATATCCATAATTACATTATACCCTTCTTTAAGATATTCATCTCTTTCTTTAGACATAATACGACTTACAATCGGATGAACAATTCGATTTAATTGCGCTCTTTTTTCGTCACTATAAAAGACTTGTTGCCCAATATACGCTCTATCCATTTCACCATCATCAGTCAGTGCTTCATCTCCAAATACTTCTTGCACTTTTTTTAAACCTTCTGAACCTTTTTCAACTGCTTTTCGTGATGCAACATCTGCATCTACAATCTTAAATCCATGTATTTTTAGAAGTTCAGCAACTGTTGATTTACCCGTTGCAATACCACCTGTTAATCCAATAACTTTTGGCATATTTTACTCATCCTTTTCAATGTTGACAATTAGGACAATAATGTGTGTTACGTCCACCAATTGTTTCTCTTTTTATAGCACTACCACATACTGAACATTGATCTTGTTGATACACTTTTAGATGATCTTGCATTGATCCACGTTGTCCATCAGCATGTACATAGTCTGATACACTTGTACCTCCATTCTCAATACCCATATTTAGTACTTTAATAACACTCTCATAAAGCTGTTCACGAGCCTTTGATGTTAAATGTTTACTTTTAGTATGCGGATTGATTGAGGCATCAAATAATGCTTCACAGGCATATATATTGCCACATCCTGCAATCACTTTATGATCTAAAATCATTTGTTTAATTGGCATTTCTTGATATTTTTTAATATCAAATTGCTTTAAGTAATGTACTAAACCTTCGTCGGTAAACGGTTCAGGAGCAATTTCTAATACTGAAGGATAAACACTCAAATCACTTACATTTCGAATTTCTCCAAAACGACGAATATCCGAGTATACAAGCTTCAAACCATTTTCAAGATGAAAAATAACCTGCCAATGCTTTTTATAATTATAAATTGCTATATCATCAAGCGTTTGTACGACAAAAAAAGCACCTGACATCCCTAAATGAGAAATTAAAATTCGTTCATCATTATCTTTTTGAAGGTAGAAAAATAAATATTTACTTCTTCTTTCAATCGATGTAATACGGTAATCTATTGAATTTATTTTAAAATCTTCAAGACTTATCCCTTTAATAATTGTTTCTTTGTTTTGTGACTTTCCTGAGATAACTTTATCCGAAAATTCAACATCACTTATCCTTTGATTTAAAACAATTGGTTCAAGTCCACGTTTCACATGTTCTACTTCTGGTAATTCTGGCATTCTTTTTAAAACCTCTTTCTATTTTGCATCATACCACGTTTTGCCATAATTGGATTCCACTTCAAGAGGAACGTCTAATTCTAATGCATTAACCATAATATTTTCAATAAACTCACGGAATGCTTCTACTTCTGATTGTGGGACTTCAAAAATGAGTTCGTCATGCACTTGTAATAAAAGTGTCGCATTAAAATCCGATTGTTGAATAGCCTCATGGAAATGTACCATCGCAAGTTTTATAATATCTGCAGCACTACCTTGTATTGGTGAGTTCATCGCTGTGCGCTCAGCAAATCCTCGTTTATTAAAGTTACGACTTGTAATATCTGGTATATATCTACGACGTTTTAATAATGTTTCAACATACCCATCTTGTTTTGCATCTTGAATGATACTTTCCATATATTGCTTAACACCAGGAAAATGATCAAGGTAATCATCAATAAAAGTTTGAGCCGCTTTGCGTGATATACCTAAATTTTGACTTAATCCATAATCACTTATACCATAAACGATTCCAAAGTTTACAGCTTTAGCTTGACGTCTCATCAATGAAGTTACTTCATTTTCAGCTACACCAAAAACCTTCATAGCCGTTGTGGTATGAATATCTTCATTATTTATAAATGCGTGTTGTAATGTTGCATCACCCGTAATATGAGCTAATACTCTTAATTCAATTTGTGAATAGTCTGCTGCAAAAATAACCGTATCTTGATTAGCTGATTTAAAAGCTTTACGTATTTTACGCCCTTCTTCAAGACGAATTGGTATATTTTGTAAATTAGGATCAACAGAAGACAAACGTCCAGTTTGTGCTAATGTTTGGTTAAATCGTGTATGAATTCGACCATCTTCCCAAATAACTTTTTGCAAGCCTTCAACGTATGTTGATTGTAACTTTGATAATGTACGATACTTTAATATAGACTCGATAATTTCATGTTCATTTCGTAACTTTTCTAATACATCTACTGCTGTTGAATAACCAGTTTTTGTTTTTTTAATGATTGGTAATTGGAGTTTTTCGAATAAAATAACCCCCAATTGTTTTGGTGAATTCACATTGAAAGACTCTCCTGCTTTTTCATGAATGTCAGCAACCAATTCATCCAATTTAGCTTGCAATTCTTTTTCCATTTCTTTAAGTGTATCTTTATCTGTGTATACACCAACGTACTCCATTTCACTAAGAATATATGCAAGTGGCAACTCAATGTCTGATAATAAAACAAGTTGTTGATGTGATTCTAAAATCTCTAACATTCGTGGTCGTACATCGTGAATTGCCTTCAATATACTTGCAATATGCTGATTTAAAATTTCTGCATCAGGGACTTGGAATGATTTACCTTTTCCATATACTGATACATTTTCTTTTACATAATTGACGTCATACAAATTGACAACTGATTGAACATCATCAATTGTGTGAGAAGGATCAATTAAATATCCTGCTAACATCGCATCAAAATGAATGTTTTGAATTTGAATATTTAAACGTTTCATTGCGATATAAGTTTTCTTAGCATCAAATACATATTTTTGTGTGTTTTTATCTTCTAACCATTGTTTAAGCATGTCATGTTCTTTTAATATCTCTGGTGTTACAACTACATAATGATGTCCATCATATATACCGAATTTAAGTATAGTGTCTTTTAGATAATTAACGCCTTCAATTTCAACATGTATACTCGCGGCATTTAAATTCTCAAATTGAATCACATCGATGTCAGGTGTTGGTTCGAATGAATATTCAGTGCTTTCAACAGACTCGGCCACACTTTGATCCATAGCATCTAACAATTGTTTGAATTCTAGTTCCTTAAAAAGTTGTACTTTTTGTGTTTCATCGTTTGTATCTGGTATCTTAGTATCTTTTAATTGTACTGCTATGGGTGCATGGCGCTCAATAGTAGCAAGCGTTTTACTCATTAATGCATCTTCTTTACTATTTTCAAGCTTTTCTTTTAATTTTTTTCCAGATACATCTTCAATATTTTCATAAACACCTTCAACTGATTGAAATTGATGTAATAGTTTTAATGCTGTTTTTTCTCCAACACCAGCAACGCCTGGAATGTTATCGGAATTATCTCCCATAAACCCTTTTAAATCAATAATTTGATGAGGCGCTAATCCACCATATTTTTCAGCAATAAATTCAGGTGTATAATGATCAACATCAGTAATACCTTTTTTTGTATAGTAAATTGTGACATGATCAGAAGCAAGTTGTGTTAAGTCCCTATCACCTGTAATAATAACCGTTTCCATTCCAGCTTGATCTGCTTCAAGACTGAGTGTGCCAATGATATCGTCCGCTTCGTAATTTTCCAATTCATAACTTTGGATATGATATGCATCTAGAAGCTGACGTATTAATGGAAATTGCTCTGACAATTCCGGTGGTGTTTTTTGACGTCCACCTTTGTAATCTTTATAAGTTTCATGTCGAAATGTAGTTTTGCCAGCATCAAATGCAACTAAAAAATGTGAAGGTTGTTCTTCTTTTATAATTTTTTCTAACAACCTTGCAAATCCGTATATTGCATTGGTATGTATTCCAGCCTTATTTTGAAGTAACGGTAATGCATAAAACGCTCTAAAACTAAGACTATTTCCATCAATTAAAACTAATTTATCCACGCTATTCCCTCCAACATAATTTGTATACATTTTATCATAGAAGTTCGTATATCCATATTATCTTTTATTTCCACGTACTTAATCAAAATGACTTAGACTGAATCTCATCAATCTAAGTCATTATATCTATTGAGCTTATCAACTTTATTCTGGTAAAATCACTCTAAATGTTGAACCCTGATTAAGTTGTGATTCTACTTCAATGTGGCCCCCATACCCCTCTACAATATGTTTCGTAATCGACAATCCTAAACCAGTTCCACCTGAATCACGGCTTCTTGCTTTATCGACTCTATAAAATCTCTCAAATATTCTATATTTATCCTCTTCACTCATACCAATACCTTCATCTTTAACCTCTATAACCCTGTAATTATTCTCTTTAAATACTTTTAACTTAACCGACTTTTCTCGAGGTGAATAATTGATTGCATTTGAAAGTAAATTAACGATAACCTGTGAAATTTTATTTTCGTCTGCCATAGCCATTACATCTGATTCAATTTCCTCTTGAAGTTCAATTGACTTCTGATCTGCAATCGGTTGTATCACTGAGAATGAGGACTTAGCAACTTCAGATAAATTAATCTTATGCTTTTCTAAAGTTGATGTTTGTTCAATTTTAGACAAATCTAATAAATCTTCAACGAGAGATTGAATTCGATTTGACTCTTTAAGAATGATTTCTAAGAACATATCTAAAGATTCTGGATCATTTTTAGCACCGTCAATTAATGTTTCAGTAAATCCTTTCATTGAAGTAATAGGTGTTTTTAATTCATGAGAAACATTAGCAACAAAATCGCGTCTTAAATTTTCAAGTTTTTTCAATTTCGTTATATCATGTAAAACGACGACCATGCCTTCTAGCTTCTTTCGTGTTCGAGATAAAATAGGTACACAAGATGCATCGAAAAACTTTTGATGAATATTATTAATATAAATTTCGATTTGTTCATAGACTGGTTTTTCAGTTTTAAATCCTTCAACAACAAGTTTTTTTATCGTGTTATCCAGAAATTGTTGATAATTTTGATTTTCAACTATTTTCTCCTGATTAAACATCTCATAGTATGTTTGATTTGCGATTACAATTTTACCATCTTTACTGATCATGAGTATTGCACTCGGTATATTTTCTAGTGTTGTCACAAGACGATTACGTTGTATTTTTTGTGCTTTGTTTAAAGCATCTAAACGTCTCGCTAAGACATTAACTGTGACATACAAATCCCGAGTTTCTTTAACACTACTTTCAGGAACACGCACCTTATAATTACCTTCAGTCAATAAAGAAGCAGCGTAGGATACTTCATTAATTGGTTGAATATAAGTTCTATTTATATAACGCACTGAGAAGTAAATTAAAGCAATGATAAACATACCAATTAAAATAAGATACTTCCAAAATTCTAATTGAAGGTTATAAACCATCGTATACTTACCACTAATTAAAATTGTAATTCCTTTTTCAGTATACCCAAACAAATATTCTCCTTCTTTACCATTAAGAATATATGCATTGGATTGAGTAGATAATTGATTAATAATTTCATTTTGACGTTTTTCAATAGCATAATCTTTAGAAGAATTAAACTTTACCTTTTTGTCAGCTTCGATGATCATCATGTTAGCTTTATAGATATCTGCCAATAATTGTATTCTTGAATCATTTTTTTCGCGATGTAATGTTAATATCTGTTTCGATTGCTTAGTCAATTCATTTTTTTGATCTTCAACCGATATCGAATAAATGGCATTATGTACTATGAATCCTAATATAAGAAAACTTACAACAGTGATTGTTGTAAGTATTAATAATAGCTTATGATAAAACTTAATCATTTATTTTGGTCTCTCCAATTTGTAACCTAATCCACGAACCGTCTTTATAAATTGTGGTTGTTTAGGATTTTCTTCAAGTTTATCTCGCAAATGACTAATATGAACATCAACTATACGAGAGTCACCTGCAAACTCGTAATTCCATACTGAGTTCAACATATGCTCACGTGTGATAACTCTCCCCTGTCTTTCTACTAAATATAATAATAGTTCAAATTCTTTAGGAGTCAGCTCGAGTAATTCATCATTTCGATAAACTTCAAAGAAATCAGGTCTAATTCGAATAGAGCCAATAACAATATCTTCATCTTGATCGTTTTGATCTGATGCATGGGTATATGAAGAACGACGTAATATGGCTTTAACACGTGCAACAACTTCACGCGGTGAGAATGGTTTGGTCATATAATCATCGGCTCCAAGTTCTAACCCTAATACACGATCGAATTCATCATCTTTCGCGGTTAACATTAGAATCGGAACTTGGTTTTTATCAGATCTTATTGATTTGCAAACTTCTATCCCATCTTTTTTTGGAAGCATCACATCAAGAACAATAAGGTCAGGATGCGTTTCTTTTTCTTTGAGTAACGCCTCTTCCCCGTCATTTGCAATCTCAACAATATAACCTGCTTGTTCAAGATTATATTTTAATAACGTAACAATTGACTGCTCATCGTCCACCACAAGTACTTTTTGAGCCATAATGTTACCTCCTAAAATTCTTTTTCTTCATTATAACTTAAAATCAACTTAAAAATCATATATAGTTAAACGATTTTACAATATCTTAATATTGTAATTACATTAACTTAACATTTTATTTAAAAAAAGCGGGATAGTTTGAACTATCCCACTTTTAAGCTTTTAATATCGTTATGAATTATAAGTTTTTAATCAATTCATCTGCAAATTCTGATGTTTTAACTTCAGTCGCACCATCCATTAATCGCGCGAAGTCATATGTTACTACTTTAGAAGCAATTGTTTTTTCAACAGAATTTGTAATTAGATCAGCTGCTTCTTGCCAACCTAAATGTTCTAACATAAGTACTCCTGATAATAACACTGATGAAGGGTTTACCTTATTTAGACCAGCATATTTTGGTGCAGTACCATGTGTCGCTTCGAAAATCGCATGCCCAGTTTCGTTATTAATATTTGCTCCTGGTGCAATTCCGATTCCACCAACTTGTGCAGCTAATGCATCAGAAATATAGTCTCCGTTTAAGTTCATTGTTGCTACAACATCATGATCTTCAGGACGTGTTAAAATTTGTTGTAAGAAGATGTCAGCAATAGAGTCTTTAACAATAATTTTACCTGCTTTTACAGCATCGTCTTGAGCTTGGTTAGCAGCTTCTTTACCTTTTTCATCAACAATTTTGTCATATTGTTGCCAAGTGAATACATGATCGCCAAATTCTCTTTCTGCTAAATCATAACCCCATTGTTTAAATGCGCCTTCTGTAAACTTCATAATGTTACCTTTATGAACAAGTGTCACAGACTTACGGTTATTATCAATCGCATATTGGATAGCAGAACGTACTAAACGCTCAGTTCCTTCTTTAGAAACTGGTTTAATACCAATACCAGACGTTTCAGGGAATCGAATATTTTTAGCACCCATTTCATTTTGTAAAAAGTCAATCACTTTCTTAACTTCTTCTGAGCCTTCTTTAAATTCAATACCTGCATAAATATCTTCTGTGTTTTCACGGAAAATAACCATGTCAACATCTTCAGGACGTTTTACTGGTGATGGAACCCCTTTAAACCAACGAACTGGACGTAAACAGTTGAATAAGTCTAATTCTTGACGTAGGGCAACATTTAAAGAACGAATACCTCCACCAATAGGTGTTGTTAATGGTCCCTTAATCGCAATTAAATATGATTTAATTGTATCTAAGGTTTCTTTAGGTAACCATTCTCCTGTTTCGTCATATGCCTTTTGACCAGCTAAAACTTCTTTCCATTCGATTTCTTTTTCACCATTATAAGCTTTTTTCACTGCCTCATTAAGTACTCGGCTGGCAGCGTTCCAAATATCTGGTCCAATACCATCACCAATAATAAATGGAATAACTGGATTATTTGGCACTTGTAAGCCATTCTCAGTTTTTACAATTTTTTCACTCATTTTATAATACCTCCATCAAAACTATCGTATTTAGCATATGATTATATCTATATTAACGCTCTTCAATCGGTACATATTTACGATCAACTTCACCGACATAAGTAGCGCGTGGTCGCATAATTCTGTTATCTCTCAATTGCTCTAAAATATGAGCAGTCCAACCTGCAGAACGACTAACAGCAAAAATAGGTGTAAATAAATCATATTCAATACCCATACTGTGATATACAGTAGCACTGAAGAAGTCGACATTTGGCAACAAGCCTTTTTCTTCTTTCATAATTTCTGCAATTTTAATTGACATTTCAAATAATTCTTTTTGACCAGTTTCTTCTGTAATTCTACGGCTCATTTCTTTTAAATATTTAGCACGTGGATCGCCGTTTTTGTATACACGATGGCCAAATCCCATAACTTTTTCTTTATTTTTAAATGCTTTCTCTAAGTATGGCTCAACATTATCAATCGAACCGATTTCTTTAAGCATTTTCATAACACGTTCATTTGCACCACCGTGTAAAGGTCCTTTAAGCGAACCAACAGCAGCTGTTACACCAGAATACATGTCTGATAATGATGAAACAGCACAACGCGCGGTAAAAGCTGATGCATTTAACTCGTGGTCTGCATGTAGAATTAACGCTTTATTAAACCCTTCTACCTCCACATCACTTGGTTTTTCACCTCTAAGCATATATAAGAAATTCGCAGCATAGCTTAATGATGGATCCGGTTTTACAGGTTCTTTACCTTCACGTACGCGTGCAAAAGATGTAACCAGTGATGCTACTTTAGCTTGAATTCTAATCGCACGCTCTTGTAAAGCACTTTCGCCATTATCATCTGCATGTTCGTCAAAATGAGCTAAATAAGACACTGATGTACGTAATGCTGTCATAGGATGAACTTCATCTGTCGCATACTCTTCAAAATGACTATACATACGTGGGTTAAGCGTCATATAACCGTGTAGTTTTTCTTTTAATTCATCTAATTCTTTCTGATTAGGTAATCGATAATTCCATAACAAGAAAATTACCTCTTCAAACTCAGCATTTTCAGTAAGGTCATCAATGTCATAACCAGCATATGTTAATTGACTATCAATGATTGAGCTAATTTTTGTTTCAGCTGCGATGACCCCTTCTAAACCTCTCTTTAATTCTGCCATATTAATTTCCCCTTTACTTTATATTCGTTCTTTGTAATGGCTTTCAATAACATTATATCCAATAACTAAATTTTTGTGAACATTTTAAGAACACTTGAATTTCGAATTATCTGAAATTTTATAACGTTAAAGTATTATCATTAACTTTAAATACTGTAATGACGGGCTTTTCAAGTACTATTTATATCGAGTATTTAGTATAGCTATAATCATTTGTATTAATTATCAATATTAATAAAAAGATTTGATATCATAAAATAACACGAAAATCTTATTCTATATATCTGTTTATATGACACGACGAACGTGCGATACCTTTATAATACAAAAAAACCATAAATGTATTTGGATAAAACAAATACATTTACGGCTATTCATATGATAACTATTTTTATGTTAGTTTAATTAGAGAACATTAGCGTATCCTTCAAATACTTTTCCTTGTGCAGCGTCTACTGTCACAAGAACATCATTTGGTATATCTTGTGTAGCATTGTCCACACCAACAATTGTAGGAATAGCTTTTTCAAGACCTATAATCGCACTCGGTGATGTTAACCCACCTTCTTCAGTGACTAATCCAATAGCTTGATCAATATAAGGTACGAGCTCATTATCAACAGAAGATGTAACTATAATAGAATTACTTAAATCTTTACCTTCTAAATCTTTAGCAGACTCAGCTATAATAGTACGTCCACATACTGATGAACGACCGATACCTTGTCCACTGGCAATATCTTCACCAATTAAGTGTAATTTCATTAAGTTAGTTGTACCTGATTCACCTGTAGGTACACCAGCTGTAATAATAATTAAGTCACCGTTTTGAACGCGTTCTGTCTCAATCGCAGTTGCAACAGCATTATTTAATAATTCGTCTGTTGTATAATTACCATGACGTACTACAGGATATACACCCCATATTAAACTACATTGACGCGCAGTCGTTTCTAGAGGTGTCACAGCAATTACATCTGATTTAGGTCTGTATTTTGAGATTGTGCGTGCAGTATTTCCACTTTCAGTTGATGCAACGATAGCTTTAACATTTAAATTAAGCGCTGTATGTGCAACTGATACACCAATCGCATTCACTAATGATGTTTCTACTAATTTTGTTCTATCAGATAATAATTTTTTATAATCCTGAGCTTTTTCAGCAGCAGTTGCAATATTATTCATTGCTTTAACTGCTTCTTCCGGATAAGCTCCTGCTGCAGTTTCTCCAGATAACATTACCGCATCTGTACCATCGTAAATTGCGTTAGCCACGTCTGATGCTTCTGCACGAGTTGCACGTGGATTACGTTGCATTGAATCAAGCATTTGTGTAGCTGTAATTACAGGTTTTCCTAATTTATTACATTTACGAATTAAATCTTTTTGTACAATAGGTACCGTTTCAGGTGGGATTTCTACACCCATGTCACCACGAGCAACCATTAATCCGTCAGAGACTTCAAGAATATCATCGATGTTATCGATACCTTCTTGGTTTTCAATTTTAGGAATAATACTAATATTATGATTTTGAGCTTCTTCAAGTAATTTACGTATTTCAAGAACATCGCTTGCACGGCGAACAAAACTTGCCGCAATAAAGTCAACATCCTGCTCAATACCAAATTTAATATCTTGTGCATCTTTTTCTGTAATACCCGGTAAGTTCACTTTAACTCCTGGTAAGTTGACACCTTTTTTATTTTTAAGCTCTCCTGAATTTAGAACTTTACATAAAACTTCACCTTTATCTTTATGAATTTCTTTCACTTCAAGTTCAATCAATCCATCATCTAAAAGTATAAATGAACCAACATGAATATCATTAATTAAATCAGGATAAGTGACCGAGAATTTCTCAGGTGTACCTTCTACCTGTGACATGCTCACAATAACATCTGAGCCTTTTTCTAAATTAATGATACCGTTTTGCATATCATGTGTTCGAATCTCAGGGCCTTTTGTGTCTAATAAGATACCAATATTTAAATTCAGTTTGCTTGCTACTTTTCGTATTGACTTAATACGTTCTGCGTGTTCTTCATGTGATCCGTGTGAGAAATTTAAACGAGCTACATTCATTCCTGCTTTCATTAATTTCTCTAACATTTCTTCAGATTCTGACGCAGGACCAATCGTACAAACGATTTTTGTTCTTTTCATAAATAATGCCTCCTAGATTAAATCGATAATTCTTTTGTTAAATCTAACATACGTTGTGTGTATTTTCGTTCTGAGCCGCTATTGAAAATAGTATCGAAATCTGTTGCAACTAGTTTATTGTCTTTAATACCAACACCTTTAGCAGTATCACCTGACATTAGTAATTCAACCGCATAACCGCCTAAACGAGAGGCTAATACTCTATCTGCTCCTGTAGGGCTTCCTCCACGTTGAATGTGACCTAAAACAGATACGCGTGCATCTACATTAATATATTTTGTTAAATCTGAAGCACATGCATCACCTGTCATACAACCTTCAGCTACAATGATAATTGAATGTTTTTTACCGCGATCTATACCATGTTGAATTTTCTCAGCAATGTCTTTCATATCATAACTTGTTTCAGGTGTAATAATAGTTTCAGCACCGACTGCCAAACCAGACCATAGCGCTAAATCACCACAGTCACGTCCCATTACTTCAATAATAAAAGTACGTGCATGGCTAGAAGCGGTATCGCGAATTTTATCGACAGAGTCAATAATTGTATTAAGAGCCGTATCAAATCCTATTGTAAAGTCAGTACCATTAATATCATTATCTATTGTTCCAGGAATACCAATAGTTTGTATATCTTTACATTCTTCACTTATACGGTGTGCTCCTCTATAACTACCATCACCACCGATAACAACTAATCCCTCAATACCACGTTTTCTAAGATTTTCAATACCTTTGGCTCTAACTTCTTTATCTTTAAATTCAGGGCATCTTGCTGAATAAAGGAATGTACCGCCTCGTTGAATCGTATCGCCAACTGAACCAAGCTCAAGCTTATGAATGTCATCATTAATTAAACCTAAATAACCTTGATAAATACCATAAACCTCAATATCATGATAGATTGCTTTTCTCACAACTGCACGAATAGCTGCATTCATGCCAGGAGAATCTCCACCACTTGTTAAAACTGCAATTTTTTTCATGTAGACATACCCTCTTTTGCAATGTTGTTATGTTAAAAATACCACAAAATTTAATCTCATTCCATCAAAAACAAACGATTTACATAGTGTAAACGTTTTTATAAACCGTACAACATCCTATTATGTAAAATTTTTATTGGTTTATTTTTAATAATTAAATATGTATTTATTCGATTATTTTATTTAATACAAAAATTGTAGTCTTTCCTTTGACTATTAATAAATAGTAATTGCTCTTCAATCCTTTAACATTTCATTCTCAACAGCCATTTAATGTATTAAAAAAACCCCGCTATCATCGTTTATAGATTAACGATATAGCTGAGGCTTTGACGTAAAATTTAAGAAGTATAGAAAAATAGTATCATTTATATCATTATTCTACAAAAGTACCAATATTTCTATATTTGTTAAATCGATCATCCTTAATTTCTTCTGGACTTAAATCTTTAAAAGTTTTAAGTTGGTTAATAAACTCTTCTTTAATGTGATTGGCTAACATCTCAACATCGTGATGTGCACCACCTAAAGGCTCTTTGATTATTTTGTCAGCAACTTTTAGTTCTTGTAAATCATATGCTGTTATTTTCATAGTTTCAGCAGCAATTTTAGCTAATGAGCTATCTTTCCATAATATACCCGCAGCTCCCTCAGGTGATATTACAGAGTAAGTACTGTTTTCTAGCATCAATAGACGATTACTTACACCTAAACCAAGTGCACCACCACTACCGCCTTCACCTATGACTATAGAAATAACAGGTACTTTTAATGAAGCCATTTCAATTAAATTTCTCGCAATAGACTCACTTTGACCTCGTTCTTCAGCTGCTTTACCAGGGTATGCACCCTTAGTATCTATAAACGTAAAAATTGGACGATTAAACTTTTCTGCTTGTTTCATTAATCGCAATGCTTTACGATATCCTTCTGGGTGCGCCATTCCAAAATTACGATAAATATTATCCTTCGTATCTTTTCCACGTTGATGCCCTATTACTGTTACAGGTTGTTTATCAAGGTAGGCAAGCCCTCCCACAATAGAGGGATCGTCTCTAAAATTACGGTCTCCATGAAGTTCTATAAAATCTTCGAAAATATATGGGATATAGTCTAATGTTGTTGGACGTTCTTGTAGTCTTGCAATCTGAACACGATCCCAAGGTTTTAAATTCAGATATACTTTCTCTTTTTCATGTTGTAATGCCGCTTCAAGTAAATCGATTTCATCACTGAGGTCGACATCATTTTTTTGCTGTGTCTCTTCTAATGACTGTATTTTCTTTTTGATATCCTCAATGGATTTTTCAAAATCTAACATTAACGATTCACCCCATTATGCATTTCAAATAATGTTGCTAGTGTCTTTTTCATCTCACTACGATGAACCACCTTATCAACTTGCCCATGTTCAAGTAAAAACTCAGCTGTTTGAAAATCCTCAGGCAATTTTTCATTAATGGTTTGTTCAATAACACGGCGACCTGCAAAGCCTATTAATGCTTTTGGCTCTGCAAGATTAATATCTCCTACCGATGCAAAACTCGCTGAAACACCACCTGTAGTTGGATGTGTCATGTACGATATAAAAAGAAGGTTAGCTGCTGAATGTCTTTCTAATGACACACTCGTTTTAGCCATTTGCATCAATGATACAATACCTTCTTGCATACGAGCACCACCTGAAGCGGTAAATAATACAAATGGTAAACGGTGTTCTGTACAGTAATCAACAATTCGGCAAATCTTTTCTCCGACTACAGAACCCATACTTCCCATTCGAAAACGAGAATCCATAACACCTACGCCAAATTTAATTCCGTTTAATTCAGCTGTTCCTGTGACAACCGCTTCAGTTAAGCCCGTTTTTTCTTGATCTTTTTCGATCTTTTCTTCATATCCTGGAAAATTCAATGGGTTTGCAGAGGTCATGCCTTTATCAAACTCTTCAAATGTCCCTTCATCGCTGATTGCATCAATACGTCCATATGCTGAAATCTTAATATGATGATCACAATTAAAGCAGACATTAAGATTTTCAGTTAATTCTTTAGTGTACATGATTTTTTTACAATTTGGACATTTTGTCATGATACCTTCTGGTACATCATTTTGTTTTGAATCTTGAACCGTAATATATTTTTTCTTTTTAGAATTACGATTAAAAAAATCTTTAAACATTTAAATTACCTCCACACGTAACCACAGACTAACCAAACATTGAATTTATTTTTTTAAGTCCGTAAGCGCTAAAGTTTTTTCATATACGTCTTCTGGGTCTACATCAATTCTAGCGACACCTGATTCCATTGCAGCTCTAGCCACTTCTTTTGCTACAGTTGGTGCAACTCTATAATCGAACGGTTCTGGAATCACATAATCAACGTGACGAGATTCATCGGATACTAAATTTGCAATCGCCTCAACGGCAGCTTGTTTCATTTCCTCATTAATATGTGTCGCACGTACATCAAGTGCGCCTCTAAAGATCCCTGGAAATGCTAAGACGTTATTAATTTGGTTCGGAAAATCAGAACGTCCTGTTCCGATTACTTTAGCCCCTGCTGCTTTAGCTTTGTCAGGTTCGATTTCTGGATTAGGATTTGCCATTGCAAAGATGATTGGATCTTCATTCATGGATTTAACCATATCTTCAGTAAGCGCATTTGCTACTGATACACCTATGAATACATCAGCATCTTTAATGACATCTACTAATTTTCCTTCTACTTTGTCTTTGTTTGTCCATTTAGCAACTGTTTCTTTCGTTTCATTCATACCATATGCGCGACCTTCATAAATAGCACCTTTTGAATCACACATAATCATATTTCTAATACCATACGAATATAATAGTTTAACAATTGCAATACCTGCAGCACCCGCACCATTTAAAACTACTTTTATGTCTGACATTTCTTTATTGACAATGCGTAAAGCGTTTATCAATCCTGCAACTGTTACGATTGCAGTACCATGTTGATCATCGTGAAAAACTGGAATTTTTGTTTCTTTTTTTAAACGATTTTCAATTTCAAAACAACGTGGTGCTGAAATATCTTCTAAATTAATGCCACCGAAGTTAGGTTCTAACAATTTTACAGTACGAATGATCTCTTCAGTATCTTTAGTATTGAGCGAAATAGGAATCCCATCTACACCTGAAAAGCTTTTAAATAACACAGCTTTACCTTCCATAACAGGGATACTCGCTTCTGGACCAATATCTCCTAATCCTAATACAGCTGTACCATCAGAAACCACTGCTACAGTATTACTTTTTAATGTATAATCATAAACTTTACTTTTATCCTCATGAATGTCCTTACAAGGTTCCGCTACCCCTGGTGAATAAGCTAAACTGAGTTCTTCTTTATTTGTTACCTTAACTTTAGGACATACAGCTAATTTACCTTGATGCTCTTTGTGTAGTTGTAGAGCGTCATCTCTTAATGACATATATCATCATCTCCCATTAAAAACTTTAGACTCCTCAATAACTGCATACTTAATCATCATTATACTATAGCACACCTTTGATAGATACTAAACCCATACACTAATGGTAGCACTGACTGTATTAAGCACAGTATTTATGATAACTATCGCTAAAGATAGCTTGTTTTTATAAAATACGTATTTGATGTGGCTCAAAAGCACTTAAAAATTCATATATTTTTTCATTTTCACTCTCTAAATATCCTAGTGTCTTAAATTGGTGTGTATTCTCGTCAAAAAAGTCTATTTTTATTGTACTATTATTTTTCGGTGATTGATGACGAATCATGCTCGATACTTCTTCTGGAAAAACTCGTACAACAATGCGAGTTGAATATTTTAATTTCTGTGCTTCGAACGTCTCTAAATCCAATATTTCATTAATTATCAATTGAGTTCTTTGGTTTCTCATTTCAAATTTACCACTCACAATATAGGCTGTCCCTTCCTCAAGTGATACATTCATCTTGGAATAAACATTGGGAAAGAGCACACCATCTATTACTTTTTGACCATCGTTAATCGTTACAAATGCCATCTGTTGACCTTTTTTGGTACGAATGATTTTGATTTGATCAATCGTGATTAAAATAGGTTTTTGACTCAATCGTGTGTCTAATTTGAAAACACCTAAATATTGTTTAGCTTTAAATAGTTTTTCAGTTGGATGGGTTGTCACATAAAATCCTAAGTATTGTTTTTCATACTGACTTATCATTTCATCCGGCATCTCTTCCGTTTCACTATAATCTTTTTTAGTTGTTGCAAAGGTTTCAAGAAAACTCTGATCTAACTCACTTTCAGTATCAATGACCTTATCAATGGATTGTAATAAGGTTGCTCGATTTTGTTCAAAGCTATCTAGTGCACCAGTTAAAATAAGTGCTTCAAGTAACCGACGTGTTCTTATACGATTAGGTAAACGTTCACATAAATCAAAAAAGTCTTTGAACGGTCCATTGTTAATGCGTTCCGATACAATTGATTGAACACTTTGATAACCTATGCCTTTAATCGCACCTAGAGATATATACAATTTATCTATTTCAGAGACATACCGCCACATACTTTTATTTATATGAGGACCTTGAACTTGGATGTGATGTGATTTTGCTTCATCAATTATAGCGATTGTTTTCTCTTCATGTCCAATCACATTCGTCAGTATATTTGCATAAAAGTAAGTCGGATAATGAACTTTCAAATATGCCATTATATATGCAATTTTTGAATAGCTTACAGCATGTGCTCTTGGAAACCCATAATCTGCAAACTTTAAAATTAAATCAAATATTTGTTGACTTAATGCAGTACTATAACCACGTTCCGATGCACCATTTATAAAATGTTGGCGTTCGCTTTCTAAAACCGCGCGATTCTTTTTACTCATTGCACGTCTTAATATATCGGCTTTACCATATGAAAAACCAGCAAACTGACTAGCGATTTGCATGATTTGTTCTTGGTAAATGATTACACCATATGTGCGTTTCAATATCGGCTCTAGGTCCTGATGCAAATATGATACTTCTTTAGGATCATGTCGGCGTTTGATGTAAGTTGGTATCTCTTCCATAGGTCCTGGTCGATAAAGAGAAGTAACCGCCACAATATCTTCAAAATGCTGTGGTCTTAATTTTTGAAGTACTTTACGTACACCATCAGATTCTAATTGAAATATTCCTGTTGTATCACCTTTAGACAACAATTTAAATACATTCGAATCGTTAAGTGGAATTTTTTCAATTTCGATTTCCACATTTTGATGACGTTTAATTTGTTTAATGATTTGATGAATAATTGATAAATTTCTTAATCCTAAAAAGTCAATCTTCAATAATCCTATACGTTCCGCTTCAGTCATGGTCCATTGTGTTAGAAGTCCAGCATCCCCCTCTGTTAATGGGATGACTGTTTCCAATGGCTGGTCATTTATAATGATTCCAGCCGCATGTGTAGAGGTATTCCTCGGTAAACCTTCAAGTTTTCGACAAAGTTCAAACCACTGCTCATGACGATAGTTTCGATGTACAAAATCATGAAAAGGTTGGTGTTTATAAGCTTCGTCTAACGTTATTCCTAACTGACTAGGAATATTTTTAGATGCTTCACTAAGCGTAATCTCATCGAATCCTAAAACACGCCCTACGTCACGAGCTACTGCTTTTGCTGATAAATGACCAAACGTTATAATACCGGCTACTCGGTGATCTCCATATTTTTCTTGTACATATTGAATCACTTTTTCACGTTTAGTATCTTCAAAATCGATATCAATATCTGGCATAGTGACACGCTCTGGATTTAAGAAGCGTTCAAATAGTAAATCATATTTTATAGGATCAATGGTTGTGATATTGAGTAAATAACTCACAAGAGAGCCCGCTGATGATCCCCGACCAGGTCCAACCATAATGTCATTAGATTTAGCAAAATGAATGAGATCACTCACAATAAGGAAATAATCAGAATAACCCATTTCACGAATGATTTCATATTCATACGTCATACGTTGTCGATAGATATCATCATCTAGCCCTGAGTGCTTCAAAGCCTGATCAAGTAAATTCCATAAATAGGCATCTGCACTCTCACCATTTGGTGTTTTGAATTCAGGAAGAAGAGATTGATGATAATTGAGTTTTGCATTGCATGCATTCGCAATGTCTTCCGTTTTATCTAATAACGAGCGATTTATACCGGAATTAATCAGTTCTTGTACAGAATAAAGATACTCGGTTGGTGATGCATCTTTCTCAACAAAATTAACTTTTTGATTATCTCTAATTGCAGAAAGTACTTTTAATGCTTCTTTATCTTCTGGTTTTTCATAAAAAGCACTTTGAACCCAAACTTGCTCAAGGTGCTTTATCTGAGACGATGTATGATCGAGGTATATTGAGACAGATTCTGGAATATTATCTAACCAGTGCATCAATTGATCGTTAAACTTTTTGAAAATAAGGATATGATGGCTTAAAAAAGATTGCAATTTATCAATTGTAATTGTATTTAGACGATTTACTTTAATAAAGGACGATATTTCAAATAAATCTTGAAGCCCATCATTATCTTTTGCTAAAAGGATTGCTTCAATTTGATTAAATTCATCAGTAATATTTACAGTTATACCAAGAATTGGTTTAATATTTTGAGAAAGACATGCATCATAAAATTTTGGGACACCATACATGACGTGAAGGTCTGTAATTGCTATCGCATTATAACCTGCTGCTTTAGCTTGATGTACCGCATTTTCTACTTTCATTGTTGAATTAAGCAAATCATAAGCTGTATGAATATTTAAATGTGCGACCACTCTAACTCACCCTCTTATTAAATCAAACTTCGTCCCTCTATCTTTTAATTTCTTATTTTAGTTTTTCTTTTAATCTTGATGCTAAACGATTAAATGTATCCCAATCTTTTACAGAAACGCCAGAAGCATTAGGATGTCCTCCGCCACCAAACTCTGCTGCTACATCATTAATTGTAATTGCTTTTGAACGAATTCGACAACGAATATCATTACCTTCGTCAACTGCAAAGACCCATATTTTCAAACCTTTCAAATCTGCTATAGCATTTACGAATAATGAAGCTTCATTTGGTTTAATATGATATTGATGAAGAATATCTTGGGTAATTTTAACTTGGCAAAACCCATCCTCATGTAAATCGAAATTTTGTAACACATAACCGTGAAACGGCATTAAGTGCGGTTCTTTTTCACCTAACTGATTTAACAGTCTTTGTGGTTCGATATCATACTGAATCAATGAACTGGCAACTTGAAATGTTCTAGTCGTAGTATTACTAAACATAAAACGTCCAGTATCCCCTACAATACCTAGATATAATGCTTTAGCAACATTTTCATCCATATCTTGAAGACCATTTAATTGTTCAATCATGTTATAAACAATCTCACTTGTTGATGAAGCATTCGTATCTACATAATTAAGATCACCATATTGATCAACAGGAGGATGATGATCAATTTTTATAAGCTTTTGTGAAGCTGGAATTGTAAGCCCATCAATTCGCGCATCGTTTGCTGTATCGCATACTATAAACAGTGCATCATCTGAGTAAGTCTGAGCATTAATCTCATCAGACATTCCCATAAAAGAGAGTGTAGGTTCCATTTCTCCTACTGTATAAATAGATTTTTTTGGATAACGTCGTTTTAAGTAATGAAACAATCCGAATTGTGAACCCAATGCGTCTGGATCGGGTCTTACATGTCGAAAAATGACAATAGTATCATATAATTCAATTGTATTTTTTATTTCTTCAAATGTATTCATATCTCTTAAACTCCTTCTAATGATCTAGCAATTGACATAATATTAAAGCTTTAGCAACAGGTTGATGGGCACTTTCTAAAGTTACTTCTAACTTAGCAAAATTCCGTCCCATGTCGAGAATCTGATACAATACTTCTACTTCGTTTTCAATCTGTACGGTTTTAATATAAAAGATGTTTAAACTCTCAATCATAACTTCTACTTTTTTATATTTTCTCATTACAGATTTAATAGTTTCTTCGATAATAGCCAAAGAAACGGATTTACTTAGCATACCAAATTGATTGGTTAATTGTGGTGTGATTTCAACTAAAATTTGATTATTACGTATCTCTATATGTTTTGCTACTTGGTCGTTAATAGTTTCACCAACTTGAGGTTGTCGACCAACGACTTGCATTGCTTTAAGCACATCTTCCCTTGATATAACACCAATAAGTTTCTTATGATTATCAGTTACAGGTAATAATTCGATGCCTTCCCATATCATAAGATGCGCACAACTAGCTACTGTTGTATTAAGTTGAACACTGATAGGTGGTTTGGACATCACAGATAACACAAGTTCACTTGATCGATGTCCTATAATATCTTTGCTTGTAATCAGTCCAACTAATTTTAAAGCCTCATCTACAACTGGAAAACGTGAATGACCAGATAAACGTGCTTCTTTTTCCACTTCAGAAATGGTCATATCATCTTTTAAGTAAGATGTATCTTCTATTGGTATAACAATATCTTCTACAAGCAGTATCTCTTTTTTTATCATTTGGTTGTAAATTGCTCGATTAATAATATTCGCAACCATAAATGTGTCATAGTTTGATGAGATGATTGGTAAATCATTTTCATTGGCAATTTGTTTAATCTCATCTGTGGTGTCAAAGCCCCCAGTAATTAACACCGCACTGCCTTTTTGAAGTGCTGCTTTTTGGACATCTAAACGGTTCCCGACAATTAGTAACGTGTTTTTGGATACAAAATTCATGACAACATTCGATTCCATTGCACCAATGGCAAACTTTGTAAGTGCTTTAAATTGTCCTCCTTTTCCACCAATCAGGTGCCCATCGACAATCTTAGCAATTTCTCCAAAAGTGAGATGTTCTAATTGTTCACGGCTTTTCTTTTCAATTCTCACTGTACCAACACGGTCAATAGTAGCAACAAGCCCTTGTTGATTAGCATCTTTAATGGCACGATATGCAGTTCCTTCAGACACATCTAAATCTTTTGCAATCTTACGAACTGATATCTTTTGACCTACAGAAAGATTTTCTATATGTTTTATGATTTGTTCATGCTTTGTCATTACGATACCTCTATTTCACTAATTCCTTATGTGTTGACCTATCAAATAAACAGGACAAAATCATAATAATAAATCATTCATTATTATAACGTGTTTCTTCAATGAATGCTAAGATACAACGATGTGTGTCAAAATACTTTATAAAAATTGAAATGGATGAAATTATAGGTACTTTTCTTTACACTATATTTAAGGAGGTAGATCAGAATGCATAAAAATATATTATTAGCGGTCGATACTGATCTTAAAAATGCTAAAGCACTTGAAGAAATTGTAAGACTTTCAGGTGACACGACTACAGTAACTTTGTTAAATGTTATTGGAGAACAAGATGCCCAAGCTTCAGTCAAAATGGGAACTCACGTTGATGAATTAAAAAAGATTCGTCAAACAAATATGGGGCCTACACGTGAAAAGTTAGAGGCTCATGATATTAAATATGAAGAAATTATTGAGCGCGGTAATCCAAAACAAGTTATTGTTGATTACGCGAATAGCGGTCGCTATGACATTGTAGTATTAAGTAACCGTAAAGCAGAAGAAGGAAAAAAATTAATTTTAGGCAGTGTGAGCCACAAAGTTGCGAAAAGAGCAAAAATTCCTGTTCTTATTGTGAAATAAATTTCAACTTTTTAAATGCGAAATAATCAACTACAAAATATAACCACTAAAGTATGTTAAACATGTGTAAATCTTCCGCAATGTTTAAAATACATACTTTAGTGGTTGAGTTTTTAGTACTTAAAGGATTGATTTTATCTTTAATCTATAAGCGAACTTCTTCACCTGGTTTTAAAATTTGAACTTCACCTTCAGTGACTTTAGCTTTAAACTTCTCAGGGTCTTGTTCGATTAATGGGAATGTATCATAATGCACTGGTACTGTAATTCTAGGTTTTATTAACGAATTAATCGCATAACTCGCATCATCAATGCCCATTGTAAAATTATCACCAATTGGTATAAAACATACGTCCACTGGATGACGTTCTGCAATTAACTTCATATCACTAAACAAGCCTGTATCTCCTGTATGATAAACAGTTGTACCTTCAATATCGATAATAACCCCCATTGGCATACCTAGATAAACAGGAATACCATTATCATCAGTAAGACTAGAACTATGAAAAGCCTGAACAAATTTTAAAGTTCCAAAATCAAACTTCCATTGTCCACCAATATTCATTGGGTGAACGTTTTCGATTCCCTTAGCAGTAGTCAAATAATCAGCAAGCTCAGCTGATCCAATCACTGTAGCACCAGTTCTTTTTGCGATTTCAACTGTGTCACCAAAATGATCTGCATGACCGTGTGTTAATACAATATAATCTACTTCTAATTCATTAACATTTAAATCTGATAGTTCATTCCCTGAAATAAATGGATCAATAATAACCTTTTTACCATTTGCCTCAAAATATACTGTTGACTGTCCGTGAAAAGATAATTTCATATCTCATCCTCCTCTATTCTACTCATATTATTATACCCGCTCTCACATATTACAACACATAGCCATTTGTATTTTATAATTTTCTCGAATAAAATATAAGAGAAAGTAAATGTCGTTAGGAGGATTAACATTGAAAACAAAACACTTGTTAGAAACACTCAAAGATTATAAAGCGAATGCTATTTGGATTACAGATCCTACAAATGTATTTTATTTTACAGGATTTCACACAGATCCGCATGAACGTTTATTAGCATTTCTAATTACAGAATCAGGTGAAGAAATTTTAGTATGTCCTCAATTGGATGTTGAAGCGGTTAAAAACTCACCATTTGAAGGAAAAATCATCGGTTATCTTGATACAGAATCACCTTATTCAAAATTACCTTATACTTTTAATCATTTATTAATTGAAGAAGAACATCTTACAGTCAAACGATACAATGCTTTACATGAAGCATTTAGTGTGAATCAATTTAGTTCAATAGATTTAACAATTAAAAATTTACGTAATATAAAATCTGAATCAGAATTAGAAATTCTACGTAAGGCAACAGATTTTGCGGATCAATGTATTAAAATAGGACAAGACTTTCTAAAAGAAGGCATCACAGAGAGAGAAGTTGTAAACCATATCGAACAAACTATTAAACAGCGTGGCGTTGATGAAATGAGTTTTGATACTATGGTATTATTTGGTGATCATGCAGCTGAACCCCACGGTGTACCTGGTGATCGTAAATTAAAACAAGATGAATATGTACTCTTTGACTTAGGCGTTGTCTATGAACATTATTGCAGTGATATTACACGTACAGTTGCTTTCGGTACTCCTGAATCAAAAGCGCAAGAAATTTATAATACTGTGTTAGAAGCAGAACAAGCAGCTATCGAACTTATCAAACCAGGTATCACTATTAAAGAACTCGATGATAAAGCCCGCGGTATTATTGAACAAGCTGGATATGGTGAGTATTTCCCACATCGTTTAGGTCATGGTCTTGGATTAGGCTTGCATGAGTTTCCTGACATCTCAAATACAAATACGAATACACTTGAAGAAGGTATGGTGTTCACAATTGAACCTGGTATTTATGTTCCTGGTGTGGCAGGAGTGAGAATTGAGGATGATATATATGTTACTGAAAACGGATGTGAGATCTTAACACACGCTCCTAAGTAACAAAAAAGGTTAAGCGAAGCGCTCGCTTAACCTTTATCTTTGAAGTTATGATTTCAATTATTTTAGTACCTCGCTAACTGATGTATATTCACGATCAAATGCATCAGCAACAGCTTTATTTGTCACTTTACCTTCATAAACATTTAAACCACGTGATAATGGTTCATTATCTAATAACGCTTGTTTATATCCTTTATTTGCAATTTGTAATGCATATGGCAACGTTGCGTTATTTAAACCAATTGTAGATGTTCTCGGTACTGCACCAGGCATATTTGCAACAGCATAATGTACAACGTCATGTTTAATATATGTTGGATCGTCATGTGTTGTAATCTTATCTGTAGTTTCGAAAATACCACCTTGGTCAATGGCAATATCCACAAGTACAGATCCCGGTTTCATTGCTTTAACCATTTCTTCTGTTACAAGTTTAGGTGCCTTAGCACCAGGAATTAATACCGCACCAATAACTAAATCACTTTCTTTAACACGTTCTTCAATGTTAAGCGGGTTAGACATAATTGTATGAACGCGACCATCAAATAAATCTTCTAATTCTTGTAAACGTTTAGGATTAACATCTAAAATCGTTACATCAGCACCTAAACCTAATGCAATTTTAGCTGCGTTTGTACCAGCTTGGCCCCCACCAATAATAGTAACTTTACCTTTTTGTACACCTGGAATACCTCCAAGTAAAATACCTAATCCACCATTAAAACGTTGTAAGAATTGTGCACCGATTTGAGCTGACATACGTCCTGCTACTTCACTCATTGGTGTTAATAATGGTAATGAACGGTCTGGTAATTGAACTGTTTCATAAGCAATAGCTACCACTTTATTTTCAATTAACGCTTCAGTTAATTCTGGTTCATTTGCTAAATGTAAATAAGTAAATAAGATTAACCCTTCTCTAAAGTAACCATACTCTTCTTTTAAAGGTTCTTTTACTTTAATAACCATATCAACATCCCAAACTTTCGCTTGGTCATCAATGATTTCAGCCCCAGCCTCTACGTAATCATTGTCTTCAAAGTAAGAACCTTCTCCAGCACCTTTTTGTACATAAACATTGTGTCCAGCTTCAACAAGTGCGTGTACCCCACTTGGTGATAAACCAACACGGTTTTCGTTATTTTTAATCTCAGTAGGAATTCCAATTTTCATACTCCTAACACCTCCATAGATATCATAACTCATACTAAATGTAAGCGCAATCATTCTTGGCTTTAAAGTGCTATAATTTTTAATATATGAAGAATTAAATATATACATTGTGGTATAATATAAGTGATCATAGAAAGGGGTTTTCATTATGTATATTTATCAAAATATTCTAATCGCAGTAGACGGTTCACACGAAGCAGAATGGGCTTTTAATAAAGCAGTTGCAGTTGCTAAACGTAATAATGCTAAACTAACAATTATGAATGTCATTGATTCAAGAACTTATACATCTTTTGAAGTATACGACTCAAAATTCACTGAAAAATCAAGACAGTTTGCTGAAAAGCTCTTAAATGGTTATAAAGAAGAAGCACAACGTGAAGGCATAGAGAGTGTTGATACAATATTAGAATTCGGCTCACCTAAATCAATTATTCCTAAAAAAGCAAATGATGGCGAGCTTGATGTTGACCTTATTATGTGTGGGACTTCTGGATTAAATGCTGTTGAGCGTTTTATTGTAGGTTCTGTATCTGAAGCAATTGTGCGTCATGCTAACTGTGATGTTTTAGTTGTTAGAACTGAACAAATCCCTGAAACATTTGAACCGAAAGTTGCAACTAAAGAATTACTCAATGACTTTGATATTTAAGTAATTTCACTAAAAGTATAAAAAGGCGGCAACCATAAGTTTAATTGGTTGCCGCTATTTTTTATCTCATTTAATTATAGTGGATTATAAGTTACCAAATTTGATAACATCACGTGCAATCATTACTTCTTCATTTGTAGGAATGACAAGCACTTTAACTGGTGAATGTGGATAGTTTAATTCAGCCTCTTTACCACGTAATCCTTCATTTTTACGAGGATCCCAATAAACGCCCATGAATTCAAGTCCTTCTAATACACGTGCACGAATAACATCTGAGTTTTCTCCTACACCAGCAGTGAAGATGATAACATCTACACCGTGCATACGTGTTGCATAAGAACCCATATATTTATGAATACGAGATGCAAATACTTCAAGTGCTAACTCAGCACGTTTATTACCATTGCTTGCATCACTTTCAATATCACGTAAATCTGAAGATGTACCTGTAATTCCAAGTAATCCAGATTCTTTATTTAAAATATTTAATACTTCATCAGCAGTTTTTCCTGTTTTTTCCATAATGAATGGGATTAAAGCAGGGTCGATATTACCTGAACGTGTTCCCATCGTTACACCTGCAAGTGGTGTAAAGCCCATTGAAGTATCAACAGATTCACCGCCATCAATCGCAGCAATTGATGCGCCATTACCGATGTGACAAGAGATCATACGTAACTCTTCGATTGGTTTATCCAAAATTTCTGCAGCACGTTGTGACACATATTTGTGACTTGTACCGTGGAAACCATATTTACGGATACCATAATCTTTATAGTAGTCATAAGGTAAGCTATATAAATATGATGATTCAGGCATAGTTTGGTGGAATGATGTATCAAATACCGCAACATGTGGAATATTTGGTAATAATTTTTGGAACGCGCGAATACCCATTAAGTTCGCTGGATTATGAAGTGGTGCTAAATCTGTAAGCTTTTCGATATCTGCAATAACTTCGTCCGTCACTAATGCAGATTCTGGGAAGCGCTCACCACCGTGTACAACGCGGTGACCAGTACCATCGATATCATTAATATCATCAATAATACCATGTTTTTGGAAGCTATCTAACATAATATTTACCGCTTCTTCATGGTCTTTAATGTCATCTACAACTTTGTGTTTTTCACCATTCACTTCAATTGTAAAAATTGAATCTTTTAAACCGATACGCTCGATTAAACCTTTAGTTACTAACTTTTCTTCCGGCATTTCAATTAATTGAAATTTTAAAGATGAACTACCAGCGTTAATCGCCAGAATTAACTTTGACATAAGGAATGCCTCCAATGTGTTTTAAATTTATTCAAATCTATTTAACCATTAATACAGATTAATTTCAAGAGTATTACAGATTAATTTTTAGGATGATTTTGTGACATCCATTCTTTTAATTCAGTGATGAAATTTTGAAAGTTTTGTGGATTTTTAAAATCTGGAATATTAGCCAATAATACTTCTACAGGCTTAGTTTCACCTTGTTTTTTTCGTTGTAATATTAATATAGATTTTTGCGCTTTTTCACTCTTAAAAAGTGTTTTCGGTAAATTTAAAAAAGCTTGCATTTCTGTTTCTGTTGCAATAAAATTTTCAAGCTGTTTTACATTGGAATCTTCAAAAATTTGACTTGGAACTACTAGAAAAACATATCCACTTGGTTTTACTGTCTCAATTGCTTGTTCAATAAACAGGTAATGTGCATAGCTATGCCCTTCTTCAAATCCTAATCGCATTTCATGACTTCTTTCATCATTGGGATAATATCCAATGGGCAGATCTCCAACTACAATGTCTGCCTCTTCAAATGGTAAAGGCATTAAGGCATCTTGAGGGTAAACATCAAACGGAATCTCTAAAAAGTTAGCAAGATGGATACTCAGTCGAGATAATACTGGATCTACTTCAACTAAATGGTGCATTAAAGTTGTATCTTTCATAACTTCATGGATAGATGCACTTAAATGTCCAGAACCACTTCCTAAATCTACAATGTGCACAGCCTCACTATTGTTTTGAAATTGAGATATTAAAAACCCTACAATCAAACCGATTGAGTCTGGTGTAATCTGATGATTAGCTTGGACTTCTTCTCTTTGAAGTTGACTTAGATACGCAAATTGAAATGCTTTTCTGCGATCCTGTAGTGTGCTTTGTTCGAGCAATTGACGCTGAGATGTATAAATATGTTCTAATGCTAAACCTAAATTTTCAATAAAACTTTGTCCATTCTCTTCATTCAAAACTTTCGTTTTTTCATCTATTACTTTAAACAGTTGCTCCATTACCGTTTGGGATTCTGTCATAATTCCCGTCCTCTCTACAAAAATTGAGAGCGAAACTTAAGGTGACGCATTGCAACACAGTCCAATGCGTTTTACTCCACTTTAAAGTTTCGCCCTATTTTATATCATTTAGATATCCTTAGTCTCTTAAGATTAACCTAATTTTTGATAAGCTTCTAATGCTGCCTCAAAGTTAGGAAAATCCGTACCTTCAGGAACAATTTCTTTATAAACGATTTTATCATTTTCATCTAACACAAATACTGAACGTGCTAAAAGCTGTAGCTCTTCCATTACAACGCCATAGCTTTCACCGAAGGAATGTGTTTGATAGTCACTTAATGTGATGACGTTGTCAAGGCCACTTGATGCACACCATCTTTTTTGAGCAAATGGTAAATCTAGAGATACTGTTAATACGTAGCCATTTTCCTGACTCGCATCTTCGTTAAAACGACGTGTTTGTTGGTCACAAACCCCCGTATCCAATGATGGTACCACATTAATTAATTTTTTCTTACCTTTAAAGTCCGCAAGTGATTTTGGATTTAAGTCATTATCAACTACTTTAAAATCTGGTGCTTGTTGACCTACTTCAACTTCTTGACCAGTTAATTGAATTGGATTTCCTTTAAAAGTAACTTGTGACATGTTTACAACCTCCTAGATTAAGTTTCTTAATTATTATACGAGTTATATTGCGTGTTATCACGTAATAAAGCTTCATTTTCACGAATATATTTTAAATATTTATTTTTAACCACTACAGTATCCGCAAAATAATCATGGACGCCAATATGTTTAGGTGTAAACACTACGAACAAATAAGGTAAACCAAAAAGCACATTGGAAATGATACGACCTATCCATTCTCTAAAAACTACATCGCTCCATCGTAACTTATTAATTCCAGTAGTATAGACACTAATACCTAAAATCATTTTTCCTATTGTTTGTTGAAAAAACTTGGTCATCAGTATGAAATAGCCAAAATATAGCATTGCATCAATAATATGCTCAACACTAAAATAACTAATCCAAAGTTGCCATTGATCTATTCCAGTAAAGGCATATAATGGTTTGAATATAATTTGTGTAATACCCCATAATATTGCGAGGTCAATGATGTAACTTAAAAATCGTCGTCCAAATCCTGCGTAAAAAAACGCATTAAGCTCATGTTGATGCGTTTGAATAACCTGACTCGCTTCAACTTCACCATTAATACGATCATTATACGGATTGTAATTAGTTTGATCATTTAAATGAGTGTATGCCATTGATTTCACCTACCCTTCATACATATACATTGGTCTTGCTTCAGAACGGTGATGAACAAGAGATGTAAAATGTTCTATATCTGCTTTTAAATCATTATAGAAAGTTTTCATACCAAAAAATGATCCCATACCTGATGAAGCCTCATCATATGTAATAATTTGAGCATCTTTAGCGCCAATCTCTTTCTTCATATCTTTTAGTGCTGTATCTTTGTATCCAATTTTATCAATCAATCCATTTGATTTTGCTTGATTTGCGCTATATAAACGACCATCAGCTAATTGTCTAACTTTTGATTCCGACATATGACGACCATCGCTTACTATCTCCACAAAACGATCATAACTATCCTTATTAATAGATTGTAAAATGGCACGTTCTTCATCTGTCATTTCTCTAGTTGGGGACATAATATCTTTATGATCTCCAGATTTAATTGTATTTGTTTTCACACCAAGTCTATTCATCAACTCTGAATAATCTGTTGATTGAGATATAACACCAATAGAGCCTGTCATCGATTGAGGACCAGCATAAATCTTATCTGCAGGAGCTGAGATATAGTATCCCCCAGAAGCTACTAAACTCTTCATTTGAACGTATATTTTCTTACCTTTCTTTTGTGTTTCTTTTATTTTTTGATATAATTCATCACTTTCGTACACTCCGCCACCTGGAGTATTAATATTTAACAATACACCTTTCACAGTACTGTCATTTTGAATACTTTCAAGTTGTTTAATAATATTTTGATGATCATAGCCTGTACCACCAAATAAACCACCTGAACCTAAATCCATAATTTCACCATCTATGTTAATTTCTGCAATTTGGTGAGACGCATCTCCTTTTTCAACAACTGAAGAGGGTAAATCTTCATCCAACGTATTAGCATCACTAAAAATGGATGACACTACCGTTGTAACAGTACTCATGATAATCCCTATCATCACAATAGCAACAGCTAAAATAATCGCAACAATTCGTTTTGACATGTACAACTTCCTTTCTCACTTTTCTCATTTTTTATCATAACAAAAACAAGTTGCTATTTTGAATACCTTTTCTAAAATAACAACTTGTTTTATTTATATTTTATTCATTTAAAATAAATCATCTGCCCATGAATTTTTCTCAGTCTGATGAATATCATAGTTTTTATCAATAACGAGTGTTTCAATATTATCTACAGCACGTTGAATCATTTCTTCAAAATCAAAACCAGACTCATATTGTACTACTTTCTCATATTGAGGCTCAGTTACAGGATTTTTAGGTGTAAAAATTGTACAACAATCTTCATATGGTTGAATAGATGTTTCAAATGTACCAATTGCTTTAGCTTTCTCAATGATGTCAGATTTGTCTAATGATAACAATGGTCTCAAGATTGGCGTTGTAGTCACTGCGTTAATCGCATACATACTCTTTAAAGTTTGACTTGCCACTTGACCTAGATTTTCACCATTGACGATCGCATCAGCACCTATTTGATGCACGACTTTGTCTGCAATACGTAGCATTAAACGACGCGTTGAAGTCATTGTATAACGTTCATGTACGACTTTATGGATTTGCTTTTGAACCTCTGTAAATGGCACAATATGGAGCTTAATTGTTCCAACGTGTGTTGCCATAATGCGCGTTAATTCTATTACCTTTTCTTTTGCTTTTTCACTCGTAAAAGGCGGACTATGAAAATGAATAGCTTCAATTGTCACACCGCGACGCATTACTTCCATTCCAGCAACAGGCGAATCAATACCACCAGATAGCATTAATAGTGTCTTACCACCTGTCCCAACAGGAAGGCCTCCTATCGCTGGAATCACACGATCATACATATAAATAGCATCTAATCTAACTTCAACTCGAATCTCATGATCAGGATGCTTTACATCGACGTGAAGGTCATCTACATTTTTTAAAATAGCTCCACCAACAGCACGTTGAATATCATAAGTATCGTATTCAAATTGTTTATCAGAGCGTTTAACTTCAATTTTAAAGCTATTGCCTTTTTCATACTCTTCAGCAAAGGTAATTGCTTGTTCATAAACATCGTCCATTGTTTTATCCATTTTCATTACAGGGCTAATAGAGTGCACCCCATACACTTTAGAAATACGTCGAATCATTTCTTCAATATCAGCTTCAGGTTCTAATTTGATATACATTCGATCGCGATTCGCTTTTACTTCATACCCTTTTAAAGGCATAAGTGCACTTTTAACATTTGAACGTAACTGACTCACAAACGTTTTACGGTTTGCCCCTTTTAATGTCAATTCGCCATATCGCACAAGTATATGATCATATATCATTCACTAACAACTCCTTTACTTCTTCATATACATTATTAAATACTGTTTTAAATAGCGATAGTTCCTCTGAGTTTAGAGGTCGATCTAATGACATGCGAATGCTGCCTAAAATACGACTTTCTGAAATCCCCATCCCATTAAGTACCTCATTTATAGTGGCATGTTTTGATGAACACGCGCTAGTTGTTGACACCATCACACTCTGTTTTGAAAAAGCATTTACCAAAACTTCGCCTCTAACACCAGGAAAACTAATATTTAAAATATGCGGTGCAGCGTTATGAGGTGAATTGATATAAACGCCTTTGTATTGACTGATGAATGTTCTTAAAGCATGATTCGTTTCTTGCAGTTGCTGAAATAACTCACTTTGATGCGCTGTCGCAATATTAACTGCTTTCGCTAAAGCTACATTATTTGCCAAATTAACCGTACCGCTTCTTAACCCATGTTCTTGTCCGCCACCTTGTATAATTGGATGGATACTATGTTCATTTTTTAAAATAAGTAAACCTTGACCTTTCAGTCCATTAAATTTATGACCACTAAGAGATATACTATCGATACCAGAAGTGATTAACGGTAATTTACCTAAAGCTTGTACTGCATCGACATGTAAATGCGCTTTGGGATAATCCGACACGATGTTAATAATGTCCTCAATCGGTTGGATTTGACCCATTATATTATTAACATACATACATGCAACTAATATGACATCTGAGGTCATTAATGATTTCAAATGTTCTAAATCAATTTCACCAGAATCTTTAATACGGACATATTTTAACTCAAAGCCCTCTGTTTCAAGTTCACGCATCACTTCTAAAACTGAAGGATGTTCTAACAATGAAGTGATAATTGTATTCCCAAAAGTTCTTTTTTGATATGCCGCTCCTTTAAGTGCTATATTATTAGATTCTGTTGCTCCGCTTGTAAAAATAATACTATGTGCTTTAATATTGAGTGCATTTTTGATTTGATCTCTTGAAGCTTCAAGCAGCCTCTCAGCTTCTTGCCCTTTATCATGCGGACTATTAGGGTTAAAAAATAAATTTTCATTGACCTTAACAAAACTTTGCAATACCGCAGCGTCAGGTTGAGTCGTTGCGGCATTATCAAGATATAACATTAATCTGACGCCTCCATTTTTAAATTACACTCTATTTTACAATAATTCACTATCATTTTGTAAATCACATTCGATATTTTCTATGATTTCAATCCCGTCGTCAAGCTATTCATTTTAATTTCAATGCTATATTAATACCAAATGGATTGAACATCATAAAACATGACAACAAAAAGTATATATTACGAAATTGATAACTTCGACCTATTTCAATCTTTTATCATTATATTATCAACTTAATTTGACTATTTGCATTAAAAAAGAAGTGGTAGGATAATTCCCTATAATCACGGATTTAAATGATTATAAGCATTAATATCCTAACACTTCTTGGTTTAATTTTAGTTATTGTTGCTCCATAACTTCTCTTTCAATTTGTTGTGTGATACCTGGCTCGACTTGTTCTAATGCTTGTTCTGAAATTTCACTTGAGCGCTTGTAACGGTTATTTTTAAAGAGACGTTCCGCTTCATTTAAACTTTTATCTAAGTCATGATGTTCCTTGCGATAGCGATTACCATACTGAATTAATTTTTCAGCATAAACAGCATTAACTAAAACATCATTTGCTTCATCTTCAAACTTATTCATCTGTAGTACAACTTTGTTCACTTTATCTTTTAAATGTTGAACGTTAATCGGTCGTTCACTAAAGCGGTTGTTGACTTCTCGAACTTCATAATCAATTTCATTCTTCATAATGATAAAACGCTCTGGAACACTTGTTAAATTTGAAGCAAGCAAACGTCTGTATATTTCTTCTTTTTTACTTTGAACACGTAAAATATGTTGTTCAGCTTCAGCTTCATCCTCGCGTAAAGAAACAAGATGATTTTGTAGTTTATCTTGTTTTTCATTAATTTCTGTAACATGATCTTCAATATATTTTAAGTTATCTTGAACTTCACTATATCTCACATTTGATTTAGCCATTTCAGATAAAATCTCATCATACACTGAAATCAAGTTTTGAATTTCGTTTTCAGATTGACGTACACTTTGTATGTCACTCTCGTTAATATAATAATTTTCGCGTACGTAATCAATTTCTGTTTGTAATGTGTAATTCATATCTTTAGCGTGGAATAATTCATCAGTGATACGCTCTTTAGATTCTTCAACAGCATTTTTAGATTTGACTTCATGCTCAATCAAGTCATACATTTCATCTAGTTTTTGGTTGATATCATCTAATTTATCATTCGCTTCATCTAATTCTAAACGACTGATCATTGGCTCAACGAAACTTAATTCTGTCTTTAAATCTTGTAAATTACTATCCACTTTAACATGATCCAAATCATAGCCTTCAACTTTTAAATCTCTCACACCATATTTAATATCTTGAAATTGTCCAGGTAATTCTTTTTGTGCTTCACGTATCAATTCTGGAATCTCTTTCATATCTTCTCTTAAATAAGTAATGTCTTCATTTAAAAGATTGATATGTTGGTGAGCTTCTTGATAATTGCCTTCCTCTTTAAGTGTTTGATACATTTCAAGTTCAGGTTCGAAAGCTTCAATTTCTTTTTCCAAAGGTTCAGCTGCTTCACCATATTGATGTCTATTGGCTAAAACATCACGTTTCATTTTTCGATGTGCTGCTTTTGACTCCTCATAAATAACGTCACTTTCTTGATGTGTTTTAAATACTTTGTCTGCTTTTTCAGTCAATGCATCATAGTTAGCTTCAAATTGGTCCATCAAAGCATGTGCTTCATCGATTTCTGTTTTTGACTGTGTAAATTTAAACTTATCTAAGCTCACTTCAGCTTCATGAATTTTCTCTTCAACAGGAATTAAAAAATCATTAGAACTTTGTGACCAATCTTTATTAAGTTGATCATATTTCTGTTTTGTCTCACCAGAAAGTTGAAGTCTTTTAAGCTTATTTAAACTATCATCATACGATAGCGATTTAAGTTTTTCTTTACGCTCTTCTGCTGATTGGATCATTGTTCGTTTGTTCGAACGCATATAAATTAATGCACCAATAATAACCAGCAAAATAATTATGACTGCTAATACAATATATAATGCCATATCCACTCGACTCCTCCTATATACATAAAACTATTATAACGTAATTCATGGATGCAATAAAATGAAATATTGAAAAAATACAAACTTATTTGTGCGATCCGATTGCGTTTATAGATTTGCCCTTCTATAATGACATTACTATTTTAAACGAGGTGTTTTTATGCAAAATACAGATTATAAACTATTATCACGCCAATTAGATGCTCTATTACAAGGTGAATCGGATTTAATCGCGAATTTAAGTAATGCCTCTGCTCTACTCAATGAAGCGATTGATAATATTAATTGGTTAGGGTTCTATTTAATAAAAAATAACGAATTACTTTTGGGTCCGTTTCAAGGTAAGCCAGCTTGTGTACATATCGGAATTGGTAAGGGGGTTTGTGGCACAGCTGTTGCTGAAGGTACAGTTCAAAGAGTCGCTGATGTCAATGCTTTTCCTGGACACATAGCTTGTGATGCTAACAGTCAATCAGAAATTGTTCTTCCTATTCGTAAAGGTAATGAAATTATTGGTGTACTTGACATTGATGCTCCTGTTACACAACGATTCAGTGAAGATGATGAAGTTGGTTTAAAAGAAGTCGTTGCAGTGTTAGAAAAACATTTATAATTTAAACCGCTTTTCTATTGACATCATTCACCATTATGGTACAATGACGTTTGTGTGAATAAACGAAAATAGCAGTTGTATATTGATAGGCTCTATGATGTTCCCGAAGCGGACGTGCCGTGTAACCATAGCTATGAGGCGATGACACATAAAACATCATACCCCTTCAAGCATACAACACTCTTTTTTGTTTTTTCATAACAACAAAAAAGAAAAGGAGGAATCTCTTATGGCAAGATTTAGAGGTTCAAATTGGAAAAAATCTCGTCGTTTAGGTATTTCTTTATCAGGTACTGGTAAAGAGCTTGAAAAACGACCTTATGCACCTGGACAACACGGTCCAACTCAACGTAAAAAATTAACTGAATACGGTTTACAATTACGTGAAAAACAAAAATTACGTTATTTATATGGTATGACTGAGCGTCAATTCCGTAATACTTTTGAAATTGCAGGTAATCAAGGTGGTATCCACGGTGAAAACTTCATGATTTTACTTGCAAGCCGTTTAGACGCAGTAGTATATGCTTTAGGTTTAGCTCGTACTCGTCGTCAAGCACGTCAATTAGTGAACCATGGTCACATCTTAGTTGACGGTAAACGTGTAGATATTCCATCATACACACTAAAACCTGGTCAAGAAATTTCAGTTCGTGAAAAATCACTTAAGTTAAACATCATTACTGAATCAGTTGAAATTAACAATTTCGTACCTGATTATTTAGATTTTGATGCAGATAACTTAAAAGGTACTTTTGTTCGTTTACCTGAACGTAGCGAATTACCAGCTGAAATTAATGAACAATTAATCGTTGAGTACTACTCACGTTAATATGTACCCTATCAAAAGCTCGTTTGGATGTTTTATCCAACGGGCTTTTTTGGTATTACATAAGTTAGATATTTTGCTATGTACCATATTACCTACTCACCTCATTTTACAAATGGTCAAGCTTTTTCTATACTGAAGATAATTGAGTTGAAAGCGAGGAATAAAAATGAAAGTGTATGATGAAGCGACTATCATTGAAAATTATAAAATGTCGCATGCAGTTCAAGATATTAAGGCACTATTAAAAGAGTTAGAACACGTGACTCAAACAGAACGTCTAGTCATATCAACTGGTGAAGGTGCGCAATCTATGTTATATATGCCTTCAATCCACTTGAAGAAACAATTAGGAATGATAAAAATCACTTCAATTACACCTAAGAATCCTGCTGTAAACCGCCCAACAACACAGGGAAATATTATCATTACAAACATTGATACTGGCGAACATGTTGCAAGTTTGGATGGGAGTTATCTCACACGCCTACGTACAGGTGCGCTTAGTGCCATAGCAACTGAGTATATGAGTCGACAAAATGCTAAAACGCTAGGATTAATTGGTACTGGCGGCATGGCTTATGAACAGTTTTTAGGCAATATGGAAGCACGTTCAATTGATCATGTCATTTTATATAATCGTACGACTGATAAAGCCGAACAATTCAAATCAAAAATCCATGATCAATATCCAGATTTAAATATAACTGTTGTTGAAAACGTTTCTGATTTAGTGAAACAGTCTGATATCATTAATTGTCAAACACAATCAACTGAAGCTGTATTTAATGCAGATGATGTTCAAAAAGGAACACACATTAATGGTATTGGTTCTTACCGTCCAGATATGAGAGAAATAGATTATCAAATTTTACCAGATGCCTCTCACGTTGTATTTGATGATATCGAAGGTGTTAAGGTAGAAGCTGGTGAATTTATTGAAGCAAATGAAAAAGATATTTACCCTTTTGAAAATGTTTATGGTGATTTAAAAGCACTCGTCGATACTGAAACTATTGAGCGTTCGGACGATGCAATTACTGTTTTCAAAAGTGTTGGAGCAGCCTATTTTGATCTTGCAGTTGCTTTAGGTGCCTATGAACAACTGCAAAGTAATGAATCAAAAAACACTTAAACTTTTATAGTCATAGTAAGTTAGTAAAGTTGGAGTTGCTATAAAGTAACCCCAACTTTATTGTTATAGTTCAAAAAGTACATGTGGTACATCAGATATTACGCCATCAACACCTGCATTTAACACTTGCTTTAAACTTTTATCGTCATTAACAGTATAAGGCAAGACTTTAAGGTGTTCCGCATGCGCTTTTACCATAAATTCAGACGTTACCATTTTATAATTTGGATTTAAATATTGAGCATATTGAGCAATTTCATGAAATGGTGGTGCTTTAAACCAGTATTTTCGTTTGCTTAATAAGACACCTAATTTTAACTCTGAATCTAATTCACGTAATCGTTTAACTGAATCCTGATTAAAAGATTGGATAATGATAGACGACTTCATAAAACTAGACTTTTGTATCTCCGCTAAAAGTTCCGCTTCAATGCCAGGATAAAGCTCTGGTTTTTTGAGTTCTATAAGCAGATTTTTAGTATCGTGTTTTGCCATTTCAAGAACTTCACTTAATGTTAATATTTGCTCATAGTGCCCCTTTATTTTCCAACTTCCAAAGTCATAAGTTTTCAATGTTTGAAGGTCTATATCTTTAATTGCACCTTTAAAATTCGAAGTACGATCAATGGTTTCATCATGTATAATCACTAATTCCCCATCTTTTGTACGATGAACATCAATCTCTAGCATGTCAATAGGTTTTTGTAATGCTGCAATCAATGCACTTTTCGTATTTTCTGGAAATTCTTGAGATAACCCTCGATGCGCTATAATTTGAAATGATGAATGCGGTCTACTAACTTTCATAAAGCATGTTCCTTTCATTTTCTTTATGCTTTTCATACACTTAATTTAACATAAAATTAAGGAGGATAATATTTTGATTAAACATGATTTCCGTGTCCAAGCAGAATGGCAAGGTGGTCGTGATGCTGTAGGTCAACTATCAAGTCGACATATCCAACATCAATTTTCAATTCCAGATGAACTAGAAGGGAAAGGTGTTGGCACAAATCCTGACGAATTACTTGTAAGTGCTGCTGCAAGTTGTATTACAATTTCTTTAGCCGCTACTTTAGAACGTGCTAGAGTAAAATTCTCTAATTTAACTGTTAATAGTACTGGTACAGCATCTTTTAACGAAGGATTCTTTAAAATGGAACAAATCGTTCATGAGCCGGTTATTTCTGTCAAAAATGAATCTCATAAATTAGATTTAGAACGTAAAATCGATAGATATGTCAAAATTGCAGATAAAAATTGTATGGTTTCAAATAGTGTTAGAAACAATGTCAAACTCGATATTCAACCTCAAATCATTGTAGAATAGTCCTTTTTTGGACATTTCTACAATTTTGTCTATTAATATTTCAGAAAATTTGGTAAAATGTGAACATGTTCAAAGGAGGTATAACTATGTTATTTACACATCATTTATCTTTACTTACACCTGGCCCTACTCCCGTACCACGCTCTATACAAAACGCAATGAATCAGCCTATGATTGGTCATCGATCTAAGGATTTTGAAAATGTTGCGGAAGCTGCCTTTAAAGCATTAAAACCCGTATTTGGTAGTGAACAAGATGTCATGATATTATCTTCAAGCGGAACAAGTGCACTTGAAGCCAGTATGGTCAATATCGTAAACCCTAACGATCATATCGTTGTAATTGTGTCTGGAGCATTTGGAAAACGATATCAACAAATTGCAGAAACTTACTATCAAAATGTACACGTATTAGATGTAGAATGGGGTACTGCATTTAAAACGGATGAAGTACTATCTTTTATTGAAAATCTCAATGTGCCTATTTCAGCTGTTTTTACTCAATTTTGTGAAACATCAACTGCAGTACTTCATCCTGTAGCTGAGTTAGGACGTGCACTTAAATCACACTATGAGTCTATCTATTTCGTTGTCGATGGCGTAAGTTGTATTGGTGCTGTTGATGTTGATATGAATAGAGATGGTATTGATGTATTGGTTTCAGGAAGCCAAAAAGCATTAATGTTACCTCCTGGAATATCATTTGTAGCATACAATGACCGTGCATTAGAACGATTTAACACTGTTAAGACACCAAGTTTTTATTTAAATTTAGCGAAACATAGGAATGCTTTAGCTCAACATTCGACACCTTTTACTCCAAATATTTCAGCCTTTAGAGGTGTGTTAGCTTTTGAAGAACTTGTCAAATCAGAAGGGTTATCACATATTATTCAACGACACAATAGTATCAAAAAAGCAGTACGTCAAGCTTTAACAGCTTTAGATTTAGAATTATTAGTTAAAGATAGTGATGCATCTCCTACAGTTACAGCATTTGTCCCTAAAGATAAAAAAGAAGTTGATATCATAAAAAAGCGATTAAAAGAAGATTTTAATATCACAATCGCAGGTGGACAAGGCCAATTAAAAGGTTCGATTTTAAGAGTGGGTCATATGGGCTTTATCTCCCCTTTTGAACTTCTTCCATTCTTAGTAGGCTTAGAAATTATTCTTACAGATCATCGCAAGAAACCATATATTGGTGTAGCAACAAAAATATTTACGGAGGTCATTTATCATGAATTATAATGTTTTAGTAGCCGATCCCATTTCAGAAGATGGATTAAATGATTTAAATCAGCATCCTGACTTTAAGGTTGTACATCAGGTTGGTTTATCTGAAAGTGAATTAGAAGCAATTATCGATGATTATGATGCTTTGATTGTAAGAAGTCAAACAACTGTTACACCTCGAATCATTCATAAAGCAACGCGTTTAAAAGTCATTGCACGTGCAGGTGTAGGTGTTGACAATATTGACATTGATACTGCTACAAAAGCTGGTATTATCGTAATCAATGCTCCTGACGGCAATACAATCTCTGCAACTGAGCATTCTGTAGCAATGATTTTAAGTATGGCACGAAATATACCAGAGGCGCACGCATCACTAAAAAATGGTGAATGGGATCGTAAAAAGTTTCGTGGTACAGAGCTGTATCAAAAAACGCTTGGAGTCATTGGCACTGGTCGTATAGGTATTGGCGTTATAAAACGATTACAAAGTTTTGGTATGAAAGTACTCGCCTATGATCCTTATCTCTCAGAAGATAAAGCTAAAGAACTTGAAGTCACTCGCGCAACAGTAGATGAAATTGCACAACACTCTGATTTTGTTACAGTACATACTCCGCTTACAGAGAAAACCAAAGGACTTGTAGGAAATTCATTCTTTAATCAAGCTAAACCGAATCTTAGAATTATAAACGTAGCACGTGGAGGTATTATTAATGAGTCAGCACTAATTAAGGCGTTAGATCAAGGTAAAATTGCTGGTGCTGCTCTCGATGTATTTGAAGTAGAGCCTGCTACCCAATCTGAAGTTACAAAGCATCCTAAAATTATTGTGACGCCTCATTTAGGAGCCTCTACAATTGAAGCTCAAGAGAAAGTTGCAATTTCTGTATCAAAAGAAATCATTGAAATTCTAAAGCATCAAAATGTGTCACACGCGGTAAATGCTCCAAATATTATTTTCAATGAGGATAGTGAGATTAAACCATTTATTGATTTAGCTGAAATGACTGGACATGTTGGGATTCAGCTTATGCCAAAAGCACCACGTGAACTCAAAATTAGCTATTCTGGAGATATCGCGTTAGATGATACAAGCTTGATTACACGGACACTCGTTAAAAGTGTATTAAAGCAAGACATGGGTGATCATGTGAATTTGATTAATGCACTTGCATTGCTCAATGAACAAAATGTATCCTATACGCTTGAAAAAAATAAAAAGAAAAAGGGGTTTAGTAATTACATTGAATTAGAATTGATCAACAAAGATGACATTGTTAAATTAGGTGCTACTGTATTAAATGGATTTGGACCTCGAATTGTACGAATTAACGATTACCCTATCGACTTTAAACCCGAAACGTATCAACTTGTAATTAATCATAACGATCGACCAGGAATCGTAGGTAAAACTGGACAAATCCTTGGCCAGCATGATGTTAATATTGCGTCTATGCATCTCGGTCGTAGTCAAATCGGCGGCGAAGCTATGATGATTTTATCGGTAGATAATTACGTTGATGAGGCGGTTCAAGAAATATTGCTTGAGATTGACGGATTTGAAAAAATTACACAAGTCGTTTTAAACGAAGAACAACATAAATAAACTAAAATTAAGTTAAAACACTTTATGTAAAATTAACATCAAAAAATACTGAGTAGTGATGAAAGTTTCTGTACTACTCAGTATTTTTAACTCATTTTAATCCTTTTTAATCATTCCAAATGGTGTTATGTTTTATTAAAAAAATGCTTTGATATCTAATACATTCTTGACTAAATGCGTTGCTCCATGTGACTTCAACTCTTCTGCTGCAAGCTCCCCTTTTAAACCTGTTAAGGTACCAATGAAATGTGTACCTAGCTTTTGAGCACTAAATAAATCTGCTAATGAATCTCCAACAATTGTAATTGTTTCTTCTTTAAATCGTTGCTCTTGGTGTGTAGCATAATCTTCGTATCGCTTCTCATCATTTCCTAAATATGAGGTAATATAAGTAAAAGGATTCGGTTTTGCTAATGGTCTCAATTCAGGATAATTCATCTCAGTTTTTAAAACTTCTGAGGCCGTAGCAATATGATTAACATCAAAATATTTTAATAATCCTAAAGATTCAAATGGAACTATTGTTTCTGTTCGTGGTCTTCCTGTCGCTATTCCAAGTGTATAATTTTTTTCAGTTAAATATGTTAATAGTGCTTTGATTTGATCGACAGGCGCTAATGTTTGTTCTTGATATATATAACCTTTTTTGAACTTAGTTCTTGGTGTTTTTCCTTCCACTTTTGCATACAAATCAGACCCTAAGTACCATTCCTGATATATTTCTTGACATAACATCCACAATGAACTTTGGATATCAAATAAATGTACTGCCGTTGTATCTAAAAATTCCGATACATATCTTTTTAAATCTTGGTAAATCGCTTCTTTCCCCTTAGATACTTTTTCAACAAAACGAAGCGGTAATTCGTTGTCAATCTTAGTTACAGTCATTTTATATCCTAAGTTTTTTAACGTCTCTTGATGAATATGCGTTTGATTTAAGAAATGCTCACGTACATCTTTAGGAAGTGATTTTAGTAAAGCAGCAAAATGTACAGCAAATACCACAAATAACATATCCCAATTCGAATTTAGTCCTAGTGACTTAAGACGATTTAACGTAATATCGTTATTGAAGATTTCCTGACGAATTTCTTGAATTTCACTTTCAGAAACTGATTTTAAATCTATCGATGAATCAAGATTTAAATAGGATTGATCATACAGTAATTCAAATACAGTAAGCGCAGACACATCAAAGCAGCGTGATTCATCTAAAAAGACACCATCTACATCAAATAATATTGCTTTCGTCATAAGTTTCTCCTTTGAATAGAATATTCTGAATAATTCATTATACCATGTCTTCTCAAAAATTTATACATTTGAATACATCATAAAATCAAAAAAGAGTAGTACAAAGTGTTGACACCTTGCCTACTCTAATTGTTTTATTTACGTCCAACGTATTCACGTAATTCTTGCTGCAATTGTTTAGTGCGTTCATTAATTTGTTGCGTTATGTAATCAACTTTTTCTTGACGTTTTAAACCTTCAGGTAAATTTGTCACATCAATAGGCTCACCAAATTTAATGTATGCTTTTTCTTTAAACATACCTAAAATTTTATCTGGTCCAACGTAAGCCGCGGGTAAAATTGGTTTTTGAGCTAATAATGCAATCGTTGCAGCTCCTCTTTTTAAAGGAACTTCTTCAGTCGTACGGTGCCCATTAGGAAAAATACCAACTGTCTTATTTTCTTTCAATAATTTAATCGGTCTCTTTAAGGTACTTGGTCCAGGATTTTCACGATTTACTGGGAAAGCATTCAACGCAGTGAGTAATTTTCCAAAATACTTATGCTCAAATAGCTCTTGCTTTGCCATATAATGTATTTGGTTTGGTAGCAATGCGACTCCTAATAAAATAACATCATTATAACTTTCATGATTACATGTTACTAAATAACGATAGAGTTGAGGTTTGTTTTCCTCACCTAAAACTTCTAAATTTTTAAATACTTTTGCAATGATAAATTTGATAATACTACCAATTATACTGTATACCACAATTTCACCTACTCTAGTTCTAATAGTCACTCTTTTGATTTTATCATTTTAAGTATCGTTCAACAAGTATTCTATAAATTACATCTAAAGTCTGATATCTTCATACTGGTAAATTAGTATATAAAGCCCCATAATAGATATAAGGAGGCACTATTTATGAGAGAAAATGATTACACGAACCATTTTAATTCAAATTCAGATAATAATACTTATTACAATCGACCACCCCAAAAACCAAAAATACCGTGGTTTAAAATATTTTTAATTTCATTAATTGCAGGTATTTTAGGTAGCCTAATTATTTTAGGATTATCAGTAACTTTTTCTAAAATAGGTTCAAACTTTTCGAATCAATCTGGTAGTGAAGTGAATGTGGCGAACCAACAAAAAGGTGGAAACCTATTAGATGGACAAAGTAAAAATTTTAAAAGTGTAAATGAAATGATTCATGAAACTTCACCTTCAATTGTTGGTGTTATTAATGAACAAAAAGCAACTAATTTAGAAGACTTATTGCGTGGAAAAAGTACTGAAGCTGAACCTACAGGAGTAGGATCTGGAGTTATCTATCAAAAAGATGGCAAAAATGCTTTTATTGTTACAAATAATCATGTCATTGACGGTGCAACGTCTATAAAAGTTCAACTACATAATGATAAACAAGTCTCTGCTGAACTTATTGGTACAGATGTCCTAACAGATATTGCTGTGTTAAAAATCAAGGACAATAATGACACTAAAGCCATTTCGTTTGCCGACTCTTCTAAAGTTAAAACAGGAGATACCGTATTTGCTATGGGTAACCCTCTTGGTTTAGAATTTGCAAATACTGTAACGTCAGGTATCATTTCGTCAAGTGAACGAACAATTGATGCCGATACAGCGCAAGGTAGTCATAAAGTAACTGTACTACAGACTGATGCTGCGATTAATCCTGGTAACTCAGGTGGTGCTCTAGTTGATATTAATGGAAACTTAGTCGGGATTAATTCAATGAAAATTTCAGCTCCTCAAGTTGAAGGGATTGGCTTTGCTATTCCAAGTAATGAAGTAAAAACAATTATTGCACAGCTTGTCAAAGACGGAGAAGTTAAACGCCCTTCAATAGGTATAGGCATGATTAATGTTGCTGATATACCGGATTATTATAAAAATGATAAAGATTTAGATAGTGGTGTTTATGTTGCAGAGGTTCAACGTTCTGGTATTGATTTGAAAAAAGGCGATATCATAACAAAAATTGATGATCAAAACGTCGAAAATGATTCAGAATTAAGAAGTTATCTATACAAAGAAAAAAAACCTGGTGACCAAGTAACATTTACAGTTAACCGTAATGGTCAAAATGAAAAAGTACAAGTGACTTTAACCGAAACAGATAACCAATCTCTAAACTCACCTTAATCTCAAATTTAAAACCTTAGCTTATATTCAAGTGGTAATCAAATATGATTATCGATACTTGTTACCATTTATTAAAGCTAAGGTTTTTTATTTTAAAATACTTTCTATTTTATGTGTTATTGACTACTTATAGTTAACCATGAAGTACTTTTTCTTACCGCGACGAATAATTGTAAATTTACCTTCATATTGATCTTCTTCAGTTAATTCATATTGTAAGTCTTGTTGACGTTCACCATTAATATAAATTGCACCATTTGAAACATCTTCACGAGCTTGACGTTTAGAAGAAGAAATTTTAGTTTCTACAAGTGCTTCTACGATATTTGTTGTTTCGCGTGATAATGTTACTTGAGGCACATCTTTAAATCCTGCTTTAATTTCATCTGCACTTAAAGACTTTAAATCTCCACTAAATAAAGCTTGTGAAATACGTTGTGCTTCTTTTAAAGCTTCTTCACCATGGATGAAACGTGTTACATTTTCAGCTAATGCTTTTTGTGCTTTTCTTAAATGTGGCTCTTCTTTTACAGATTGTTCTAGTGTTTCAATCTCTTCTTTTGATAAGAACGTAAAATATTTTAAAAACTTAATAACATCTTCATCACTTGTATTAATCCAAAATTGGTACAGTTCATATGGGCTTGTCTTATCTTTGTCTAACCATACAGTACCAGACTCAGATTTCCCGAACTTCTTACCATCTGATTTAGTAACTAATGGAATGGTTAAACCATATGCATCTGTTGTACCGTACATACGACGCATTAATTCAATACCACTTGTAATATTTCCCCATTGATCTGAACCGCCAATTTGAAGTTTAACATTCATTTTTTGATTTAAGTAACCGAAGTCAATCGCTTGTAAAATCGTATAAGTAAATTCAGTATATGAAATACCGTGTTCAAGACGTGTTTGAATTGAGTCTTTGCCAAGCATATAATTGACGCCCACATGTTTACCATAATCACGTAAAAACTCAATTAATGAGATTTGACCTAACCAGTCTCTATTATTAACTAATACCGCACCATTTTCACTATCAAAATCAAATAGTTGTTCCATTTGTTTTTGAATACCTTGTACATTTTGTTCTACTTGTGTTTCAGTTTGTAAGACACGTTCTTCTGTTTTACCTGAAGGGTCCCCAATCATACCTGTACCGCCACCAATTAAAACAACTGGTCGATGCCCTGCCTCTTGAAAGCGACGTAATGTTAAATATGGCAATAAATGACCAATGTGTAAACTATCTGCAGTTGGGTCAGCGCCGCAATATAAGTGTACCTGTTCTTTATTTAATAAATCTTCAATTGCTTCTTCATCAGTTTGTTGATAAATTAAACCTCTCCATTTTAAATCTTCTAACAATGAATTTGTCATAACTAAACCTCCTCTAAAAATAAAAAAACACCACTTACATTCTAATGTAAGGGCGCCTACAGCACGTTACCACCATACTTCTATCTCTTACAATGATACGTTCATTGTCAAACGTTGAAACATGCTAATGAAGTGTATTCATATAATAGATTTGTTAGTTCGCAGCAACCACTAACTCTCTGGATAAATGTCTATTACACTACTTGTCTTCTATTTCAAAATACATATTATTTTTATAATTATTATAAAGGTTCGATGATTAACTGTCAATGCGTATGCCCTGTCCTATCAAGACTATGCTATACTTATACTATCATCAAAAGGAGGCAATCACATGAATCATCATTATCAAAGGTTAATATATAAACTCGATTATTATTTTACCTTAATCAAAAAAGTGATTTTGTCTTTCTTTATATTTATTTTTTTAGCAACTTTCTTTTTAATAGGTGTTTGCTTCGGTTACTTTGCAAGTATTATTTCGAAAGAATCAAACATTAATGATCAAGCATTATCTCATGACGTTGTTCAAATGCCCGAGCTCAATACGATTGAACTAGATAACCAGAATTTAATTCATATTTTAAATCAACCTGAACCCTTATCACTTGCTGGGCCTGCTGAAGTTAATCCATATGTTAGTGAAGCGGTCATTGCTTCAGAAGACGCTCAATTTTATGAACATAATGGTATTTTACCAAAAGCGATATTACGTGCAATATATCAAGATATTTTAGATCATCATAGCGCTACAGGAGGTAGTACAATTACGCAACAGCTCGTAAAAAATCAATTGCTGACTCAAGATAAAACTTATCAGCGGAAGGCGAAGGAAATAATGTACGCCCTACGCATCGAAAAATTATTTACTAAAACGGAGATTATATATATTTACCTTAATATTGTCCCTTTTGGATATGACTTACATGGTCAACATATTACTGGTATTACATCAGCATCATACGGTATTTTTGGCAAATCACCGTCTCAATTAAACTTAGCTGAATCCAGTTATCTCGCTGGGCTACTACAAAGTCCATATTACTATACGCCCTTCACAAATGAGGGTCAGCTACGTAGTTATGAAGAAGTGCTACCTTCTATATATAGACAACGTTATGTTCTTAAACGTATGTATATTGAAAATCAAATTAGTTATCAACAGTATCAAAATGCGCGGAAACAAAATATTTACGAACGGATTCTAACGCAATAAAAAGGGATTTCTAGCTCAACATAGATGTGCCTGAAACCATTTTAAAATGATTCCTAATTAACCACATCGTCCTGCTAAAAATCCCATTTATAATCAAAAAATAGATAAACTATTTAAGTCATAAACTATCTATCAAAATTAGTGATGAATTAGAATAAACCTAAAGCATGGCCATCTTCTGTAACGTCCATATTTAATGCAGCAGGTTTTTTCGGTAAACCAGGCATTGTCATGATCGCACCTGTTAACGCTACGACAAATCCTGCACCTGTTTTCGCTTCTAATTCACGAATTGTAATTTCGAAGTCGTTTGGTGCACCAAGTTGTGTTTGGTCATCAGTGAATGAATATTGTGTTTTAGCCATACAAACTGGATAATTATTCCAACCATTTTCTTTAAATGTTTTTAATTGTTTTTGTGCTTTAGATGTAAATGTTACTTTAGATCCACCATAGATTTCTTTAACAATTTTTTCAATTTTTTCTTCTAATGGTAATTCTAAATCATATAAACGTTTAAAGTTATTAGGTGTTTCGATAACTTCTAAGACTTTTTCAGCTAAGTCTACGCCACCTTCGCCACCTTTTTCCCATACTTCAGTAAGTGAAAGGCGAACATTATTTTCAGCAGCCCATTCTTTTACAAAATTGAACTCAGCTTCTGTATCGTGAATAAATGCATTTAATGCAATTACTGGTTCAACACCAAATTTGCGAATGTTCGTAACATGACGTTCTAAGTTCGCAATACCAGCTTTAACTGCTTCTACATTTTCTTCTTTTAAGTTGTCTTTAGCTACGCCACCATGCATTTTTAACGCACGGATTGTCGCTACTAGTACAACAGCATCTGGTTCGAAGTCTGCTTTTCTTGATTTAATATCAATAAACTTTTCAGCACCTAAATCTGAACCAAAACCAGCTTCTGTTACTACAACATCTGCTAAATCACGTGCAGTTTCTGTAGCAATAATAGAGTTACAACCGTGTGCGATATTAGCGAAAGGTCCACCGTGAATTAATGCTGGTGTGCCTTCAATTGTTTGAACAAGATTTGGTTTGATCGCATCTTTTAAAATCATAGCTAAAGCACCTTCAACTTTAAGGTCTTTAACTGTTACTGGTTTACGATCACGTGTGTAACCAATTGTAATTTTCGAAATATTTTCTTTAAGATCAAGTAAATCTGTGCTTAAACATAAAATAGCCATAATCTCAGATGCAACAGTAATGTTAAAACCATCTTCACGAGGCACACCTTGAGTAGGCCCACCTAGTCCTACAACTACCTGACGTAAAGCACGATCATTCATATCTAAAACACGTTTCCACTCAATGCGACGTTGGTCAATGCCAAGTTCATTACCTTGATGGATGTGGTTGTCAATAAATGCAGATAGTGCATTATTTGCTGTCGTAATCGCGTGGAAGTCACCGTTAAAGTGTAAGTTAATATCTTCCATTGGTAATACTTGTGCATATCCTCCACCTGTTGCGCCACCTTTAATACCAAAAATTGGTCCAAGCGCAGGTTCACGTAACGCTACCATGACATTTTGTTTGATTTTATTAAAAGCATCCGCTAAACCAACAGTTACCGTTGATTTACCTTCTCCAGCAGGTGTTGGACTCATTGCTGTAACAAGTACAACTTTACCTTTTTGACCCTTTGTCTGAACCTTAGAAATGTCAATTTTTGCTTTGTAATGACCATATTGCTCTAAAGCATCTTCAGGAATTCCTGCTTTATTTGCAATTTCTGAAATTGGTTTTAAAGTAGATTGATTAGCAATCTCTAAATCTGATAAATGACTCAAAATCTTCAGCCCCTTAATTGAATTTCGATATTATATAGTTTGTAAACGCATACAAAATATATTGAAGAATAATGCTTCAATACCAATGATAACGAACTCCACAAAAAAAGTCGAATAAAATCCGACATTAAATTAAATTTCTTTTTCTATTTTTACTTATTTACGTTTTCAAGTTTAAGTTACTCTAAATCTTTAAATCAACTAAAGAATCACTTCGTACGTAGTGTTTTAAAGGATGTTTAACCTATAACTCTAAATACGAAAGTGATTCTCTGTATTAATTATTTCTCATTTTTTAATCGTTTTAAGAATTATTTAGACATTTTTAACCTAATTTATTTATAATGGTTTTATATTAATCATCATCCATTGTACTTAAATCACCTGTTGGTAAATCAAGTTCCCAAGCTTTTAATACGCGGCGCATAATCTTACCAGATCTTGTTTTAGGTAATTTATCTTTAAAATCTATTTCTCGTGGTGCAGCATGTGCGGCAAGTCCTTCTTTTACAAATGCTCGGATATCTTCTTTTAATTCATCTGACGGTTCATGTCCTTCTCGTAATGCTATAAATACTTTAATAATTTCACCACGAACTGGATCTGGCTTACCGATTACCCCCGCTTCAGCAACAGCTGGATGTTCTACTAATTTTGATTCTACTTCAAATGGCCCAACACGTTCTCCTGCTGTCATAATGACATCGTCTACGCGTCCTTGGAACCAAAAATAACCATCTTCATCCTTATAAGCTGAATCACCAGAAACATACCACTCATTAATGAAGTATGAATTATATTTTTCTGGATTTTTCCAGATTTTATACATCATTGAAGGCCAACCTTTTTTAATAGCTAAATTTCCCATTCGGTTTGGTGGTAACTCTTGTCCTTCATTATCAACAATCGCTGCCTCAATTCCTGGTAGAGGTTTACCCATTGATCCTAATTTAACGTCCATTGATGGATAGTTGACAATCATATGCCCTCCAGTTTCAGTCATCCACCAAGTATCAAGTACACGTTTATCAAAGACATGTTTTGCCCATTTAATGACTTCAGGGTTTAAAGGTTCTCCCACTGATAAAATACTTCTGAGTGAGCTTAAATCGTATTTCTCTACAATATCATCCCCCGCACTCATCAACATACGTAGTGCTGTAGGCGCGGTATACCAAATTGTAACGTTGTAGTCTTCTATCATGCTATACCAACTCTCAGGAGAAAATCTTCCCCCTACAATACAGTTAGTTACACCATTTAACCAAGGTGCAAAAACACCGTAAGATGTACCAGTAACCCAACCAGGGTCGGCAGTACACCAATAAATATCATCTTCTTTTAAATCGAGCACATATTTACCAGAAATATAATGCACGAGCATTGCTTTTTGAACATGTAACACACCTTTTGGTTGTCCAGTTGATCCGGATGTATAATGTAAAATTAAACCGTCATCCTTCTCTAACCATTCAATATCGAATTCATCACTAGCTTGTTCCATCTCTTTATTAAAATCAATATACTGGTCTTCTACTTCTTCATCAACCACTATAATTTTTTCAAGGTGTGGCAAGTCGTTTACAGGAATGCGTGGTAATAACGCATTAGTTGTAATAACTACTTTAGCTTCACTATTCTCTAAACGATCTTTAACTGCTTTTTCCATAAAAGCTTCGAATAATGGTCCCACAATAGCTCCAATTTTCAAACTTCCTAATAAGGCAAAGTATAACTCAGGTACTCTAGACATGAAGATGAATACACGATCCCCTTTTTCAACTCCAGCCTTGTCTTTTAAAATATTAGCAGCTTGATTTGATTTGCGTTTTAAATCATCAAATGTATATTGTTCTTGACGATTTGCATCCTTATAATATAAACCTATTTTGTCCCCTTTGCCTTGATCAACATGTCGATCAATACATTCATAGGCCATATTTATTTTTCCTGTTTCATACCAAGAAAATTCTTTTTCGACATCCTCCCATTTAAAATTTTGATAAACTTCATCGTAATTTGAAAGGTTAAATTGCCCTTTATCCCCTTTGTAAACTTCGACTTTCATTGTCATACCCCCTGTTTAAAGTCTAGCTTTAAAATAATTATAAACTAAGATGATACCGTTTTCAAAATATTTCTGTTTTTCTGAATTATAGTGCATATCATGTACCTTTACATTATAATAGTATAGAGTACATTGAATAAGGGGGATCAATATGAAGCATATTAAAACTTATGAAAAAGAAATCTATTCAATCAATGATGAAACTATAATCATCGAAGGCCCCGTATCTCAAGAATATCTTGCTCAATTTAAATTTGATGAAGGCCTATCTGCGTTCCGACAACCTCGTGAGCAATTTGAAGCCATCCAAGAAATCAGCACATTAGAGGAAGGTCGCATTTATATTATTCATGAAACTGAATCCATTATAGGATATGTGACTTACTTGTATCCTGACCCACTCGAAAGATGGTCAACTGGACAACTTCCTTACTTATTAGAACTTGGCGCAATCGAAATCACACTGAGGTATCGTGGTAAAGGATTAGGACATGAACTATTAAAAGTCAGTACGAGAAGTCCGGAATTAGAAGATTATATCATTATTACAACTGAATATTATTGGCACTGGGATCTTAAAAATTCAGGACTTGATGTTTTTGAATATAAAAAATTGATGCATCGCATGATGTCAAGTGGCGGCCTTGAAGTTTTTGCTACAGATGATCCAGAAATCACTAGTCATCCTGCTAATAGTCTGATGGCAAGAATAGGTAAAAATATTACAGTAGAACAAATGCAAGCTTTTGATGATATACGATTCATGAACCGTTTCTTTTTCTAAGGGGGATATATATGGGAGAATTTAATCGTTCACAAACGGGATATGTTTATTCAGACGCGTTACTCAAGTACCGTTTTCATAATAAACATCCTTTTAATCAAATGAGACTTAAATTAACAACTGAATTATTAGAAGCTGAAGGATTATTAAGTGATGCACAAATCATTAAGCCACGTATAGCATCTGTTGATGAAATCGCTACTATTCATAACTATGATTATATACAAGCAATTCAACGTGCTGAACAAAACTTACTCACATCTGAAGAAAAAGAGAAGTATGGACTTAATGGTGAAGACACACATATTTTTTCAAATATACATCAAAGTGCAGCCACGATTGTTGGTGGCGGATTGAATCTAATTGATGCTATTATGTCTGGAAAATTTCGTAATGGATGCCATTTAGGGGGTGGCTTACATCATGCATTAGAAGGACGTGCAAATGGATTTTGTGTCTATAACGATGTTGCAATTAATATTAAATATTTAATTGAAAAGTATAATCAACGAGTATTATACATTGACACCGATGCCCATCATGGCGACGGTGTACAGTGGCGTTTTTATAATTCGGATCAAGTTTTAAATTATTCAATTCATGAGACTGGCAAATTTTTATTTCCTGGATCTGGACACTATACGGAAAGAGGTACTGAGGAAGGTTTTGGCTATACAATCAATTTACCACTGGAGCCTTATACAGAGCATGATTCATATATTAAAGTTTTTACTGAGACCATTGAAGCCGTAGCTAAAAGTTTTAAGCCAGATTTTATCGTTAGTGTTAATGGCTCTGATATTCATTATTTAGACCCACTCACACATATGCACTGTAATTTAAATACTTTATATCAAATTCCAAACATCATTACACAAATCGCAGAAAAATATTGCGATGGCAAACAGATTATGCTCGGTGGTGGTGGGTATAATATTTGGCGTGTTGTGCCACGTGCTTGGAGTCATTTGTATTTGAGCTTGATTCATCATTCACCACTCAAAGGGAAACTTTCACAAAAGTGGTTAGATAAATGGAAACATTATAGCTCAATACCAATCCCTGAATTTTGGGAAGAACAATTTAATGATTACGATGAGATTCCTCGTCGAAAAGAAATATCAGAACAAAATGATACGATTGCCTCGTATATTTTAAATTGGTTTTAAAAAATGTATCAATAATAATAAAAAAATATATGGGAATGAATCAAAATTCACTATGACTTTTTTAAAGCAGATTGACAAAGTTCATCAACATCAGTGGTATTTGACTAATTCCCATTTTCTTCAAATTCGAATTATGTGTGACGTGTAGTCCCTCTATAACGTATTGTGTACGGTAAGATTACATTTGGCTCTTCAATTTCTTCATTATTCATATATTTTGTCAATAATCGCATGCCCACTGCCCCAATGTCATATAGTGGTTGGATGACACTAGAAAGTTGAGGTCTTACCATTTCAACGAGTCTTGTATTATTAAAGCTCACAACTTGTATATCTTGTGGCACTTTAAATCCAGCATCTAATGCACCGTGCACGATACCAATTGCTTGTTCATCACTAATCGAAAGTACAGCATCTGGCTGATACGTACTGATTTTTTCAAATGCTCGAATACCATCTTTATATGTTTCGTTTCCTACATAAAGTAAATGATCATCTACAGTTAATTGATGCTTATCTAATATGTTTTTTAATCCAACAAACACATCTTCTTGTGCTTTTTTCGAATAACCAGCACCTACAAAAGCAAACTTACGTGCACCTGATTGAATAAGTTGCTCAGAAATTTCTTCACTCGCTTTTACAAAATCAATATTGACTGATGCAATTCCATCATCTTTACCATTCGTACCTGATACTACTACAGGAACCGAAGTTCTATTAATTTGTTCTTTAATTTCATCTGTTAATGTACCACCCAAGAAAATGATGCCATCTACTTGCTTACTTAGTAAATTATTAAAAATTTCTTTTTCTTTTTCAGGATCATCATCTGAATTAGAGATGATTGTATGATATTTGTACATTGTAGCAATATCTTCTAATCCTCTTGCAAGTTGTGAATAATACATATTTGAAATATCGGGAATAATCACCCCTACTGTAGTTGTTTTTTTACTTGCGAGTCCTCTAGCAACTGCATTAGGACGGTAATTCAATCTCTTAATTACTTCATTTACTTTCTCTCTCGTTTCAGGTTTAACGTTTTGATTACCATTTACAACACGTGAAACAGTTGCCATAGAAACACGTGCTTCTCTAGCGACATCATATATAGTAACTGTCATATTTTTTCCTCCTCGAGATCGCTCTTATTAAGCTATATTACGTTTTCATATCGTTTTCATAGTTTAACATAAAAAAGATATTAATCGCATATAAAACGCTTTCTTGTCAATTATTTGTCAATATTATAAGATGAAAACATGTTATGCTATGTGTAAGTAAAAAAATATTTCTTAGAAAGTCATTTAAAAATAATATTCAAAGATATTTTTTTAGTAATGAGGGGAATTATTTGAAGTTATTTAATCATCATAAATAGATGAACTCAGTTCGGAAATTGCGGCATTTGAATATAATAATGAGGATGAAATAATAGATACTACAAAGCTCTAATGACACTATAGTTAATTCTATTGATTCCATCCTCAAAAATTAATTTATTTTATCTTATTTTGATTGTACATTTCAGATAGTGGTTTGATTTCATTGTAAAAAGCGTCGAATTCTTTCAAGTCCATTTGTTGTCCACTATCACTGAGCGCTACAGCTGGATCAGGATGAACTTCAGCCATTACACCATCTGCACCAACTGCTAATGCTGCTTTTGCTGTTGGTAACATAATATCTTTACGTCCTGTACTGTGTGTAACATCTACAAGAACTGGTAAATGTGTACCTTGTTTAAGGATAGGTACAGCTGAAATATCAAGTGTGTTACGTGTCGCTTTTTCATAAGTACGAATACCGCGTTCACATAAAATAATATTTTGATTACCTTGTGATGCAATATATTCAGCTGCATAGACGAATTCTTCAATTGTTGCTGATAAACCACGTTTTAATAAAATTGGCTTTTGTGTACGTCCCGCTTCTTTAAGTAATTCAAAATTATGCATATTGCGAGCACCGATTTGGAAAACATCTAAATATTGATCAGCAATTTCAAAATCGTTAGGATGTACAATTTCACTGACAACATTTAAATCATATTTATCTTTGATTTGTTTAAGAATTTTTAAGCCTTCTTCACCTAATCCTTGGAAATCATATGGAGATGTACGTGGCTTAAAAGCACCACCTCGAATAAATTTCTCACCTTTTGCTTTTAAATCTTTAGCAACTGCTTCAACTTGATCATACGATTCTACAGAGCATGGTCCAAATACAAATGATTTTTGACCTTCACCAATGATACCACCATTGTCAAAATGTACAATTGTATCTTCTGGTTTAAGCTTTCGTGAGACATATAAATGCTTTTCATTTTCAGATTTTTGAAGATCTGTTGAGGCTTTAAATATTTCTTTGAATAATTGTTTTATAACATTATCATTAAAAGGTCCATTATTTTTATCTATAAGTGCATTTAACATTTCTTTTTCTCTTTCTGGATCATAGATGACAGTGCTTTGTTTACGTTTTTCTTCACCTATTTTTTGAGCTAATTCACCTCTTTTAGAGAGCAATGTTAAAATTTGATCGTTTATTGTTTCTATTTCTTTTCGGTAAGATTCTAACTTACTTGACATGTAATCACCTCAACCTATTTTTGTTATTCGCTTTAAAGTGCTAAAATATTTTTTGTGATATTGAATATAATAACAAGTTACTTCATAGATTTCAATAGAAAAAATCGAATTTGTGTGAATTTTTTTGAATATTCCGTATTAACATAATAATTCCAACAAGAACAAGCACCCCTTCTAAGCAAAGCTTAAAAGGAGTGCATGCCTATCTTAAAAATTATTTGTTAAATTTCTGTTTATCTACTTTGCTGCTCTTTTTTTCAATTTTTTCATTAACATTATTTTTAATGTTATTATCTTCATCATGTGTTACAACACCGTTATAGAATTGCGCTTTAGCATGTTTGCCTTGTTCAACTGCTGATTCATCTACTGATTTTTTTCCTTCTAATTGTGTTGATGGTTCACTAAGATTTGAATTAGAAGCATTTAGTGTTGATTTATTTTCATCTTTCTTAGTTTCAGATTCTGCCGTTCTTGTTGGACCTGTTTGTCCTTCTAAACGATCTGAATCAACTTCACTACGAATTGCACGTTGTTGTGCCGCTAAAGCACTATCTTGATGATTATGAGATTCTTGAGTAGACTTGCCATTTTTATCTTTAGCAGCTTGTGCTAAACCTGAAGCAGTAACATCTGATTGATTGCTACCAGCTGTTTGATTAGTAGTTTCTTTTCTAGTTTGCCCTTCTAAACGATCTGAATCAACTTCACCTCGAATTGCTCTTCGTTGAGCAGCTAATGATGATTCAGATGGTTCATTATCAGACTCAACTGCTACATTACGTGCTTGATCTTTTAAAGCATTTGCTTGGCGTTCAGCTTCTTGTCTAATTCTAGCAGATGAGTCATTATGACTTACATTGTTTTGTTTAGTCACTTTAACTTTAGATTTTTTAGCAGTAGCAGTAAGCACGAGTCCTAACGCACTACCTAAAATTGCACCTGCTACAAAACCAAAAACTAAATCTAAACTTCTACCGCTTTCATATTGTGGTAATTCATAACTTTCTAAACCTTTTGTATACAAATCACGATTGTATTTTTCCATAATAATTATCCCCCTTATATTAAAAGCACTTAAATAAAGTACATAACTCATTTAAGTGCTTAAAATTTAGATTTCAATGTATAAATAATTCAATTATTTTTTATTTGAATCATTTAAAGTAGTATATTTCGTATTCACTGATTTTGGATCAGTTTCGAAATCATTGATGTCTCTATTTTCATATTCATTGTTGACTAATTCTTTGTTTGATAATGCTTGTGCATGATGATTTTGTGTATGTTCATTTGAATATTTTTGTTGACGTGCATCATCTCCAACATTAGTAGTTTTGTAAGCTGCACTGCCTCTACGTTCTTTACGGTTTTGCCATTTATCTGCAATTTCCATAGCAACGTTTGACCATTGTACAACTTGTGAAATTTTATCCTCATTTTGAGAAATATTATGTGTAATTGAATGAGTTACACGGTCTACTGAACCATTTAATGATTGAACTGAATCTCCAATCCCTTTAACCGCATTAACTACAGAGTTTAAGCGGTTAGATTTATCTTGAATATCTTCAGTTAATCTATTCGCTTTGTGTAGTAAATCAGTAGATTCACGTGTGATACCTTGAACTTGACCTTCAACACCATCAAGTGTCTTAGCCACATGGTCTAAATTTTTCTTTACAGAAACTAGTACAACAACAATTCCAATACATAGAATTAAGAATGCAATTGCTGCAATAATACCAGCGAGTGGTAAAATCCATTCCATTCGAAAACGCCTCCTAATTGACATAAAAATTATGCTATTTTGTTAATTATATTACCCATCAATACATTTCTCAAACATTAAAAATCGTGCTCAACACCGATTTTTTTCATGTATGCTTTAAGTATTTTTTGGATATCACCAGCACCCATAAATAATAATACTGCATTATCGTGTTTTTGCAAGACTTCAACATTATCTTCTGTAAGTAATTGACTATTTTCAATTAAATCAAGAAGATTATTAATTGATAAATCTCCACGATCTTCGCGAATTGAGCCAAATATATCGCAAAGATATGTTTGATCAGCTTGACTAAGTACATCCGCAAACTCTTGTAAAAATGCTTTTGTTCGTGAAAAAGTATGCGGTTGGAAAATAGCAACCACTTCTTTTTGTGGATATTTTTTTCTAGCTGTTTCTATTGTAGCACTAATTTCTCTTGGATGGTGGGCATAATCATCCACTAACACTTGATTTTGTGTAAATTTTTCGTTAAACCGACGTTTTACACCACCAAAAGTTAAAAGTGCTTCTTTAATATTGTCTACATCTAAATCTTCTAAATAACTTATTGTTAGAACTGCCAATGTGTTTAAAATGTTATGGTCTCCATACTGAGGTGTTAAGAAATGTCCATAAAAGTTGCCTTTAATATAAACATCAAATGCTGTACCTTTATCAGTAATCTTAATATTATCCGCATAAACATCCTTATTTGAATCAAAACCATAATAATATATCGGCACATTGACGTCTAATTGTTTTAAATGCGGATCATCTCCCCATGCAATAATCCCTTTTTTTACATTTAAAGCCATACTTTGGAATGCAGAAATCACATCATCAATATCCTCAAAATAATCAGGATGATCAAAATCAATGTTTGTAATAATAGCATAATCAGGTGCATAACTTAAAAAGTGACGTCTATATTCACAAGCTTCAAAAGCAAAATATTCGCTCTGTGGTAACCCCATGCCTGTTCCATCACCAATTAAAAATGATGTCTTTTTATCACCATTCATCACATGTGACAATAGTCCTGTAGTAGATGTTTTACCATGAGCACCTGTTACAGCAACAGAAACATATTGATTAATGACTTCACTTAGAAAGTCATGATAACGTATTACTTTTAAACCTAATTCATGTGCTCGGGCTATTTCTTCATGAGTGTCTTTAAAGGCATTCCCCTGTATTACTGTTAGCCCTTCTTCAATATTATCTGCACTAAATGGAAGGATTGTAATCCCTTTATTACGTAATGCAATTTCTGTAAAAATATGTTGTTCAATATCAGAACCTTGTACATCATAACCTAGATCGTAAATAATTTGAGCTAAAGAACTCATTCCTGAACCTTTAATACCAACAAAATGATATTTAGTCATGAGAGTATCGCTCCTTTCTTGATTTATATTTCGTTTAATTCAGATTCAGTTAAATAAACATCCCGTGGTTTTGAGCCGTTCGCTCCCGAAATATAACCAAGTTGTTCCAATTGATCAATAATTCGCGCAGCACGGTTATAACCTATTTGGAAATGTCTTTGAATTAGTGAGGTAGATATACTTTTTTCTTGAACCATAAAAGCACATACATCATCAAATAATTCGTCTTTGACTGGCTCTTCTGTTTTCTTTAATAACTCTTTTTCTTGAAATAGATATTCAGGTTCTCGTTGTGATTTTATAAAATCAACAACGCTATCTATTTCTTCATCTGATACAAAAGTACCTTGTACACGGATAGGTTTATTCATTCCACCACCAAGGTATAGCATATCTCCGTATCCTAATAAACGCTCTGCGCCACCACTATCAATAATCGTTCTTGAATCCACACTAGATGATACCATAAACGCAATTCTTGTAGGAATATTGGCTTTGATTAATCCAGTAATAACATTAACTGAAGGTCTTTGAGTCGCAACGAGCATATGAATGCCACAAGCTCTTGCTTTTTGAGCTATACGCGAAATTGATTGTTCGACCTCTTGAGGAGCCATCATCATTAAATCGGCAAGCTCATCTATTACAATCACAATTTTAGGAATGCGTTCGTCATAATTTACTTTTTTATTATAAGCCGAGATGTTACGAACATGTTTTTGTGCAAACATTTTGTATCGTTTTTCCATTTCATCTACAGCCCATTTTAAACTTTGTGTTGCAGCTTTAACATCTGTAATTACCGGTGCAACTAAGTGCGGTAAGTCATTATATGGTGCAAGTTCTACCATTTTCGGATCGATTAATAATAACTTTAATTCTTCAGGATGGTTACGATAGAGCAAGGAAATTAAAATACTATTTATAGACACTGATTTCCCTGATCCTGTAGCACCTGCAATTAAAGCGTGCGGAGTTTTAGCGATATCCATAAGTAATGGTTCATTGTTAATGCGATTTCCCATTGCCACAGTCAATTTTGATTCAGCGTTTTTAAAAGCATCCGTTTCAAGAATCGATTTTAAATTAACTTTAGTTGGCGATTGATTTGGCACTTCTATCCCAACTAGACTGGTTCCAGGTATAGGGGCTTCAATACGGATATCCTTAGCTGCTAAAGCCATTTTAATATCGTCTTGAAGTGCTGTAATTCTTGACACCTTGACACCTTTCTCCACCGACAATTCAAATCTTGTAACACTTGGTCCCTCAATTACATTAACAACTTCTGCCGGTACATTGAAATAGTAAAAAGATTCATTTAGCTCTTCTTTTTTAGATTGAATCCATGCTTCATCGCGCTCTTGAATAATCGGATCTTCCAATAAGTCAAGACTAGGTAATTTCAAGTTCGGACCACGACGTATTGCTGTCGATTGTTCACTATCAGTCCCCTTGCCTTGAATGACAGGTTTAGTAGCATGTTCTTGTTTTAAATGGTCATTCTCTAGATTAGCAGTTTGTATTTCTGTGTTTGTTTTAACTAATTGATCCTCAATATTTTCAAATTTTTCGTTTTGAGTTGATGTTGTTTGCGTTTCTACTTTTTGTGATGTTATTTTTTTTCCTTGATTTAGTCTTCTTTTATCTGATGGAGTCATCACAACATTGAATGGTTTACTCCCTCTTCGAATTTTGCTTTTGCTTGTTGAGGATGGCTGTCTTTCTTCATTTAACTCATGATCATTTGATGAAACGTTAGTCCTATCATCTAAATCTCGATTTTCGTCGCCCTCCGTCTCACTGGATAAGTCAGGTTTAAGTAGTGGGACTGTAGTGTCACTATGCTTAGTTTCTGCTTCTACGGACTGTGAGTCATCATTGTAATGCTTAGTATGACTTTCAGATTGATGATTCTCTGGTAACAACTTAGGTGCTTCCAATTCTTTTGGTTGCGCTTCCTCATGTGGCTCATCTGATTTCGAATCTACTTCATGCGTTGATTGTATCTGAGAGACGCTTTCAGTTGTTGCATTTGATGATACATCATTATTTTTAACTTCTAGTTGAGGAGGTTCAAATTCATTAGACTGTTGTACTTCGATATCTTGAACCGTGCTATTTTGAGCATCTTCTTTAGTATCATCCAATGCTTCACTTAACATATTATCTTTTTCTGCATGAGTAGTTACTGAAATTGAATCATTTTCATCATTTAACTCGTCTGTTTCTGACTCATCATGATCCTTAATCTCAGATAAATCTAATTCCTCATATTCGAAAGTATCATTTTGACTATCTTCTTGATGAATTTCAGACGTGTCTAAATGAGATTCATTCGATTTCTCGATTGAATCGTGTTCAACGTCTATTTCTTCTTTTTTATCTTCATCACCTAAAAGGTATTTAGCTTGATTGGCATACATATCATTCATCGCTTTTTCGATGTCTGAGTGTTCACCATTTTCTTTTAACGCTCTTTCTTTTTCAAGTGCAGCTTTAAATCGTTTCTTTTGTAACACTTTTTTCTCACGTTCACGTCTAATTTCTTCAACTATTTGAGAAGCATATACATTTTCAATATTAATTGTATTATCCTTTTTTGAATAATTTGGCGTTTTCGGCCTATATGTATGCTTAGTGGCATGACGATTAGTTTGTTGATTTTGATTATCTCGTTGTGTTTGTCCATGTTGACGTCTAGTGCCTGGAGGTTGATTCAAGCCACTATTAGCAAATGCTTTCGGTTCTTTAGTACCGAAGATAGCTGAAGGAACTTCACTTGCTTTAAACGCTTTATGATGATATGTCGGCTTAATGTCTTGAAAATGTTGTCTTCGTTTTGCTTTACTGTCATGATTTGAATAATTGTAATGACTAGAGCTTTGAGATTTTAATTTTTGATTAACATTTTGTTTTTCATGATACAAGCGTGAAGATTTTTGAATCGCATTTCTACTATTACGATGACGTCTTTCTCCTCTTTCAAATGAGTAAGATGGCTTTATTTGTTTTTGTATTGTCTCATGATTCTGTTGATTTTGTGTCTCATTTATTTTAGAACTGTTATGAAGAGAAGATGTTTCGTCATGCATGTCAATGGGAAAACGAAACTTCCCTCTTGGTCTTTCATAAACATCGTTTGATTGCGGAACGAGTCGCTCCCGATGTTGATCATCTGAATGGTGTGAAAGATAATCAGATGGATGCTTTTCTCTATCCTCTTGATTATCTTCACCAAATAAGTGACTAAACCAACTCATTAAAACACACCCTTCCCTTACTCATCAAAAAATGGCTGACCTACTTCATATTCATCGTTTAAAACCATGATTCCTTTTTCTTTTGGCGCATTCGGTAAGTCTAACTCTTTCATAGAACAAACCATACCGTGTGAAGGTACACCACGTAATTCAGCGTCTTTAATAATCATTCCACTAGGCATTACAGCTCCAACTTTTGCAACAACTACTTTTTGCCCGGCTTCGATATTTGGCGCACCACACACTATTTGTAATGTTTCACTACCTACATCTATTTGAGTAATACTTAATTTATCAGCATTTGGATGTTTCTCTTTACTTTCAACATAACCTACTACAAATTTTGGTGAAAAATCAACCTCTAATTGATAACCACTGTCTTGTTTATCTAGCATAGATTGGATTTCATTTGCTATCGTTTTTGTAACTTTAATTAGACCTTGACCTTCTAAATTTATATACTGAGATGCGTTAAATAAATTTAAGCCAACAACTTCATCGTCTTGCTTAATTAACACAACATCTCCTTTTTTATCGTAGGAGAATGGCCCTTCAACGGTTTTGATTTGTACAAAAGCTACATCTCCAACACCTTTTGGATTATAAAATAAATTCATTAATGCTCTACTCCTTATGATTATTTTCATCTTTTACTGCACGTAAATGTTGGACAACATTAGGTGCGTTTTTATCTTTTGCTTTATTATTCTTACCTAAAATAAAAATAGGTTCAAAATGATCGTTCGCATAACTTAATGATAATGAAGTAATAGGTACTAATCCATTTGTGAAGAATTCCATAGTAATATGTGCCATAACATCGTAACCTGTTTTATTTCTGATATCAGCAATCAACAATACATCTTGATGTGGCACTCCTACCAACATTTCACCTTCACATTTTTCTTCGAATTCTCTCATTAATGTACGATTTAAAATACGACTTGCATCATAGCCATCATTCGTATTTATAAAATAAAATAGATTTCCTTTTACTTCATCAGTTGTATATGCATTGTTTAATTTTCTCAAATTAAACATTGCCATTTCTTTAATTTGCTGATGACTCATATTTAGCTCTTCTAATAATTTTTCATCTATTAAACGATAAGATTTTTCCAAATCTAATGCGTAATATACACGTGTTTCCGCAGTATGTTCATCCGTTACGAATTGGTGCCCTTCCTTTGTTTTAAGGGGGAAACTCGTCGCTCTTATTACTGGGAAAACTTGTATTTGATCTAAAAACTTATGTGATTCATCTTGCATTTGATGAATGGATTCAGTAATGTAATAAAGTATTTCGTCAATAATTTGAGTTTGTCCTTTATTATATTTAGCGACAACTGGTGAAAGCTTAATAGTAACACCTTTTTTATTGTCTTTACGATATACTCTTAAAGATTCTTTATCACGATTAAATTGGAATTGCACGTCTAAATCTTTTAATCGTGATTTTAATAAATCTCTCATTTTAAAGATATTCATCTTTTCACTCCTATAATCGTGCCTTTTATTAGTTTACAATAAATATGCCCTTAGGACTAGAGAAAACAATGTCCTAAGGGCTAAATTTTTATGCAAACTGACTAATAAATTGATTTATTTGTTCAATTGATTTTCTCTCTTTACCAATATAATCTCCTACACGCTCATTGTTTTTATAAACAAGAAAGCTTGGTATCCCCATAACGCCTTCTTCAATTGCTAAATCTATAAATTCATCACGATCAACTGAGATAAATTCAAATTGAGTGAATTTATCTTCCACCTCGGGTAAATCCGGCTCAATCACACGACAATCTGGACACCAGTTCGCAGAGAAAACAAAGATTGTATTTCCTTTTTTTAATTCTTGATATTGTTGAATTGATTCTAGTTTTTTCATTCTAAACACCTTCTTTAACTGTATTGTAACGTTTTAATTGTTTCATCATCAAGTGCTTTGATTGATGCATATAACCACGCTTTTGCTTGATTGTAATCACGAATATCAAACACTGCATCAGAACTATGAATATATCGTGCACAAACCCCGATAACCGCTGTAGGAACACCAATATTAGATTTATGGATTACACCACCGTCTGTTCCACCAGGAGAAATATAATGTTGATACTTAATATGATTTTTCGAAGCTATATCTGTTAAAAATGTCTTAAATGAAGGTTTTAAGAGCATCGTGCCATCCTTAATACGTAATAATGCTCCTTCTCCCAATACTCCAGATAAACCTTGTCTTCCATTCATATCATTTGCTGGTGAACAATCTACAACAAAAGCAATATCCGGATTTACTAGTCGACTAGCAACCTCAGCTCCTCTTAACCCTACTTCTTCTTGCACATTCGCGCCGACATATAAGTCAAAATCCAGATTTTCATCTTTCAATTTTTCTAAAATTTCTAATGCGATTAGACAACCATAGCGATTATCCCATGCCTTAGAAGCAAATCGATGCTCAGATAATTGTAATAATTCAGTGTGTGGTACTATAGGATCACCAATTTGAATACCTCTCTCAAATACTTCATCTTTATTTTCAGCACCTACATCTAAAAGTAATGATTCAATTTTAGGTTGTGCTTCTTGTCCAGATCTAAAGTGCTTAGGAATATTTGCTACAACACCTATAATTTCTTCATTATTAGAAGTAAGTATTTTTAGCCTTTGACCTTGCCAAATATCATTCGCTACACCACCTAGTGCCGTAAATTTTATGAAACCATATTGTGTCACTTCAGTCACTAAAAATCCGATCTCATCCATATGCGCAGATACCATAATACGTTTAGCATTAGAATTACCACTTTTTTTAATCCCATAAAAACCGCCCATCCGGTCATCAATAAATTCATCTACAAATGGACGCATTTCTTGTTTTAAATACTGACGCACTTGATGTTCAAAATTTGGTGCACCATGTAATTCTGTAAGTGTTTTCATTCTTTCAATCGTTTTTTGAGACATAATTCCACTCCTATTTCAATAGTTCTATATGATTTAGTATATCATGATGGATATGGTAAACTATGGATAAGCTTTCAATGGAGGCGATAGCTATGTTTACAAAGAAAGATTGGCCATTACTCATTCCTGTGGCAATCGGTACTGCATTAGCAAGCAGTTATTTTTACGTTTTAAATCGAAATAAAAGTCAATATTATCCTGCAGACAAAATTATTGACTCAGTACGCAGTTATTTTAAGGATGTAACAGGATCTTACATTCTTTATGAACCTACTATTTATCAAAAGTTCGGAATTGAATATGAGGTTTACAAAGGCGGAGTCAGTGCTGAACGTAATGGCAAAGTCTATAACTATGAGTTTATAGCAGATGCCTATAATGGCCAGGTTATTGATATTTATGAAATTTAATATTTTGTCAATGTTACAGAAAAAGATGCTTCGAATAGAGCTTGTTAGCAATTGAAGCATCTTTTTTATGAAAAAAGCGCCCCTAACGCTCAATTACATTTTGTACACTTTTGAAATCATTCGAGAATTGAGCAGCGAGATAATTGACATCATGATAAAATAAGAACCAATAATCATTCATAATATAATATCGTGTTCGTCTCTCTTTCTCTCTAATTGATTGCATTGGATAGTCATCATATGCTGAAACCCATAAAGGATTGACATGTGCAGTTGTTGAGAGGATATCTGCCATGTGAACTGCTTTTTCACCCTCACTTTTTATTTCTATGATACTATGTCCATAACTGTGTCCACCTGTATGCTTCATTACAATTCCTGGGTATGGTTCAATTTCTTTTTCAAATAAAATCATTTTATCTTCAAAAGTACCTTGATTGTGTTGCCAATACGTTGCTTTACTTCTAATATTTGGCGCTTTAAATTCATGATATTCATCTTGTTGAATGTAATGATAAGCATTTCGGAATATTGCTTGGCCATTTTCATCTGTAAGTCCTGTCGCATGATCAAAATGCATGTGTGTCATTAATACCATATCTATATCATTAACTGTTAAATCAAAGCGCTTTAACGATTCCTCGATTTTTGATTCTTCTTTCACACCATAATTACGAAGTTGTTTATCAGTCAACTTCCCATTTCCTATTCCTGCATCGATTAGTATATTCACTTTTGTAGTTCTAATTAATATTGGATGTGTTACAAGCGGAACCTGATTTTTGGAATTTACAGGGTACTTTTTCTCCCATAGTGGTTTTGGAACAACACCAAATATCGCTCCGCCATCCATATGTGTATATCCACCATTAAGTGCATCAATTTGAAATTGTCCTATTTTCAATGTAATCCCCTCTTTTAAATAAATTAAAAAGACATCACTCACACGGAGTCATGTCTTAATTATCTAGATTCAAATATGTGTGGTGTCAGAGTGCATTGATTTATGAAATTTAGCTTCCATCTTATAAATTCGAGAACCTTTTTCAGAAAACTTATATTCATATTCTGTTGGAATATTATCTCCCTCATCTTCTTCATGTAAATTGAGATTGATTTGTGTAAAAAACATTCCATATTGAGACATGCTTTCTAAACTATATGCAAAAAGACCTCTGTTATCCGTTTTAAAGTGAATATCACCGTCTTCAATTAAAATGTGCTGATAAATTTCTAAAAACGTATGATAAGTTAGTCTCCGTTTAGCATGTCGTTTTTTTGGCCAAGGGTCAGAAAAGTTAAGATATATCCTTTCTATTTCATGTGCTTTAAAATAATCCGTTAAAATAATCGCATCATTACATAACAGTTTTATATTAGTAAGATTTTGGTCCAATACTTTGTCTAGAACACGAATCATTACATTTTTATCACGTTCTATTGCGATATAGTTCACTTGAGGGTTTTTAGAAGCTAATGTTGTGATAAACTTACCCATTCCAGAACCTACCTCAATATGGATAGGGTTATCATTATCGAACCACTCACGTACCGCTTTAGCATGAGTAGCATCTAAGTCAACAACATCTGGATGTTCACGCAAATAATCTTCAGCCCAAGGTTTATTTCTCATTCTCATATTTTAATACTCCTTAAATGAATACGTTACGATTCATTACATCATTTAAAAATTCAAGCCATGTATTCATATCTTTATATCGCTTGTGCTCTTCGCTCCATTGCACCATACCAATAGACTGAATCACTACATACCATTTCATACGCCGCTTCAAATTCATAGTTTCCTTAACTTCATAAGTATCAAACCATGAAGACCACATGCTTTCAGGGACATAATTATATAACAACATGCCAATATCAATAGCAGGATCTGCTATCATTGCCCCTTCCCAATCAACAAGATACAGTTCATCTTTATCAGATAGCAACCAATTGTTGTGATTAACATCCCCATGCACTACAGTGTAAAACCTAGGATCATATTCTGGAACATGTTCTTCTAAATAAATAAGAGCTTTTCGAATAATGTGGTGCGTCATTACTTCTCTAGATAACGCAGTATTAATCTTTTTAAGCATAATCTGAGGTGTTATAGGTTCCATTTCCATACGTTTCAGCATCGTTAGTAATGGACGTGAGGTGTGAATTTTTTTCAAGAGTAGTGTGACCCGGTCTTGACTCATTTCTGACACATTGAGTTCCCGTCCATTTTTCCAATGTTGCGCTGTAACCACTTCACCTGTTTCAATTCTTTTGGTCCAAACAAGTTTAGGTACGATACCTTCTGCTGACAATGCTGCTATGAACGGATTAGAATTGCGCTTTAAAAATAACTTTTGACCATCTTGTTCTGCCATATAAGCCTCTCCAGACGCGCCTCCTGCAGAGTCAAGTGTCCAACCTAGTTGATAAAATTGTTCCACACCGTATTCACCTCACTTCCAAATAGAAAAGGCTCATGAAAATAATTCAAGAGCCATATTTACATCATCCATTATTACAAAAATATACGTACGTACAATTATCACTCAATAAAGATTTTATAATTAAAATGGTTTTTTTTCAACCAATAATGGAACACAATTTGTGACTTTTTACTTTATTAAAAACACAAAATCGTCATACATTTTTCATAATCCTGTTATTCAGAATGTGAATTGATATATTTTTCAAATCCTTTTTGAAGTTGGCGCGTTACTTTTCCAACGATTTCTTCATTTATAGCTTCCCCATCTACTTTAATTATCGGCATAATTTCTACAGATGTACTTGAGATAAAAACTTCATCCGCCTGTTTTAAGAAATCAACAGAAACAGCTTCCTCTTTAAATGGTATATTTTCATCTTCACAAATCCACTGAATGACACGACGCGTAATCCCGTTCAATATCAGATTGTTCGTCGGATGTGTATAAATCGTTCCATCTTTTACTGCATATACATTGCTCGATGACCCTTCTGTAACAGTCCCATCTCGATGTTGAATCGCTTCACTCGCATTATACTTTGTAGCATATTCTTTTGCTAATACGTTACCAAGTAAGTTTAAGCTTTTGATATCACATCTTAACCAGCGAATATCTTCAGTTGTTACTGCTGAAACACCCTCTTGTAATGATTTGAACGGGCGATCATATGAACGCGTAAAAGCTGTTAATACAGGCTCTACAGGAGGAGTTGGAAAAGCATGGTCGCGCGGTGCTGCTCCTCTTGTGACTTGTAAATAAATACCCCCATTAGTCACTTGATTCGTTGCTGCTAATTCTTTAACCAGTTTAATTAAATCATCAATTGAATACTTGAGATCTAAACCAATCTCAGTTGCACTACGTAATAATCTTTCGAAATGCTCCCGGACTGTAAATAACTGTCCATCATAAATTCGAATATATTCATATATACCATCACCAAAGTTGTAACCTCTATCATTGTATGCGACTTCAGCATCTTGCTCTTCAACTAATCTTTCATTAATTAAAACTTTTCTCATACTCATTCCCCCACACATACAGAATAAATTGCTTCTAGATAAATACTTGTTGCGTTAAAAAGTTGCTTCTTAGTAATATACTCATTTTTTTGATGCATAAGGTCCTCAGAATCCTCAAACATTGCACCAAATGCTACACCTTTATCTAAATTACGTGCGTACGTTCCACCACCAATAGTGAAAGACGGACGCATATCATTCGTTTGATTACGATAAGCTGTTAATAATTTCTGAATAAATGGATCATTTGGGTCAACGAAATGTGGTTTTTGTAATTTGCCTAATTCAATTTCAAAACCTTGATTATGAATTTCCTCTTCAAACGCACGAATTGATGACTCAAAGTTAAACCCTTCTGGATATCTTAAATTCACACCAAATGTGCCTCCATTTTTTGAATCAAAGCGAATGACCCCGATATTTGTAGTCACATCTCCCATATGATCTGTATGAAATTTCATACCCATTTTTTCACCAAAATGTGATTCAAATAGATAAGTATCTCCAAACTCTGTCCAATCTTTAGCGCTTTGATTTAAATTCAAAGTATTTAAGAAATGAATGAGATACATGCCCGCATTCACTCCGATAGAAGGATCCATTCCATGAACAGCTTTACCTGAAACTTTTAAAACAAGCTTACCACTATCTACCTCATATTGGCCCTTTAAATTATGTTGTTGTAAAAAGGCTTCAAAGTGTTGAATTGTATTCGTCATATTCTCTTTAACTAGGACGCTTGCTGTTGCTAAATCAGGAACCATATTATAACGTTCGCCAGATTCAAATTGAATTAATTCTATCTCCGGTTCATCGTCATCTTGAGCTATCGTTTTTTGAGTAATATCAAATGTAGTTATTCCTTTTTCACCATGAATTAATGGGAATTCAGCATCTGGTGCAATACCAATCGTAGGCATTTCTTCTGTTGCAAAATATCGTTCAGTACATTTCCAATCTGATTCTTCATCCGTTCCAATAATAATATGTACTCTTTTCTTCCAATCTACATTCATATCATTAAGAATTTTAACAGCATAATAAGCTGCAATTGTTGGGCCTTTATCATCTAAAGTACCGCGTGCAATAATTTTATCTTCAGTAACTACAGGTTCAAATGGATCACTATCCCAATCATTGCCTGCCGGTACTACGTCGACATGACCTAAAATACCAAATAAATCTTCACCTTTGCCTACTTCGATACGACCTGCTAAGTGATCTGTATCATATGTATTAAAACCGTCTCTTTTAGCAAGTTGATACATATATTCTAAGGCTGCTTTAGGTCCTGGTCCAACAGGTGCTTCTTCTGTAGCTTCATCATCATTTCTTACGGACTTAATTTTTAATAATCCATTCAAATCTTCAATCATTTGACTTTCATATTCTTTTACTTTATCTCTCCACATGTAAATCAACTTCCTTCTTTAAAAAGATTTCATACTATATTTTACATGAATTACGCTTCAAAAAACAGTAGAAACTTCCTATTGTCTAATTTTTCAAACTATTAAAGTTTTAAAAAAAAGTTAGAGCTTTCAATATCATTCAACTCATTGATATCTGCTCTAACTTCATTTTCGATTTATCTTAAATTGTCAGGTGAGTTGTTTTCTGAAGTTTTATCTTGTAACTTTCTTTCTGTAGATGGATGTAAGTTACTTGAAGGATCTCCGCCACCTTCATCATCAAATGTTGAAGTACGATCAACGTGTTGTTCTTGATTACTTTGATTTAATAAAGATTCTTTTTTATTTGATAAAAATGCTTTGGGATCTTCTTTAACTTCATTAACATAGCTTTTCGGATCTTCTTTGATTCGATTAATTTCATCAGATGCAGTTTGACTTAATTGTGTCGCTTTTTCTTGTACACGCTGTTTGTATGATTCTGGATTTTCTTTGTATTTCGCGTACTCTTGTTTCACTTTATCTCTATTTTTTTGTTTTGAAAGTGCTACAGCTACAACAGCGCTTCCGATACCTAGTGCTGCTCTTAAAAATTGATTTGATTTTGCCATTTTTAATCACCTCTATGAATGTTAATAAAAAGATACCCTAAAGCTTACATTTTAAACATACATTGAATTATTTGTGGCTTATATATTTAGAACTAATTTAATTTCTTCTGCTGTTAGTTTACGATATGCACCACGTTCTAATTCAGTATCTAGCTTTAGTGCACCTATTGCAATTCTTTCTAAAAAGATTACCTCATTTTCAATTTCATGAAACATACGTTTTACTTGGTGATATTTCCCTTCTTGAATCGTAACGAGCCCTTCTTTGTTGTCTTCTAAAATTTCCAGTCGAGCTGGTTTACATACTCCATCACTAAGCACGACTCCCTCTTGAAAGTAGTTTTGATTGTCTTGAGTTAGAGGATTACGCGCCTTCACTCGATAAACTTTAGGAATTTTTTTATTAGGGCTCATAACTTGATGATTAAATTGACCGTCATTTGTAATTAATAAAAGCCCCACTGTATCCTTATCAAGTCGCCCAACTGGAAATAAATCTAGGTGCTGATATTTAGGAATCAGATCTATGACGGTTTGATGCACATCATCTTCTGTCGCTGAGATGACACCTTGAGGTTTATTCAACATAATATAAACATAAGGTTCATATTTTACAAGTTCTTGATTAAAATAAATTTGATCTTGTTCCGGATCGATGTGCATTTTAGGGCTTTTGGCTCTATCTTCATTAATATAAACAGATCCATTTTTAATATCTTTTTTAACATCATTTCGAGATCCATATCCCATTTGTGCTAAAAATTTATCTAACCGCATTATAAAAAACCAACCTTATTTCTGATTTTATTAGGTATAGCTCCTAAATACTTATCTGCTAAACGTGTTTTCATAACGATAACACCATAAACCGTTGCGCCTACAAGTGCACCAACTACAGTAATAATGAAAGCACCAATGTGACTTGCTGGTGATACTGCAAATTGTAATAAAATGGATACGACTTCCACAATAATCATCATAATAAAGCTGTAAATTAAAATCTTGCTGACATCATAAATGGTATCTCTAAATCTAAATTGTGCATACTTTTTTAAAATGAATAAATTACATAGTATCGCAACGCTTAAAGCAATTGCAGTACTTACAATAGCTCCTGCTGTTTGTAAAGCCACAATTAACGGTACATTAAGTATAAATTTAATTACGATTGAACCAAGTACAACAAATACTGTGAGTTTTTGCTTATTAATACCTTGTAACATTGATGCTGTCACACTAAATAATGATATTAAAACAGCGACTGGTGCATAAATAAATAACAATCGACTACCTTCAAAACTATACTCATAAAATACAGTATATAGAGGCACTGCTAATGCCATAATACCTAAGCTAGCAGGTATTGTGATGAACATTAACACACCAAGCGCTGTTCTAATTTGACGATGCATTTCTCTAAAATCGCCTTTTTCAAATGTCTTAGTTATGAAAGGTATTAAACTTATGGCAAACCCTGCAGCAAGTGATGTTGGAATCATCACAATTTTATTTGTTGTCATATTTAACATTGTAAAGAATGTATCTTGCATTCTTACTGCGACACCAGCCATATCTAAAGCATTATTATGTGTGAGCTGGTCAATTATCATAATTAATGGAAATTGAAGACTGACAATAACGAACGGAATACTATAAGAAATAATTTCTTTGTACATTGAACCGTATGAAACGTCGATACCTGTATGATCAGACTCAACCATTTCATTAATCCCTTTACGTCTCTTAATCCAATACCACCATAATGTTAAGATACCAACTATTGCACCGATAGCCGCTCCAAAAGTAGCAATGCCATTCGCAAATAAAATACTACCATCGAGCACATTTAATACAATATAGCTTCCAATAAGAATAAACAATATACGTGCGATTTGCTCTGTTACCTCTGATAAAGCCGTTGGTCCCATTGACTGATACCCTTGAAACACACCACGCCATGTGGCTAAAACTGGAATAAATATCACAACAAAACTTATTGTTCGGATAATTGAAGTGATTTGTGCAACAGTCCAACCTGCATCTTGATCTGTATTATTCGCGATGGTTACTGATGCAATTGAAGGTGATAATAAATATAGTACTGTAAAACCTAAAACACCTGTAATACTCATCACAACAAAGCTAGATCGATACAATTTTTGACTGACTCGATAAGCCCCCATTGCATTATATCTCGCTACATATTTCGATGCGGCTAAAGGGACTCCTGCTGTTGCTACTGCAATTGCAATATTATATGGTCCATAAGCATAATTAAATGGCGCTAAGTTATCAGCACCACCAATAATACGATAAAATGGAATGATGTAGATAATACCTAATATTTTAGTAATAAGAATACTAAATGTTAATAAAAAGGTCCCTCTCACTAACTCCTTATTTTCACTCATCGTTCAAACCTACCTACTCGTTTATTTAAATTATTATTATAACACAATACATTTATTATACACGCTCTTATCCTATGTTAAAATTAAAAATATCAATATTAAGGGAGTTTTTATATGCTATTTCAAACGATAGTTATCGGTGGCGGGCCTAGTGGAATCATGGCTGCAATTTCAGCAAGCCAAAATGGACAATCTGTATTACTTTTGGAAAAGAAGAAAGGATTAGGTCGTAAACTCAAAATTTCTGGGGGCGGCCGTTGTAATGTCACAAATAATTTACCGCACGCAGAAATCATCAATCATATACCAGGTAATGGCAAATTTTTATATAGTCCTTTTTCGCTGTTTGACAATCAATCTATTATTCAATTTTTTGAAGAAAGAGGTTTAGAATTAAAGGAAGAAGATCATGGTCGCATGTTTCCTGTGACTAATCGATCTCAAGACGTGCTCGATGTATTAGTTAAAACATTGACATCACAACATGTCACAATCTATGAAGAAAGTAAAGTTACAAATATAGAGACGCATGAAGATATATTTACTGTAACGCTTGATGACGGATCGCAGTATAAGTCAAAATCCGTAATTATTGCAACTGGTGGAACAAGTGTACCGCATACAGGTTCTACAGGCGATGGTTACCGTTTTGCAAAATCATTAGGACATTCTATAACAGAGTTATTTCCAACTGAAGTCCCGATAACTTCCAATGAACAGTTTATTCGTCAACAAACATTAAAAGGACTTAGCCTAAAAAATGTAGGTTTATCAGTACTCAAAAAAAATGGTAAAAAGCGTGTTAACCATACTATGGATATGATATTTACACATTTTGGTATTAGTGGACCTGCTGCCTTAAGATGTAGTCAATTTGTCTACAAAGAACAAAAATATCAAAAAAAACAAGAGATTCATATGCAAATTGATGCCTTCCCTTCACTTAATGAAGAAGCTCTTAAACAACACATTATGAAACGACTCCAACAAGAGCCTGATAAAATTATAAAAAATAGTTTAAAAGGGTTAATCGAAGAACGTTATTTACATTTTATGCTCCAAACTAGTGAAATTGATTTAAACACAACGTATCATCATTTAAGTACACACCAAATTACTACACTCGTCCAAAACTTAAAAGCATTTACTTTTACAGTAAATGGTACGTTATCTCTTGAAAAAGCATTTGTTACTGGTGGAGGTGTTTCAATAAAAGAAATCACACCTACAACAATGGAATCAAAACTCACCCCTCATCTTTTTTTATGTGGTGAAGTTCTTGATATTCACGGTTATACTGGAGGATACAATATTACAAGTGCTCTCGTAACAGGATATGTTGCAGGGTACTATGCCGGACTCGTTTAAATCGGTTCTATAATAAATCGGACTGGTGGCATTTAAATTATAAATGTTGCTTGTCCGATTTTTTACTTTTTAGATGCAAAAAGACGCAATGACCTCTATTATTAAAAGTGCCTAAACCCAAATAAAGGAG
>NZ_JABANU010000020.1 GCF_016238445.1 Staphylococcus canis
ATCAAAAAACTATCAACTCTACGAGTTGATAAGTTCTATTTAAAATTAAAACAGGAAGATTTTTCATTTTTCATCATGAAAATCTTCCTGTTTTCGGTTCTGAGACACATTAATGTCCCAGCCCCTTTTCGTGCATTCATTGATTTAAATCGATTCACCTAATGCAATTTTAATATGCGCAAGATGATGTTCTTCATGCCATGCTAACTTCGCAAACGTGTCACCAACTGTTGACGCATCTTTACCATTAAGTAAAAATTTGTGTTCTAATTGTGATTCAGATAACGAATGGCCTAGCGCCACAATACGTTGATTTAAGCTATCTAACAACTGAATTGAAACCTTAACAGGCTCCGTATTATCTGGTAACTTTGCCCATGCATCTTGTTTAAAATCAGGCACAGAAACACCATCTTGTGTTAACGCTAACTTTAAACGCTGATACATATTCAATTGAGAATCCGCAATATGATGCACCAACTGACGCACAGACCAAGCACCCTCACGATATGTTTTCTCAAGATCCTCATCGCTTAACCCTGATACCGTTTCATTCAAACGTGCCACATACGCATCAATACGAGACAACCAAGACATCACATCATCAAACGTAATACGCTCCGGTACCTCCAAGCGACCAATCGGGAACCTTACATCCATAACATCATCCTCCTTATTAATCTCTTTATATTCTAACACAAGGTTGTTGAAAAAGCGGTTGAAGAACCACTTCGGATGGAGTTACTTATTTAAAGATTATCGACTCTGTTAAACCTCCAGACGTTAGTGGTGCTTAAAATGTGTCTAAGGGCATTTATTCATTAAAATACATCTTCACGTGTTGTTTTAAATTGTTCTATTGCCATTTTGATTTCGTCTCTTACACGTTGGAAAGTAGCCCAATCCTTTCCTGCTGGGTCATCAAAGCCCCAATGTTCTTTTTTAACATGTTCTGGTAAGAGAGGGCAATTTTGGTCTGCATCACTGCATAATGTCACGACGAGATCTGCTTTTGTCATGAGTTCTGGATGAATTATATCTGAAGTATGATGTGAAATATCAATACCTGCTTCTGCCATGGCTTTCACAGCTTGCGGATTTACACTGTGTGCTTCAATACCAGCGGAGTAGACATTCCAATGTGCTCCAAGTATTGCTCTGCCAAATCCTTCAGCCATTTGACTGCGACACGCGTTTCCTGTACATACAAAATAGATGGTTTTACGGCTCATTCATATACCCTCCTAAAATAGTAATAAAGTACAATAAAGTCCCAGTAACGTTATGAATAACACTGGAATTGTAATGACGATACCTGTTTTAAAATACGTACCCCATCCAATTTTGACGCCTTTTTGAGATAAAACATGTAACCACAGTAATGTTGCGAGGGAACCGATCGGGGTAATTTTAGGACCTAAATCCGAACCAATCACATTGGCATAAATCATCCCTTCTTTCATGAGACCTGACACACCAGATTGTGAGATGGCAATCGCGTCTATTAAAACAGTTGGCAAATTGTTCATAATAGACGATAAAAACGCCGCAATAAAACCTGCGCCCATCACGCTACTGAACAACCCATAGTTTGAAATGTAGGATAATATATCTCCAAGTAAAACGGTAATGCCTACATTTTTCAATCCAAATACTACAAGATACATGCCGATTGAAAACACTACGATATTCCAAGGTGCACCTTTCATGACACGTCTTGTATGCACTGCAGGGGAGTGTCTCGCAAAAATAAGAAATATTAACGCCACACCCATCGTAATCAAAGATACCGGCACATGTATCCATTCACTGATAAAATAACCGACAAGTAAGACCGCTAAGACCCACCAAGACAACCGAAAAACACGCTCATCTTTAATCGCTGTTTGAGGTGTGCTCACATTTGCTATATTGACGGTTCTCGGTATTACTTTTCTAAAATACCACCATAAAACAAGGATACTTGCGATTAATGAAAATAGATTAGGAATGAACATACGACTTAAATATTCCACAAATCCAATGTCAAAATAATCCGCTGATACAATATTCACCAGATTACTTACGACAAAAGGCAATGATGTGGTGTCCGCAATAAATCCACTCGCAATCACAAATGGAAAAATAACCTTTTCCTGAAAGCCTAATTGTCGTACCATCGCAAGCACAATGGGCGTTAAAATTAGCGCTGCTCCGTCATTCGCAAAAAAAGCTGCGACAAGTGCTCCAAGTATCATAATGTACACAAACATTTTTATGCCATTACCGTTAGATGCCTTTACCATATGTATTGCCGCCCATTCAAAAAAGCCAATTTCATCTAAAATTAATGAAATAATAATGATCGCAATGAACGTTAATGTTGCATTCCATACTATACTTGTTACTTCTACAACATCATCGATTGAAACCACACCTGTAATCAGTGCGATAACCGCACCAATTGTGGCGGTAATTCCGATATCTAACCCTTTTGGTTGCCATATAATAAATAAAAGGGTTATTAAAAAGATGATGATCGCTAAAACTGTCACGTGTCATTTCCCTCCTCATTTAATACTTAATATATCATTAACACCTAAATGTACCCTTATTAAAACTTTTACAATTCATAGTAAATTACTATGTGTTTGACAAAGTGCTAGAATTTACTTTATCATACCCCTATCCGTACTAAACAAAGGAGGATTTTATGATTCAAACAAAGCATATTAATACATTTTCGAAAGATAAATTAGAAACTCTTGCTGAACATGGTCAACTTATCGATGTCCGTACACCTGAAGAATATGAACTCGGACATATTCACCACGCTATATCACATCCTTTGTCTACTATAGATACATTTCAAAAATCGAAAGATCACACATACTACGTCTACTGTAAAGGTGGTAAACGCAGCTTAGAAGCGAGTGAAGCTTTAAGTGCGCGTGGTTATGACGTTGTAAATTTAGATGGCGGATACGATGCGTTTACACAAGATACTGAGAAAAATACCGCACAACCTACCGCATCTACTATACAAACTAACCTTAAACAGTTAGATTATAGCGGCTTACAATGCCCAGGTCCTATCGTGAATTTAAGTCAAGAAATGAAACAACTTAACGTAGGCGAACAAGTCGAAGTGACTGTTTCAGATTTTGGATTTTATAATGATATTCAAAGTTGGACCAAACAAACAGGACATCAATTGATTCATCTAGATCAACAAAATGATAAAGTAAAAGCTATAATTGAAAAAGCAGATACGACAAAAAATCAAGATATGGCAGTGACTCACGATAAAAATAACACAACTATTGTACTATTTAGTGGTGAATTAGATAAAGCTATTGCGGCTTTGATTATCGCAAACGGTGCTAAAGCTGCAGGACGCGATGTCTCTATCTTTTTCACATTCTGGGGACTAAATGCATTGAAAAAGAATCATAAAGTTCAGACTAACAAAAAAGGTATTGCTAAGATGTTTGACTTGATGTTACCGAACACACCGGTAAACATGCCGATTTCCAAAATGAATATGTTTGGCCTAGGCAATTTGATGATGCGCTACGTTATGAAAAAGAAAAATGTTGATAGCTTACCTGCACTCATCGATAAAGCCATAGCACAAGATATTAAATTAATCGCATGTACCATGAGCATGGGTGTTATGGGTATCACTAAAGCTGAACTCCGTGACGAAGTTGAATATGGTGGTGTCGGCACCTATATTGGTGATACATCTACTGCAAGTCACAATTTGTTTATTTAGAAACGATTGAGTCGCTCATTGTAATCAATACTCATCTGAATATAAAACGAAAAAGCCACCCTGCTATCAGGTGGCTTCTTTTTATTGTTCACGATATTTTTGTTGTTCTGCTTCACGCAATTCGACGCGGCGAATTTTACCAGAATTTGTCTTCGGTAGATCTTCTACAAATTCAATCGCTCGCGGATATTTATAAGGAGCAACATCATTTTTGACGAATTGTTGAAGTTGACGTACAAGTTCGTCATTACCTTCATAATCATCTTGTAAGATTACAAAAGCTTTAACGATGTTTCCGCGGTCTGGATGTGGACTTGCGACGACTGCACATTCTTTAACCGCTTCATGGTTCGTTAATGAATCTTCCACTTCGAACGGTCCAATCGTATAGCCCGAACTAATAATAATATCGTCATTACGGCCACCAAACCAATAATAGCCGTCCTCATCTTGGTGCGCCAAGTCCCCTGTTAAAAAGTAACCATTGACCTGTGCTTTTTCCGTACGTTCTTGGTCTTTAAGATACCCTTTAAACAACGCAGGTAAGTCTACGGGCACAGCAATATTTCCTTTTGTATTAACTGGAACTTCATGTCCATCATCATCTACAATCGTCACGCCGCTTCCTGGAATCGCTTTTCCCATTGATCCAATACGAGGTTCTGTATCTTTTAAGAATCCAATTAATAATGTACTTTCAGTTTGACCATAGCCATCACGTACAATCAAATCAAAATGACGTTTAAACTTTTCAACAACATCACGATTTAATGGTTCCCCTGCAGAAACCGCACTATGTAAATGTGACAAGTCATAAGACTCTAAATGTTTTAACTTAGACATCATACGATATTCTGTCGGTGTACAACACAGAACGTTAATTTTAAAGTCTTGAAGCAATTCTAAATATAATGATGGATTAAAACGGCCATTAAAAACAAACGCCGTTGCGCCAGACCCCATTATCGATAAAAATGGACTCCATACCCATTTTTGCCAACCTGGTGCAGCAGTCGCCCAAACAATGTCATCTTCACGAATGCCTAACCAATGTTTAGGTGCCATCTGCATATGCGCAAATCCCCATCCATGTGAATGCATCACTGCTTTAGGATTCCCTGTTGTGCCTGAAGTATAAGATAAAATAGCCAAATGCTCACGTGGTGTGTCTACGATCTCCAATTCATGACTTTGCTTGACCTTTTCAGTTTCAATTTCAATCCATCCAGGGGCTGAACCTGTTGCTAAGAATTTCGTTAAAGCATCATACTCTTTCACACGTTCAAACTCTTTAATATATCGTGGTAAAGTCACCACTGCATCGACTTCACCATGTGTAATGCGATATTGTAAATCCTTCGTTCTTAGCATCTCTGAACTTGGAATAATCGTAATGCCTAATTTTAATGCAGCAATATAAACCTCATAAGTTTCAATCGCACGTGGCATCATCACAAGCACACGATGTCCTTTTTTGAGTCCATGCTGACTGAAGACATGTCCCACTTGATTCGCACGTTGAATCAATTCGTGATACGTAAGTGACGTTACTTCACCAGTCTCATTTCTGAAAATCAACGCTTTTTTCGTAGTAGACTGTGCATGTTTTTCAATTTCAGAAATAATATTATATGTTTCTGGTGCTAACAACTCTGACTTTTTCATGGCTTAAACTTCCTTTCCTTTACATAACTCTAATCATATCAGAGCAGCGCTTTTGATAAAAGAAATATAGTAAGAAAATTTTAAAGACCCTCATTATTGGTTGAGGGTCCTCATCTAATCAATGCATTCTTTATTTTAAATCACGATAATTACTATTTTGATATAGTTTCTATATAAAAGGAATGACACAGTATTACACCTCAATGGTCATACTGTGTCATCCTGTAAATCGCTCTATTTTTATAATGTTTTTCTAAAAGTTATTTCAATTTTATCTTGTTCTATTTTTCTTTGTAAACCGTCAATATTTTGACTATAAAATAAATTGCCATATATCTTTTGAATGATAGAAATATGCGCGATTGATTTTAATATAAACCTTGGCACTTTAACACAATAAGTACTTTTCCCCATCACACGACGCATTTCTTGTATAGCTGCATTTGTCGACATATATTCAGCATTTTGCGGATGAAAAATACCATACGCCTTAGTTTCGATCGTCTCTTTAATATATTTTTCAAGTGTTTCTATATATAATACACTGCGTTGGTTATCAATTTTGGGATAAACAGGTACAAATTTCGCCAGTTTAATGAGTTTACTAAAATTACCTGGTGCATTTTTACCATAAATCATCGGTGGTCTTAAAATGGCTACTTTAAAAGTATCGCCGTGCATCTTTAATAACATCTGTTCGGCTTTATACTTTGAAATACCATAAGGGGTTTTAGGCGTCGCTTCGGTTGTTTGATTAATCTCTTCACTTTGGTTTAAACGGCCTTCTTTACCATAAATAGCCATCGTACTGAAGAAGATAAAGTGACGCACACCCTCTGCTTTCGCTTTTACCGCTAATTGACGCGTGAGATGATAATTAACATTCATATAATCCACCATCGTCGCGTCTGGTTGATTATTATGCACAAGTGCAGCGAGATGAATGACTGTATCATAATGTTCGAATGTGTGATGATGCCAATTCTGAGATCGTAAACTGATTTGATCCACACGATACCCTTCTCTAGTCAAGAAATCATGTAATCGCTGGCTCATATAACCTGTTTGACCTGTGAGTAAAATACGTTGAGTCGTCATTAATGATGCACACCCTCTGAAGTGATAGTATTTTTAATCGTTTTATAAATAATAAAAATATCTAGTAATAACGAGTAATGTTCTAGATAATATTGATCATATTGAACCTTCTGATCATCTGTAATATCATCTCTACCCATAACTTGAGCTAATCCTGTTAAACCTGGCTTAATCGTATGAACATTCACACGTGTTCTTTTCTCTATTAATTCATACTGATTAAAGAGCGCAGGACGAGGACCGACTACTGACATGTCCCCCTTTAAGATATTGAACAGCTGGGGTAATTCATCTATGGATGTTTTTCGTATGAATCGTCCAGTTTTTGTAATATAAGCCGTTGGATCAAGTTTGTCTGTAGCCACATTAGGGGTATCAACTTTCATAGAACGAAACTTATAAATTTTAAATAATGTATTATTCAGACCTGGTCTATCTTGTTTAAAAATGACAGGTCCTTTAGATTCTAATTTGATGGATACCGCAGTAATAATCAGTACAGGTAGAAATACAACTATAGCAAACATAGAACTCAATAAATCAAAAGCACGTTTTATACTCATCCGATTGACCTCATTTCAATAATTGATAATATTTTTCTGTATTGATGTCTCGTGTGTAAAATTGTTTAAATAACTGATAAGCGTGATTGCCTTTTGTGCGTAATGCTTCAACAGAGTTGTTTTCAATAAAAGCTTTGATACTTTCATAATCACCATTAGCTACCGCAATCCCAGCGTCATAATCTGTAATGTGTGACACAATATCTGTTTGCTTATCCATTATCGCAATTAACGGTTTTTTAGCAGCGAGATAACCGTAATTTTTACTAGGTACACCTAAACCGATGCCTTCTTTCACTAATGAAACGATACAAACATCGGCCATCGTTAATACATCAGAATAATCTGTTCCTGTTAAAAATTCATAAAGTTTAACATGTTTTAACTGATGTTTTTGGATAAATGCTTCAACTTGCGCAAATTTCTTACCATGTCCACAAAATATCGTTAATATATCGGGATTATCTTTAATCGCTTTAGTCATATTTAAAATAGTATCCATATCTTGAAGTTGTCCCATATTGCCGCTGTATAATATGACTTTTTGATACTGGTCACGTAGTGCTTTAAATTCCGGATTTTGAATACGTTGATGATTAATTTGAGTTTCATCATACCAATTCGGAATGACTTTAATCGTTTCAGGCTTTTGAGAGATACCATTTTCTATAAGATAACGTTTCATCTCTGTGCCTAACACAACAACTTGAGACGCATTTTGATAGACATGCTTATTGATGTAAGTCATCAGTTTATCAATCACACTACCACGTCTTGTAGCCCCTGTTTTAATCGCATTATCCGGTGCAATATCATAAACCACAAAAGTATACCGCTTCTTAAACACTCTATACAATATATCCGGAATTAATGGCAAAATAGGTGGGTTGGAATAGACAAGTATATGGTCATATTTCAACATCTTAGGCATTTTCAATACAAACATTAAAAATAAGCTGAAAAAATTAACGATTCTACCTATTTTTGACTTATTGTTCAATCGCGAATATTTTAAACGTGTGATAGAGATATGTCGATACGTTTCTTTCGCCTTCACTTCATGCGCCTGTGTATATTCATATGGCCAACCACACATCACATCAATATCTAATCCTTTATCAACTAAATCCTCAGCCATTTGCGTTGGTAATGTCGCTGAAGAGACATATTCTGGATAAAAATACTGACATAGTATCAGAATCTTTTTGGGTTTCATTGATAAATACCAACCTTTCTTTAACTTGCAACTTTTGAATCTTTTATTCCAATTACAGTTAATAATATAATTTTTAACAAATTGGCTAGTACGGTCATTATGAAGAAGCCTAATATTTCAAGCTTCCAAGTAGCAATTATAGTCAACACTATATATATGATTGTATGTATCGTAATATATCGAGTTTGTTTATTTATAGAGATGTATTTAGTATTGAGTGTTTGTATCATTGTAGCGATAACACCAAAAAACACACCAATGTTACCAACTATAATGTAAGGTTGAACCTGCGCACTATCTTGACGATATAAATATTCAACAATTAAAACTGTAATAGGATATGAAATAACTATGATGACTCCAGATAAAATAAGACCATAAAAATTAACAATGAGATACTGTTTTATTTTATTATCTGTATTTTTAACAGAAATATAAGAAAGTATTACATTGTTTATAGGATACATAAAAGATGCGAATATTTTTCCAATAAACGTTGCTAGAAAAGACAAAGCAACGGCGCCTCCGCCAATTAATGGCAATAATATAATTCGATCCAAATAAATGTTTAAGTTATTTAACCCATTGCTAATTAATAAATTGACATACTCTGAAATGATATTTTTATGGCTTTTTACTTTTGATAATCTCAAATGTCTAAGTGTATAGATAGTATATAATACAACTGAAATTTCACTCATTAAGAATATGACAACCCAAAAATGAGTAACTTTAAAAATTACCAAGCCTATAGTCAAACCTATAAACTGAAATATTGCAGCAAGTAAAATTTTGTTGTACTGTAACTTAATTCTAAAAAACACACTCATATATATTCGAATTATCATTAAAATATTGATGATCAATAACCAAGATGTAATAACAACGCTTAGCTGATATAACTCTAAAAACAAAAATATTAAGATTACACTTTCTATTACCATAGATATGACTATTAACTTTATAAAGTTTAGGTATAGTAAATTATCTTTAAAAGATTTGATGTTAATCATTCTAATATTATTCAAAGTATTTCCTACGATAACACTCGATATAGTTATAATGGTATAAGCACTTAATATCTTACCGAATTCCTCATTCCCCAATGCATGACTTATTGTAGGGTAAGCTAATAATTGTAAAGAAAACGCTATTAATAGTGTACTTATTATTGTTTTTAGACTATCAATTATAAAACTATGTTTTTTCATAGTTCATTATCCTTTTACTTTTTGAAATGAGATAAAACAATACAAACCAAAATTCACTTACAACTAGAAAATTAGAGCTGAACATAAGTAATACAAAAGGATATAGACCAATATAAATTATTAGTTTATCTAAACCTTCAGTATCAAAATACTTTATAAATTTATAAATTAAAACAGATACAAATAACAGTATAAAAATAAACCCTATAATACCAAACGCTAACAAAATCTCAAGTATTAAATTATGTGGTATATTATCAATTAAATGATAATAGTTAAACAATCCATAACCTGTTAATAAATGTTCTTTAATATATAATATTGCTAAAGCATAAATATCTCCCCTACCTGAGGTTCCTTCAAAAGTCAATCCATTGCTGGAAATATATGAAAACGTACGAGTATTACCACTTTTAATGAAAATGAGTATAGCTATAGCAGATAAAATGATAATTGAAAAATTAATGGATATCTTTTTAACTAACGATGTTTTTTTTCCAATAAGCATGCTTATCATCGTTACAATAATATATAAGATAAATAACACTGCTCCACCTCTACCACCTGCGATAAAAATTACAGGTAACAAAGTAAAGATTAGAATTAAATACATCAATTTATGTTTAACTAATTTATCGGAAATAAAGTAAATACCTAATCCCATTGTAAAGGAGGATATATATGAGATGTTTTGATAGTTCATTAACCCAAAGTTTATATAAGTTGGTAATGTTCCTAATAGATAAGGTATAAGTACAATTAGTATTAAGGAAATTGAAAATAAAAAGAAAATTGCTTTAAAAAACTGAATGACTTTTCTTTTGGTAATCTTCCTAAAATAAATACCACATACCGATGCTGGCACCGCCCAAATTAGGAATAAGATAAAATTATTTAAAGGTAACCGATCATATTTATAATCTGTAATTAAATACGATATTGTGACAAACCCAGTTATTGCTACCAAAATCATTAAAGCAATTGGTATTTGTTTCTTTGTAACAATCTCTTTTAAAGCAAATATTATAGTTATACTACTTACTATTATTAAAAAAATATAATAGCCGCCGTCAATATTAATCTTAAACACATTTTTTAATAGTGTTGATATAACTATATAAAAATTCATGCTCAGTACTGATAATAAAAGAAATACTCTCACTACCTATCACCATCTATAATAAGTTATTTGAATAGAGTACTTTTAAAATTTCACTCTCATTTTCCCAATTTAAAACCTTTGAAGCTTCTATAGCATTTTGTCTTAACTTGTTATATGTAACTTCATCATTTAATAATGTTTTAATCGCATTAGCAATATTTTCAGGTGTTACCGCCTCAATAACAATACCAAAATTGTATTTTTCATTTAGATAAATATGCTCTTTTACAGGTGAAAGTATCACTGGTAAACCTGCTTGAATACATTCAAAGATTTTATTAGAAACTGTATATTCGAAGTTAATAGAAACGCCTTTTGTTAACACTACACCTATTGTGCTCTCAGTCAGTTTTGGTACAAGCTCTTGAACTGACACTGGATCATCAAACTTTATATTCTTAATATAATTTAAGCTTGCTATTTCTTTTAATGTTTCTTCCAGGGGACCAAAGCCACGTACGACAAATTTCGCATTATCTTGTCCAAGTAATTTTGCTGCCTGTACAAATTCTTCAAATCCTCTATTGTTCACGATACGCCCCTGATACACTATCTCTTTCTTATCAAAATTTGATGAACTATAATCTAAACTATAAGCGTTAGGAGCATTAGTTACGACTATCGGCTCTAAAACGTACCCTTGATCTATATAATATTGTTTTGCAGCATGACTCACAGTAATAAAGTGATCAACGTGTTTTAGTATACTCTTTTCTAACCTCTGAACACTATTAGATATTAATTTAAATTTGTTAACAAATGCATTTTTTGAGTAAATTTCATGAGCGTCGTATATAATACGACCTTTGAAACCACTTAAAGTAACCATAAATAATGTATCAAAATCATTCGCATGAATAACGTCTGGTTGATATGACTTAATTGTTTTAATCACATTAATCCCAAATTTTATCCGATTAAATACCTTCATTACAATATTTTCATCACTTTTCCTTTTCCCGAACAATTTATAATTGTAATTAATGTCTTTTAAGTGTTCATCTGTAACTTCATGATTCATTTTGCCTATAATCAAATAATCATCCGTAACTTGTTTTATCGTACCAATTTGTTTTAACACCCTGGGATCTAGCACAATATTACTCGAAACAACATCTAGTATTCTCATTGTAGCCCTCCTTTCTATCTAAAATCGTATTTTTTCTTCTTCAATGCCTCTATAGATTCATTCCACCATTTATCATGATTCAACTGCTTGATTTGTTCTTGTTCGAATCGTTTACGTATCAATTTTGCTGGAACGCCTCCAACAATTTCAAAGTCACCAACATCTTTAGTGACAACTGAACCAGCCGCTACAATAGCGCCATTTCCGATTTTCACCCCATCCATGATGAGTACATTAGCACCAATCCATACATCATGCCCTATACGTGTAAGATTAGGAGCATCATCATAATGCTTATACTTCATTTTTATTCCAAATGGGTTTTGATTTGAATAGAAAACCGGTGATGTACTAAAAAAATGAGTTGGATGCTTACCAAGTCCGATTTTTACATTGGATGAGATAGAGCAATAGTTTCCTATTTCAACATGATTAAATTCACTTCCAAAACCAACATAACTGTATTGACCAAAATGGCTATTCCTTATTTTACAAAATCGATCAACATAATTATGACCTTCAAAATGACAATTAGAGATGTAAGCCAGTCGATTAATTCGAATATTTTTTTCTTTTGAAGAACCATTTTTGAGCACTTTTAAAACTTTATTAATCATAGTTTTCTCCACGTATCTCGATTGATAATGTCTGTATAGCTTTGAATAATTTTGACGACCTTTTGTGAAACGTTGGTATCCATATAATCTAAAGCATCAATCATTGGTTCATGATTTACTTTCATGGCACGTGCGAGTTCAACGGATTGTACAAGGTTGTCATATTCGATACCGCCAATGATAACTGTCCCTTTATCTAATACTTCTGGGCGTTCTGTTGATGTCCGAATTAAAACACCTGGAAATTTTAACATGTTGGATTCTTCTGACAGTGTACCGCTATCTGATAATACGACGAATGCATTTTTTTGTAAGGCATTATAATCAAAAAAGCCAAATGGTTTGAGTTGTCTGACTAATGGATGAAATTTAAACTGACGTTCCTCAATCTTTTTCCAACTTCTCGGATGTGTAGAATAGATGACTGGCATTTGATATTTTTCCGCAATCGCATTAATCGCATTCATGAGTGAATTAAAGTTTTGTTCATGATCAATATTTTCTTCACGATGTGCGGATACTAAAATATAGTGTTGTGGCTCGAGTTCTAATGTTTTAAGGACAGTACTGTTTTCAATTTTTGCTTTGTGGACGTTTAAAACCTCTTTCATCGGAGAGCCTGTTACAAAAATATGTTCTTTCTTAAAGCCTTCATCTAATAAATAGCGTCGACTGTGTTCTGTATACGGTAAGTTGATATCGCTGACATGATCGACAATTTTGCGATTGATTTCTTCTGGTACATTTTGGTCAAAACAACGGTTCCCTGCTTCCATATGAAATACTGGAATTTTAAGTCGTTTAGCAGATACTGCAGCGAGACAGCTATTCGTATCTCCTAAAATAAGCAGTGCATCAGGCTGTTCACTTGTTAATACTTCATAAGATTTAGCGATAATATTCCCCATCGTTTCTCCTAAATGTGTCCCTACCGCTTCTAAATAATGATCTGGCTGACGTAATTCCAGTTCATCGAAAAACACTTGATTTAAGGTATAGTCATAGTTTTGACCTGTATGTACTAAAATTTGATCAAAGTAGCGATCACACGCTTTAATCGTTTCGGATAAACGGATGATTTCAGGTCGTGTTCCAACAATTGTCATTAACTTTAATTTACGCATCTTAAACCTCCAAGTAGTAAGTATCAGGATTATCAGGATCAAACATTTCATTGACCCACATGATGGTTACCATATCGGTGTCGCCTAAGTTTTCAATGTTATGTGTATATCCGACTGGAATATCCACAACTTCTAATTGCTCACCTGAAACAAAGTACTCAATCACTTCGTCATCTCCCGGTAATCTAAAACGAATCACACCATGACCTGATACTACTAGGAATTTCTCATTTTTCGTATGATGCCAATGATTCCCTTTCGTAATACCTGGCTTCGAAATATTGACCGACACTTGACCACGATCCGGTGTTTTGAGAAACTCTGTAAACGAACCTCGATCGTCAACATTCATTTTTAACGGATAACTGAATGCATCTGTAGGTAAATAACTCAAATATGTACTATACAGCGCCTTTTCAAAGTCATCATCTAATTGTGGTAATGTACGATTGTCTCTAGTCGCTTTGAAAGACTGAATAAGTTTCGCAATCTCTCCTAGTGTTTTAGTGTAAACATGAGGCACAGTAGGTTGATTCTCTACTAATGTGGGTGTCCCTTCTATCGCATGTTGAATTTCTTCAATAACATCATCGATATAATTTAAATGTAACGTTACATTTTCGTCATTCAGCGTTATCGGCAACCCTCTTGCGACGTTATGACAAAATGTAGCAATAACAGAATTATAATTGGGTTTAGACCACTTACCAAATAAGTTTGGAAATCTGTAAATATATACCGTATTGCCATGTGCTTTCGCAAAATTTTCTAGAGTGATTTCTGCTTGTCGTTTACTGTGCCCATATGGATTGTCATTGACCGCTTGTGTCGATGATGACAGTAAAATCGGTGGCTGATTCGGATTATCGCGAATGACGTTGAGTATATCCTCTAAAAGACCAACATTCCCGGTTTGAAACGCTGATTCGTGTTCCGGTCGATTGACACCCGCTAAATGCACAATAAATTCTGCTTGCCGTAAATAATCATCTCGAATATCTGCTGGAGTATCTCGATGTATGGCTAACACTTCATGTGACGTATTTTGCTTCATGTCTACGATTAAGTTTCGACCTACAAAGCCTTTTGAACCTGTAATTGCAATTTTCACATGCTTTCCTCCTTATTGACGCATTTGATATAGCGCTAATTCTTTTCTAACGTATTCTAACGTTAATAATTTTGCTTTAATTTGTGCGACTGTGAGCATCTCTGTATTATCTGAATTGTACTCATAGGCCTCGGTGATTTCTTCACTACCATCGCTATAATAATTCGCATAGTTCAAATCTCTAGAGTCTGCAGGGATGCGGTAGTATTGTCCCATATCTTCAGACTGGGCATATTCTTCTCTTGTGAGTAATGTTTCTGATTTTTTCTCACCATGACGTGTACCAATAATCTTGATTTCATTACGTGCATCAAAGAGTGATAATAATGCTTGAGCAAGGTCGCCAATTGTAGAAGCAGGTGCTTTTTGAACCATAATATCTCCTGTTCTCGCATGTTTAAACGCATGTATGACAAGGTCTACAGCTTCTTCCAAACTCATTAAAAAGCGTGTCATATTTGGATCTGTTACGGTTAATGGCTCGTTATTTTTGATTTTTTCAATAAATAGTGGAATCACGGAGCCACGTGATGCCATGACATTACCGTAACGTGTACCACAAATCGACGTCTGAGCTTCATCAACATTTCTTGATTTTGCGACAAACACTTTTTCCATCATGGCCTTTGAGATACCCATCGCGTTGATAGGATACGCGGCTTTATCAGTTGATAAACAAATCACCTTTTTCACGTTTAAACGTATTGCAGCTTGAATCACATTTTCAGTCCCAATAATATTCGTTTTGACCGCTTCCATTGGAAAAAACTCACAAGACGGCACTTGTTTTAATGCTGCTGCATGAAAGACATAATCCACCCCACGCATCGCGACTTCAATACTTAACGCATCTCTCACGTCTCCAATATAAAATTTCAATTTAGGATGATTATACTTTTTTCGTATATCATCTTGTTTCTTTTCATCTCTTGAAAAAATTCGAATTTCTTTAATATCCGTATCTAAAAATCGTTTCATCACCGCATTCCCAAACGATCCTGTGCCGCCTGTAATTAATAACGTTTTGCCTTTAAACATGCTCTCACCCTTTTATCAACTTATCATTTGCGATATCTAAGATTTTTGCTTTAGTGAAATCTTTTTCTAATGCATTTATTAAAGTATCCATTTCCTGACGTTCAATTTCTCTGACTTTTCCTCTATAGATCTTTTCATAGACTTGTTCTGGATGTATTTCGTCTTCATTCAGTAATTCTTCGTAAAGCTTTTCTCCTGGACGGATACCTGAAAATTGGATACCGATGTCTTCCTCACGCTTACCACTTAATTGAATTAAGTTTTTCGCTAAATCTACAATTTTGACTGGCTCTCCCATGTCTAATACAAAGACCTCTCCACCTTTTGCGAGTGCACCTGCTTGCAGTACAAGCCTTGACGCTTCTGGAATCGTCATAAAGTAACGCGTCATATCTGGATGCGTCACAGTCACTGGACCTCCCGCTTCAATTTGCGATTTAAACAGTGGAATCACAGAGCCTCGTGACCCTAAAACATTACCAAACCGTACCGCCACAAAGTCCGTTTCGCTTTCGTTGTCATTTAAGCTTTGAATGACCATTTCAGCCATACGTTTACTTGCCCCCATCACATTCGGTGGATTGACCGCTTTATCAGTAGAGACCATGACGAACTTACGAACTTTTGCTTGTTTTGCAGCTTCTGCTGTATTTTTTGTACCTAAAACATTATTTTTGAACGCTTCTTTAGGGTTATACTCCATCAGTGGCACATGCTTATGCGCTGCGGCGTGATACACCACATACGGTTGGTGCTCAGCCATGATCTTAAACATGCGCGTACGGTCTTGAACATCCGCAATGACGGGTATAAGCTCAATTTCATTTTGATATACATTTGATAGCTCACGATGAATTAGATAGATACTATTCTCCCCATGGCCTAATAAAATGAGGCGCTTCGGTTTGAATTTACAGACTTGGCGACAGATTTCAGAACCGATAGAACCTCCAGCACCTGTAACTAAAATCGTTTGTCCTGTCAGTTCTTTTGAAATCATGCGCATGTCCAATTCCACTGGTTCTCGTCCAAGCAAGTCTTCAACTGAAACCTTTTTCAATTGACTTACTTCCAACTCACCTGTCATCACATTTTCAATACTTGGCATCTTTAAAACGTCTACATTGATATTTCCAGTCATTTCACTAATATCTTGTAACCGTGATTTCGATAAAGTCGGAATCGCGATGATGACTTTTTGAATTTTATACTGTTTGACTAAATTCGGTATATCATCAATCGTGCCTTCCACTTTCACACTTGTGGTTAAAGTCATTCTTTGCTTATTTGGATCATCATCAACAACGGTCACAGGCTCCATGCCCATATATGGACTACGCATCATTTGACGAATAAGTAATAAACCCCCTTGACCAGCACCAACGATTAATGTCGGTACTTTTTTATAGTCCCCACTGATAAACGCGCGACGATACACACGCCAAAAGAGTCTAGAACCTCCAATTAAAATTAAATGCATCATCCAAGTCACTAAGTACAGACGTATAAAATATAATTGTGTCAATATTCCGACAATAATAATTGTTGTAAGAATTGAACCTGTGACCGCTTTTACTATTAATATCAACTCATTGACACTCGCATACTCCCATGCACGATGGTATAAATGGAATAAAGATGCAAAAATATGATGCGTCATCAATAATATGATGGATGACAATAGCAACAATGTCGTTGAATAGTTTTGAAAATAATGTTCCAAAATGTAATAGCCTAAAAAGACCGAAAAAGTAACAATCAACGAGTCTATCAATATCAGTAACGCTAATCTTTGTTTCACCGTTAACTTTGACATTTGAATCCCCCAATTATTTAAAATAACCCTAGAAATTTTTTACGTTTTGACGTCGGTTTTAACGGCATATTTCTTTTTATTTCTTTATCCTCTACTATTTTCGTTCCGTTATGAATTAAATCTTGAATACACTCGCGATCCTTTTTCAATTTTGAATCTTCTAAAATAGTTTGAAGTTGAAATGGCCTAACCTCTGTTGCGTGTGCATCTGAAGCAATGACATGTGTTAAATGATGTGTCATCAACTGATGCGCTAATCTTTGAATCGTTTTGCCATATGTACCTAATAAAGAACCCGCGGTCAACTGGCTCAGTGCACCATTGCTTACGAGTTCATAGAGTAATTCTGGGTTGTTCATAATCGCTTTGTTTCGCTCAGGATGTGCAATGATAGGGACATGCCCACGTTGTTGCAACTCGAAAAACAATCGTTTTGTATAAAGTGGCACTTCATTCGACGGAAACTCAATAAGTAGATATCTCGAATGATTGATACCGATTATTGTTTTTTGATCTAATCCTTTTAAAATTTCATCTGTTATCCGCACTTCTTGTCCAGGATACAATTGAATATCTAACTGTTGAACAATGGGATGTGCTCGAAGTTTCTTAAGCTCATCCATAACCTTTTGTGCTTCATTCTCAAATCTGGGATGCAAGTGGTGTGGTGTCGCTACAATACCCTTAATTCCTTGGGCATGCGCTTGTTTAAGTAATGCTAGCATCGCTTCTTCACTTTGCGGACCATCATCCACACCTATCAAAATGTGATTATGAATGTCGATCATTTTGCATCCTCTCCATAATATGCATAATAACTAGAATCTTTATGCGCTTTTACTTTATTTAAAATAACGCCGAGTATATTCACATCAGTTTTTTCAAGTTCTTTTTTTCCTTTTATAATTTCATTACGTTTATTGTGTTCAGCATTGATGACAATGAGCGCATTTCCGACAATACGTGCTAACAATTGTGCATCTGTTACCGAGTTAACAGGAGGTGTGTCTATAATGATAAAGTCATAAACATTTAGTAATACTTCATACAATTGTTGAAAAGACTTTGTCGCAATTAACTCAGATGGATTAGGTGGGATAGGGCCTGATGTTAAAATATCTAAACCTTCAATGTCCGTAGACTTAATTGCATCTTCATAGTGACCCTTATGAACTAATAAACTTGAGAGACCACTGTGATTTGGTATGTTGAAAATATAATGTTGGTTAGGTTTACGCATATCACCATCAACAATCAACGTTTTATAACCAGCTTGTGCATAAGTAACCGCCAAATTCGCTGTTACTGTAGACTTTCCGGTGTCTGGTAAAGCGGAAGTGATAACAACACTTTGAATCGGCTCATCTATTCCCGCAAACGTGATGTTGGAACGAATACCACGAAACTTTTCACTTACAGGTGACTTAGGTTTATCATGTGCAATCAATTGGGGTGACGTTTGACCTTCATTCGTTTGTCCCATACAAAGTCCTCTTTTCTGTTAAAATTTTTCAATCGTTCCGAGTACAGGAAGCTCTAAATATGTTTCTACCGCTTCTTCAGATTGAATACGACGGTCTAGTAACTCCTTGATAAATATAATGAGTAACGCAATGACAAAACCAATCAGCCACCCTACCACAAGGTTGACAATTGTTTTAGGTGCAACTTTATCGGCGTCGTTTTTGGCTTCCGATAGAATTGAAACATTATCAATATTCATAATATGCGGCATTTCATCGCGATATACTTGCGCAATTGCATTAGCTATATTTTCTGCTTCACGTGGCGATTCATGAGTCACACTAATATTAATAATTTGAGACTCTGTTTGATGGGTCACATTGACCATGCGATTCAGTTCATCATATTCATAGCGTTGGGTTAATTGTTTAGAAACGTCATCAAGAATTCTCGGGCTTTTCACAATTTCTGCGTATGTATTTACTAATTGAAGGTTGTTTTGTATAGATTGTGAGTTGAATTCACTATCTGTTTCATTTTGATTTACTAAGATTTGCGTCGATGCTTCATATTTCGGTGTTAGTACAAAAAATGTAACGAGCGCCGATATTATCAAACATAACAACGGTAAAATTATTAAAACCTTCAAATGTCTCCTAAGTATATTTAAAAGTTGACTTAAATCTATTGTTTCTTCCATAATTTCCTCCCCATTTTTAAAACCTACATAGCATTTAAATTTCCATCTATTGATTTAACGCTATATATTCATATATGAATGTATTTGAGAAAGTGACGTATATTGTTTTTATGATTAGGCGTTGTATCATTTTATGAATATGAAACAATATCATTCTCATAATAAGTTACTGCCTAATTTATGTAAATGCTAAAATTTTATAGAAAGTGATAAAATTAAATAATTTTCAACCCATAAAAAACAAGAAAAAAACCTTTCAAAGGTTATTTCCTTCAAAAGGTTTAAAAATTTTAATTATTTTACATTTTTGAGTTGTTTTTTTAATACTTCTGGCTCAATTGCATTTGCGTGGACTTTTTGCGTATCCAAATAGTGTTCGAATGTTTTAGAATCTGCATAAATATCTTGTAATGTATGTTGCAGTGATTCCACTTTGTCAACAGGATACAGATGACTTGGTGCTGTGTAGGTGTGATTGTGTGCCAAGTGCTGATAGCCTAATATCAACATATCATGAAGGAACGCACGATTAACCGCATCGACAATCTCATTACCTTCATTAATATCCAAGTAAACATCACAAGTTTGATATAATTCGTAAACCATTTCTAACTCGACGGCTGGATACAAACGAACATTCGAATACTGTTCGAGACGTGTTAAACGACTAGACATTTCTGTGATAGCTGCAATATGAAACGTCACGTCAGGCAATGCTGTGATGAGTGTCTCGATATGTGGCAGTTGATCAGAGTTTGTCATTGTTAACACGTGACGGCTTTGTTGATTACGTTTTTTAAATGGATAGACATAGCCACCCTGATGCACCTTATGTCGCGCTTCTGGGGTCAGTTGTGTCGTAATAGTTTCATACTCTTGACGTTCCGGAATGATGACGTCAAATGTACGCGCCGTTTTCCCTTCAAGCAACAACTGCATATTTCCTGGGACATGACCACCACTGTGTTCTTGCCAAAATAAGATATCATGTCCATGTCCACCTAAGTGGTACAGTAGCGTAAATGGCGTGCTTAAAGAATTTATCACAAAATGACGCAGATCGATATCTAGCGCTTTGATATAGAATAATAAGAAGTCAATTTTCGTTTTAAAATGATACTGTTTTTGCTTCCAATTAAGTATCATCCCTTTAGAAATATAATTCTCATAAATCACTTCATGACCTGCCGCATCAAAATAACGACGTAAGATCATTTGGCCATTTTGACTGTATACCGTTTGCGCAAACTTGAGCCCTTGCTGATTATAATGATCGACATACTGTAACTTGCCTGATGCATCTAACCATTCTACGTGACTCACGATACGGCGCTTCATACTCGGACGATAACGAATATATCCTCGAACGTGTCCCATATCTTTAATCCAAGCATGATCATTATTGCCTTCAATTTCCCAAAAATGTGGCACCTCAACTTCATTAAAATAAAGTGGTCGGCCGTTTTGATTCGTAGGTGCATCTGCGAAAAAGCGGTAGGGTGTTTGAATCTCTGCTGGTAAAAAGCCATCATCCACCATCACAATGGTTACATCTTTTTGACCATCGCTTTGTAAGGTTTCATATAGTAACTGCGTCGGTGTATCAAAGTGTTCAAATAAATTAACCATGTTGCACCTCTTCAATCAATTTTTTCCATTTGTTTTGAATATGTTGTGTTAAGTATGGTTTCGCAATTTTGTAAGATGTATGATGCGGGCGACGTGGACCTTTATTGAAAAATTGAATGATATGTTCTGCGTATCGTTCAATAATCTCATCATGACGATCGCGTTGTTGGTCAATTGGAATAAGGTAACCATTACCGCGATGTTGAATAAATGTAGGATTACCATAATCAACATCAAATCCTATCATACCAAGCCCAGAACCTACAGCTTCCATTAATGTCAGCCCAAATCCTTCACTAGTAGAGGCTGAGACGAATAACTTATAGTGTTTATAAATTTCATCAAGTTTCACATGACCACGTAAATGGATATAGCTACTTGCATCATTTTCTTCAATAATTTGGCGTATTTTCTCCTTTTCGCCACCTTCACCATAAATATCAAACGATAGCTTCGGTACACGTTGTTTCGCAAGAATAGCTGCACGTACTAACCAATCTACATGCTTTTCACTCGCAAGTCGCGATGCTGTGACCATAGAGTAAGCACGACGCTTTGGTTTCGGGTATTTTAATTCTGGTACGCTTCCAACAGGTATCGTAAAGATACGTGGACGGATGCCAGCATATTTTTGAAATTGTGCCAGAAGCGTTTGATTTTGTTTGTCGGTCGCTGTAATAAAAAAGTCGATATCTTTCGCATGGCTGAACTCATATTCATAGTAATTATTCCATAACACGGTTTCATCATCTGTCGCATGTTTACTATAATGTTCCGCATGCACAACAACACCGACTTTACTGTCACCTGTGTTTTGCAACATTGCTTGACCGACTTTAGAGGCACGATCAAAAATAACAATGTCTTCAGATGTAAGATGAAGTTGTTGCATAAAATATGCGACAAACGCTTCCTTACTATAAAGTTTCATGTCATCAAATGCATAAACGTGCGTTTCCCCATCGATATACTCATTGTAAGCAATCGTCCCATCTTCATTGTAATACTGACGCATAAACAATTTAGCTTGGTTATCAATTGGCGCATAATATTCTGAAAATGTACGTACATAACTGTAATAGTCTTTGCGAATTAATTGCCCATCAATCACAAACTCAGCGCGATCCACAACATCTTGATCTTCATCTTTTAAATAACATGTAATAAACGTACGATCATCTTGTAAAAATAGTCGGCGTACTTTGCCACTTTGTTCCTCACGTTGAATCGGCTCAGCTACTGTTTGTTTTAAATCATCAATTGTATAAGTAGTCGGCGCAATAGGAATATCAGTGAAATACTGATATAGCCAGATCACTTCATCATCTTGAAATCCGATGTGCGACGTTAATGTTTGTATATTTTCTGCACTGATAAAATCTAAAAACACAAATTTCATCGGCACGTTTAAACCGCGTAATAACGTTGCCCGATAGGCTTGTGCGTACTCTACACCACTACTTGCCCAACCTATTCCAAAATTAATATTATAAATCGTCATCACTACTCACCTCTTTTAGCTAGGGAAATGTACCACTAACTTACCTTTCTTATCAAAAGTGGTCACACTTTGACATAAATATTGAATGATATCCGCTTTAATCTGAAGTTTCATCGCATCAAACGACGCTAACGCGACACGGTGATATTCAAAAATCGCATTACGTTGACCATGTTGACGGTTATTCACACTCGCTTTCAGTTGCTGTAAATAATCTACTTGAATCATCCAATTGCTATCTATGGCTTTCAAGATTGCTTTTTGAACAAATCGTGTAAATAAATAGTCATTATTCAATTTTGCTTGCTGATGATCTAACCGTTCTTCAAAAAGTGCCACAAGATATTCGATAACCTCTTTTTTACGTTTAATATTGATGTCTGATAAATCTTTTTTAAATTGAAAACTCAAATGTTTATAAATATATTCAACAACATATGCTTCAGTGAGTTCCGATGATTTCGGTAAATCATGTCGAAACACATCTCTTGCAATATCACTTAAATTTAAATCCGTTCTGTTCCATAAATTTAAAATACGATTACGTTCTTGATAAATTAAGTTCCGCTGAATACTTAAGCTTTTTTCATATTCATTTGCCATTTCACGTGCACGCATGCCTTGTTCTTCAGCTACACGTTGGGCATTACGTACCACTTTATTGACACGTCGCTGAAAAATTTTACTTTGTTCAAGGTCATCTGGTGACATTTCATCAAGTCTTGACTGTTCAAGCAACTTAGATTTACCCCAACGCTTCACCAGATAGTCATCGAGTGAAATATAAATTTGCGAGCTCCCAGGATCTCCTTGACGACCTGAGCGTCCACGTAATTGTCGATCGACCCGACTGTTTTCCATATGTTCTGTCACAATTACTGCCAAACCACCAAGCTCTTTCACACCATCTTCTAACTTAATATCCGTACCACGTCCTGCCATACTTGTTGCGACAGTCACCGCATTTAAATGACCCGCTTCAGCAATCATTTGCGCTTCTTTCGCAACATTTTGTGCAATCAGTAAGTTATTAGGAATATCTTTTTCAAATAATGCATTAGAAAAATATTCTGCAACTTCTGCTGTACGTGTAATGAGTAGAACCGGCCGCTGCATCTCATGTAATGCTTCAACACGTGCTAAAATCGCTTCATTTTTACGCAACGCATTAATGAACACACGATCTGGATAATCTATACGTTCAATGGGGCGATCTGTTGGAATTTGCACGACAATTTTGGAGTAGAGTTCTAAAAACTCTTCTTCACCGAGCTTACTCGTCGCGGACATCCCCGCAAACTGTTCAAACTCTTTGAATAAATTTTGAAATGTAATCGTCGCCATAACACTCATATCTTTAGAAATTTCAATTTCTTCTTTTGCTTCGATGGCCTGATGAAGACCTGACTGCAACTTTGTCCCTGGCATCATACGTCCAGTAATACGATCAATGAGGACCACTTCACCGTTGTACACAAAATAATCCATATTCGCTTCAAACAAGTAACGTGCACGTAATGCTAAATTGATATTACGTACCAAATCAAAATAATCGGCATCATAAAGATTGGGAATGCCAAAATACGCATTCGCTTTTTCAATTCCGGCATCAGTAAGCCAAATTTCTTTCTTTACGGTTTCCACTTCAAAATGTGTCTCTTTTTCAAGCGTTTCTACAAATGCTTTCACAATGCGAAATAAATTAGACTGTAAACGTGGCGCACCAGATATAACGAGCGGCGTTTGAGCGGAATCCAGAATAATCGAATCTACTTCATCAATAATACCGTAATAAAGTGGGGGTAAAAATTTACCTTCGTGTCCATCTGCTAAGTTATCAATCAGGTAATCAAAACCGAGACGGCCGTTAGTCGTATACACAATATCATGACGATAAATTTCTTTTTTCTCATCAGGTTCATACTCATAATCTGGAATATCCACAAAGCCAAGCGCAATCGTCAAGCCGAGCCATTCAAACAACGGCTTCATTTCTAAGTAATCACGCTTTGCTAAATAATCATTTGTTGTGATTAAATAAGCCCCTTTTCCTGTTAGGCCATTTAAATAAAGTGGCATCGTTGCAGTTAGCGTTTTCCCTTCACCCGTCTGCATCTCAGCCATATTCCCTTCATGCAATACAATAGCCCCTAACACTTGAACGTCTTTTGGAAACATACCTAGTACACGTCGACTCGCTTCACGCACTACGGCATATGCTACTGGTAATAAATCATCAAGTGTATGCGTCTTATCTTTTAAAGCTTGCTTGAACTGTGCTGTTTTGTGTTGTAGTGCTTCATCACTCAATGTTTCAAATTCTGCTTGATATTGATTGATTTTCTTCAATGTGCGTTTCAGTCGATTGATACGTTTTTGATTAATGATGTGTTGAATGTTATTAGACATTAACGCACACCTCCAGTTAACATTTCAGTGTTTAACAGTCGCAATTGATGATGACCTAAAACTGGTGCTACTGTGTAAAGCGGATTGTCTTTTGACAAGGAATGGCCATATACGGTGAAATTCGAACCGTTCTCCATGTGTTCAATCGGTGCACTCAAAAGCGCATGGCCTTTGGAATATTGCGCCATTTGGTACGCCATAATATTAGACTGTTCACCATATCCTATAAAGTGATAATACGCCTTCGAATCTTCTATATTTAAAGCTTCTTGCAATACTTGCCAAATACGATCCACCGATACATCATACCAATGTGAGACAACGACGATATTTGGCAGGTGCGCAATCGCTGATTCTGATACTCCACCACTTTCTACAAATAGGACATTAATCGGTATTGTTACATCATTCTTTTGATTTAATGTATATATTTCTAAATCTGTGGAACGCTCAGCCTCATCCTCTTGCGCAATCGTAATTTTGTGAAATGTCAGTTGTTCAGACGCCGCATTAATCATATCTATGTCATATTGAAACGCTTCATCTGGATAATGAACTATCGCTTCATGACCTTGAATAATTTGTGTATCACAGATGGTGCCATTTTTACGTTTAAATGTTAGCTTAAAATAAATACTCGCTTCAGGTATCACCTCATACTCAAATTTGAAATGATACGTATGGTTTCTTTGAAGAATCGGTAACGTTGGAATCATTTTATCTTGCATATGATTCGTGACCATCCGCCATTTATGAATCGTTACACCAGAAGGCATTAAGGCATTTTCAAAATGCGTAACATCATCATCAAATTTGAGTAGCGAACCATACATAAATGTATCTGGCGTCACTTGTGTCCATCGAATTTCAAATAACGTATTAGATATCATGTGGTTCCCTCCCAAACTGACTTTCTAAAATGATATTGTAAAAATTAATAAACCAACTCGTAATTGTTGGAGAGTCGTCATTATGTCGTCCTGGTACACCACGACTCATCACACGTGCGTGTTGCTTTGATAAAATAGGTAACAACATTTCATAAGCATATAAATCATAATCATCATCTTCCATATGTGCAATCGCAAATGTAGTCTGAGACATATCCGCTTGGCCAAACACATCCCAAAATCGTTTGTTCAATCGTGTAATCGCCGATGCACTCAAACTCTTTTCGTTTTTCAACAAAACATCTAGCGCCGTCCCGAAGTCTTCCGGACGTCTTAAACGCATGTTATCCGCAACTGTACCAATATTAATTAACGGTTTACCTACAATTATCGCGGAAGGATTCAATTTCGCACCATAATATAATGCGCCAAATGACCCCATCGATAATCCAGACAAAATAAGCTCATTCGACTTAAAATTCAACTTTTTTAGTGCATTTTGAATAACAGACTGAATTTGTGCTTCATAGTCGTCTGAACCAAGGTAAAATGCGCCCCCTTCAATTCGTGGGTCTCCAATTAAAATAAAAGGCGCATTGAAATGACGCATCATAAAGAACCCTTCAAACCCCTCTGCTGAACGATAACCACTGAAATATACGTTCAATGGTGGCTTCATGTCACCAGGGTCAAAATAATAAATCAACTCATCACGTGTTGAATCGGCGTAGCGTTTGCCCCCAAAGATAAATTGACCCATTTCAATACGTGACCATCGTTTATGAACAGCACCAAGTGTTAATGTCCCTTCTCCTTTTGCGGACACACTAATCGTGATATTCGCATTTTGGTCGTGAATCGGTATTTCTAACGGTTCTGTCAGTTCTGCCTCATTCAGCACATACGTATCGATAACATGTGACGCTGGATCAGTAGAAAGCAAACGAAACGTATATTGCACCTCAACCGTCCCCGTTGTTTGATATTCTGGCCATATCTGAATCACTTTATGCTCATCGTAGTAAAGATGATTTTGCCATGTCACAATCGGTTGAAGCACCTCTCCAAAATGACCTTCCAGCTTCAATTGGTGATTGCCAATATAACGCGCATCTCCAGAAAATGAACGGTTCACAATACCGTGTTTAGGTGAGACTTTATCGCCATACTGTCCTGAGAAAGTTAACGCCTGTATTTTTTCAGACTTTTCTTCATATGTACGATACGTCAATGGTCGAATAATGCGCTGTTCTACAACCTCTTCCGATTGATAGGACGCGTCCCAATAGCCCTCGTCAATAAAGGTATTGAAAGGTAAAGCGATACGTTCAAGTACACGCATAAGCATTGTTGAATGTGGCGCTTCGATATAAATCATGTCGTATTTACCGTTGATTTTAGTCTCACTCTCAAAAGCACGCCCTTCTTCAGCAAGCCCATGAATTGTGTCAATATCAATATAATTCCATTTAACATCTTGAGGATTAGCCAACTGCGGTTGAAAGTTTTCGCCGCCAATTTGTAGCACTTTATACTTTTTAATTTTCCGTACCATACGATACCCCTTCTAACCATTCATCTAATTGTTTTAATATCCTATCTGAACGATAGTGTTTCGCAAGTTTCATTGAAAAGGCATAAGATTGGTTCCAATTTTTTAAGTGATGGAAAAAGTAATCTAATGCTTCCGGCAATTGCTTAGCGCTTTCAATAATATAGCCGTTTTGATGATGTTGTACGTATTCTGTCTGTTGTCGATTAATTTGAGGAATACCCGCACTAAGACCACAAATTTGAAGATATAAATCAGGTTCTTTTCTTAAATCTACAGTCAGACGCAATGTCGACATCGCTTCAATCACATCATTTTCAAATGGAACTGTTTGAACCTTTATATATTCAATAGGTTCATCTTCTAATAGTTCATCGACTTCTTGAGAAACCACATCAGTCGCATTACGTTGTTCATTAACCTGTGCAACATACGTATTAAGCCAAGCGGGCACTGGAAGCGTCGCCTCTCTTCGTAATAAGACAATACGTATATTCTCATCTTCATCCATATACGTATTGAAATATTTCAAGGTTTCTTGTAGTGCTCCTGTAGTAATACCATCTATCCAAACACCAATATTGTATTCATAAAGTTGACTACTAATATTTGGCAACACTTCCGTCGCAAAAGGTGTAATGCGCATCAACTTCTGAGAATGAGGCACTGTTTCAAAATAGTGTTTTAAACGCAGTTCTTGATGCTGTGTATCAACTAAAATAAAGTCACCACTTTGAAGCGCTTGATATTGTGGCACTTCCATATAAGGCTCGCGTTGTTGATAAATTGAAAAACATAATAAATGAGATGCAATCTCCTTTTCAATAATTGCATGATGACGGTCATCAGCCGCAACAACAAAAGGTACGCTAGTATCTATATTCTCAAGATAATGACGTAAACGCTCACTAATGATACTTTCCATAGATGAATACGTACTGTGTTGAAATTGTGATTGATAGTTTTCAGCAATCGTAACTTCACCATGCATTACATCTTCACGCATAATCCAATCCCCATGAATCGTCATGTAATACTGATAAATAGGTTGCGCCGCATTATTATAAGTGACATAACTTGATAAATATCCACGATCATCAAAAATATAACTGAATTTCAACACATCATCATCATATCGTTCAATACGATTTAAATATCCTTCTTGATTAAAATAAATATTTGAGTAAGTGGCTTCACTTTCAATCGCACGAACTAAATGCGGCGTATAAATAAATTCTGTATGATCTGACCAATTCAAACTTCGATAATCTACAGATTGTGTAGGACGTTTCGTAAAACCTTGAATTTCATCAAATACAGACCAATACGTTGCCTCATATAAGTCATTGCGATGTAAAAACAAACGTAATTCAGGTTGATAGTGTAACAACACAATTTCAAAAGCTTTATCATTTTTGAGATGCATCGTCATTAAGCTAATCAATTCATCATATTCAGTAACAGATTGTTGCTCGTAAAAAGCGGTTTGCATGGACTTCCACCATATTTCAGCACCATACCATGCCGGAATAAAACGTTTCATAAAAAACTCCTTACCAATATTTATTTAGCACATCTTGATATTTATCAAAATAAAGATAGGTTTTAATCGTTTCAGCAATATTAATGCCGATGTAAACCATAATAATCATCTGAACAACAAAGTAGATTTGTTGTGAAAACTGAGGGACAAGTAATGAAAAATATAAAGGCACTCCGATGATAAGTCCTACAATGACTGACCCCATCCAACAAATGCGACGAGCTTTTCGGTTCAAGTACTGCTCTGTTTCAGGTCCAGGGTAGATGCCTACAAAATAATTCCCATTTTTAAGAAAATCTTTAGTCTTTTGTTTGGTATTAATCATTAACCGAGATAATGCATAACCTAAAGTAATCTGTATCACTAAATACACCGTAATTCCAATGACATGACCAAATGTTAAAACATTAAAGACCTTCACGTCATCAATAAACTGTGCCGCAATTAAAGTAATCAGACTATGCAATAAAATGAACACAGACAAACTAATCATAATCGAAATACTACCTGCTGGATTTAACTTCCAAGCTAAATATGTGTAAGGTCTAAACTTAGAAACACTCATAATATCGCGATACGGCATTTGATATTCAATCAATTCAAGTAGTAATAAAAGTATTAATGCTACAGCGATGAAAGCAATAATTGCTATTAAAATTGATTGTTGAATATGAATATCTGATAGCTGATGCTGGAAAATAGACTTCACAATACTCAACATCACTATAGGCATTGGCCCTGCAATTCCATGTCGCACATTTTGATCAGCAAGCCACACTAACATCATTGTGCCTGCAACTAAAATTAATAAGAAAAACCACATTTGCTGTTGATTCACTTTATCGTGTTGCACATATTGATTAATAACAAACAAACCTTGGATAATAGCCAAAGCTAATGTCAAAAATTTCTCTTTATAATGGCGTTCTGCTCGAGTCTGCAACATTGTTTTTTCTACATCACGATATGCCATTAAACTTAAAAAAATCATCGCAGTAAGCCATGGTCCAAGTCCCAGAGAGAAGACATTAATCGTATGAATATCGCCGCCAACATTTGAAACGGCAAGTTTAAAAAACGCATTATCTTGTTGACGAATAGCACTATTGTCAATTAATGCGAGATGACTTCCAAATATGTATATGAATAGAATAAAAAACGTAAATATCAAACGTTTATATAAAACTTTATATTCGTATTGCTTAAAAATACGATGCACTAAATTATTTTTCACATTAACCCTCTTTTGATATCACATGCCATTCAAGAGACTAAAGCTACTGAGGCAATATATTTTTTATGTAGCTCTATCGTGATACAACACATGTTGGCTCACCTGTCGTATCACGAAACCACTACATTGATATGATTTAAAGCACATATCAAGCACGACAGGACAGCACATTAATATTTCCTTGGAAACATTGTGATGCCCCAGTCGTATGCTTTGTTTCTTAACAACCTAACATTAGAAATATACCCCAATATTTACAATTTTAGCATTTAGCCTCTCAATAACATGTTCAATTTAGTATGGTCTACTTCGATTGTTTCTCATTGCGATCTTTTCTAGATTTTTTGATTAAACCTAAACCAGCTAACATCGCTGCAAACGCACCAAGTAATCCATTATTATTTGAAGCTTGACCTGTTTCAGGAAGTGCTTCTTTGCCTTTAGTTGTTGCTGTTGATTCATCCATAGACTCTGATGTTGATGGATTCATCGACGTACTTGTTGAAGTTGAAGTTGAAGTGCTTGTACTTGTCGATGATGCCGTACTCATTGATTCAGATGCGCTTAATGATGCACTTGTCGATTCACTTACTGAAGTCGACGCGCTTTCTGACGCTGATGTACTTGCTGATTCAGACGCACTTAATGATGCACTTGTTGACTCACTTGCTGAAGCTGAAGTGCTTGTGCTTGCTGATACTGATGTACTTACAGATTCAGATGCGCTTACTGATGCACTCGTTGAGTTACTTTCTGATGTTGAAGTACTTGCACTTTCTGATGCTGACGTACTTGCTGATTCAGATGCACTCACTGATGCACTTGTTGACTCACTTGTTGAAGTTGAAGTGCTTGCACTTTCTGACGCTGACGTACTTGCTGATTCAGATGCGCTTACTGATGCACTTGTTGACTCGCTTGTTGAAGCCGAAGCGCTTGTGCTTGCTGACGCTGACGTACTTACTGATTCAGATGCGCTTACTGATGCACTTGTTGACTCGCTTGTTGAAGCCGAAGCGCTTGTGCTTGCTGACGCTGACGTACTTACTGATTCAGATGCGCTTACTGATGCACTTGTTGATGAATCACTTGGTGTTTCAGACGCGCTTAATGACGCACTTGTTGAAGTCGAAGCGCTTGTACTTTCTGACGCTGATGTACTTACAGATTCTGACGCACTCATTGATCCACTTGTTGACTCGCTTGCTGAAGTCGATGTGCTTGCACTTTCTGATACTGACGTACTTGCTGATTCAGATGCGCTCACTGATGCACTTGTTGACTCACTTGTTGAAGTCGATGTGCTTGTGCTTTCTGATGTTGACGCGCTCGCTGATTCAGATGCGCTCACTGACGCACTTGCTGATTCAGATGCACTCACTGATGCACTTGTTGACTCGCTTGCTGAAGCCGAAGCGCTTGTGCTTTCTGATACTGACGTACTTGCTGATCCAGATGCACTTAATGACGCTGATGTGCTCGTTGATTCAGATGCGCTTAATGATGCACTTGTTGACTCACTTGCTGAAGCCGATGTGCTTTCACTTTCTGATGCTGACGCGCTTGCTGATTCAGACTCACTTAATGATGCACTCGTTGAGTTACTTTCTGATGTTGAAGTACTTTCGCTTGCTGATGCTGACGTACTTGCTGATTCAGATGCGCTCACTGATCCACTTGTTAACTCGCTTGTTGAAGCCGAAGCGCTTGTGCTTTCTGATGTTGACGTACTTGTTGATTCAGACTCACTTAATGATTCACTTGTTGACTCACTTGCTGAAGTAGAAGTACTTGTGCTTTCTGATGCTGATGTACTTGCTGACTCAGATTCACTCACTGATGCACTTGTTGATTCACTTACTGAAACTGAAGTGCTTGTGCTTTCTGATGTTGACGCGCTCGCTGATTCAGATGCGCTCACTGATGCACTTGTTGACTCACTTGCTGAAGTTGAGGCACTTGTGCTTGCTGACGCTGATGTACTTGCTGATTCAGATGCGCTCACTGATCCACTTATTGACTCGCTTGCTGAAGTCGACGCGCTTTCACTTTCTGATGCTGACGCGCTTGCTGATTCTGATTCACTTACTGATGTGCTTGTTGACTCACTTACTGAAGCTGACGTACTTGTGCTTGCTGATGCTGACGTACTTGCTGATTCAGATTCACTCACTGATGCACTTGTCGATTCACTTGTTGAAGCCGATGTGCTTGCGCTTTCTGATGTTGATGTACTTACAGATTCAGACGCACTTAATGATGTGCTTGTTGACTCACTTGCTGAAGTAGAAATACTTGTGCTTTCTGATGCTGACGCGCTTGCTGATTCTGATTCACTTACTGATGTGCTTGTTGACTCACTTGTTGAAGCCGATGTACTTGCACTTTCTGATGCTGATGCGCTCATTGATTCACTTGTTGAAGCCGAAGCGCTTGTGCTTTCTGATGCTGATGCACTTGCTGATTCAAATTCACTTAATGACGTACTTGTTGAAGTCGATGTACTTTCGCTTTCTGATACTGATGTGCTCGCTGATTCAGACGCACTTAATGATGCACTTGTTGACTCACTTGCTGAAGTCGATGCGCTTGTGCTTTCTGATGCTGATACGCTTGCTGATTCTGATTCACTCACTGACGCGCTTGTTGAAGTTGATGCACTTGCGCTCACTGATGTTGATGTGCTCGCTGATTCAGATTCACTTACTGATGTGCTTGTTGACTCACTTGCTGAAGCCGATGTGCTTGCACTTTCTGACGCTGATGTACTTACAGATTCAGATGCACTTAATGATGCACTTGTTGACTCACTTGCTGAAGTCGATGCGCTTGTGCTTTCTGATACTGACGTACTTGCTGATTCTGATTCACTTAATGACGCTGATGTGCTCGTTGATTCAGATGCGCTTAATGATGCACTTGTTGACTCGCTTACTGAAGCTGAAGCGCTTGTGCTTTCTGATGTTGACGCGCTTGCTGATTCTGATTCACTTACTGATGTGCTTGTTGACTCACTTACTGAAGCTGATGTACTTGTGCTTTCTGACGCTGACGTACTTGCTGATTCAGACGCACTCACTGACGCACTTGTTGAAGTCGAAGTACTTGTGCTTTCTGACGCTGATGTACTTGCTGATTCAGATGCGCTCACTGATGCACTTGTTGACTCGCTTGTTGAAGCCGATGTGCTTGCGCTTTCTGATGCTGATGTGCTCGCTGATTCAGATGCACTCACTGATGCACTTGTTGACTCACTTGCTGAAGTCGATGTGCTTGCACTTTCTGACGCTGATGTGCTCGCTGATGCACTCGTTGAGTTACTTTCTGATGTTGAAGTACTTGCACTTTCTGATGCTGATGTACTTGCTGATTCAGATGCGCTTACTGATGTGCTTGTTGACTCGCTTGCTGATTCAGATGCACTCACTGATGCGCTTGTTGACTCGCTTGCTGAAGTCGATGTGCTTGCACTTTCTGACGCTGATGTACTTGTTGATTCAGATGCGCTTACTGATGCGCTTGTTGACTCGCTTGTTGAAGTCGAAGTGCTTGTGCTTTCTGATGTTGACGCGCTTGCTGATTCAGATGCACTCACTGATGCGCTTGTTGACTCGCTTGCTGAAGTCGAAGTGCTTGTGCTTGCTGACGCTGACGTACTTACAGATTCTGACGCACTCACTGACGCACTTGTTGACTCACTTGTTGAAGCCGATGTGCTTGTGCTTGCTGATGCTGATGTGCTCGCTGATTCTGATTCACTCACTGACGCACTTGTTGACTCGCTTACTGAAGTTGAAGTACTTGCGCTTTCTGATACTGATGTGCTCGCTGATTCAGATGCACTTACTGATGTGCTTGTTGACTCACTTGCTGAAGTCGACGCGCTTTCACTTTCTGATACTGATGCGCTTGCTGATTCAGACGCACTTAATGATGCACTTGTTGACTCACTTGCTGAAATTGAAGTACTTTCGCTTTCTGATGCTGATGTGCTCGCTGATTCAGATGCACTTACTGATGTGCTTGTTGACTCACTTACTGAAGCTGAAGTACTTGTGCTTGCTGACGCTGATGTACTTACAGATTCAGACGCACTCACTGACACACTTGTTGACTCACTTGTTGAAGCCGAAGCGCTTGTGCTTGCTGATGCTGATGTGCTCGCTGATTCAGATGCGCTTACTGATGTGCTTGTTGACTCGCTTGTTGAAGTCGATGTGCTTGTGCTTGCTGACGCTGACGTACTTACAGATTCTGACGCACTCATTGATCCACTTGTTGACTCGCTTGCTGAAGTCGATGTGCTTGCACTTTCTGATGCTGACGTACTTGCTGATTCGGATGCGCTTACTGATGTGCTTGTTGACTCGCTTGTTGAAGTCGATGTGCTTGTGCTTTCTGATGTTGACGCGCTTGCTGATTCAGATGCACTCACTGATGCGCTTGTTGACTCGCTTGCTGAAGTCGATGTGCTTGCACTTTCTGACGCTGACGTACTTGCTGATTCAGATACACTCACTGATGCACTTGTTGACTCACTTACTGAAGTCGAAGTGCTTGTGCTTTCTGACGCTGATGTGCTCGCTGATTCTGATTCACTTACCGATGTGCTTGCGCTTGCTGATGTTGACGCGCTCGCTGATTCAGATGCACTCACTGATCCACTTACTGACTCACTTGTTGAAGTTGAAGTACTTGCGCTTTCTGATGCTGATGTACTTGCTGACTCTGATGCACTTAATGATGTGCTTGTCGATTCACTTACTGAAGCCGAAGTGCTCACACTTTCTGATGCTGACGTGCTCGCTGATTCAGATGCACTTACTGATGTACTTGTTGACTCACTTGCTGAAGCCGATGCACTTGCGCTTTCTGACGCTGACGTACTTGCTGATTCAGACGCACTCACTGATCCACTTGTTGACTCACTTGCTGAAGCCGATGCGCTTACTGATCCACTTACTGACTCACTTGTCGAAGTTGAAGTACTTGCGCTTTCTGACGCTGACATACTTGCTGACTCTGATGCACTCACTGACGCACTTGTTGAAGTCGAAGTACTTGTGCTTTCTGATGTTGACGCGCTCGCTGATTCAAACTCACTTAATGATGCACTCGTTGAGTTACTTTCTGATGTTGAAGTACTTTCGCTTACTGATGCTGATGTACTTGCTGACTCTGATGCACTCACTGATGCACTTGTTGACTCACTTACTGAAGTCGACGCGCTTTCACTTTCTGATACTGATACGCTTGCTGATTCAGACGCACTTAATGATGTGCTTGTTGACTCACTTGCTGAAGTCGAAGTACTTGTGCTTTCTGATGCTGATGTGCTCGCTGATTCAGATGCACTTACTGATGTACTTGTTGACTCACTTGCTGAAGTCGATGTGCTTGTGCTTTCTGATGTTGACGCGCTTGCTGATTCAGATGCACTTACTGATGTACTTGTTGACTCACTTGCTGAAGTCGATGTGCTTGTTGACTCACTTACTGAAGCTGAAGTACTTGTGCTTTCTGACGCTGATGTACTTACAGATTCAGACGCACTTACTGACGCACTTGTTGATTCACTTGTTGAAGCCGAAGCGCTTGTGCTTTCTGATGTTGACGCGCTCGCTGATTCAGATTCACTCACTGATGCACTTGTTGACTCACTTATTGAAGCCGATGCACTTGTACTTTCTGACTCTGACGCACTCACTGATGCACTCATTGAGTTACTTTCTGATACTGATGTGCTTGCTGATTCAGACGCACTTGCGCTTTCTGACGCTAACGTACTTGCTGATTCAGACGCACTCACTGATCCACTTGTTGACTCACTTGTTGAAGTTGAAGTACTTGCACTTGCTGATGCTGATGTACTCGCTGATTCAGATGCACTCACTGATGCACTTGTTGACTCACTTGTTGAAGCCGATGTGCTTGCACTTGCTGATGCTGATGTGCTCGCTGATTCAAACTCACTTAATGATGCACTCGTTGAGTTACTTTCTGATGTTGAAGTACTTTCGCTTACTGATGCTGATGTACTTGCTGACTCAGATGCACTCACTGATGCACTTGTTGAGTTACTTTCTGATGTTGAAGTACTTTCGCTTACTGATGCTGATGTACTTGCTGATTCAGATGCACTCACTGATCCACTTACTGAAGTCGACGCGCTTTCACTTTCTGATACTGATGCGCTTGCTGATTCAGACGCACTTGTTGAAGTTGAAGTACTTGCGCTTTCTGATACTGATGTGCTCACTGATTCTGATTCACTTAATGACGTGCTTGCTGAAGTAGAAGTGCTTTCGCTTTCAGACGCTGACGTACTTGCTGATTCAGATGCACTCACTGACGCACTTGTTGAAGTCGAAGTACTTGTGCTTTCTGACGCTGATGTACTTGCTGATTCAGATGCGCTCACTGATGCACTTGTTGACTCGCTTGTTGAAGCCGATGTGCTTGCGCTTTCTGATGCTGATGTGCTCGCTGATTCAGATGCACTCACTGATGCACTTGTTGACTCACTTGCTGAAGTCGAAGTACTTGTGCTTTCTGATGTTGACGCGCTTGCTGATTCTGATTCACTTACTGATGTGCTTGTTGACTCACTTACTGAAGCTGAAGTACTTGTGCTTTCTGATGCTGACGTACTTGCTGATTCAGACGCACTCACTGACGCACTTGTTGACTCACTTGTTGAAGTCGATGTGCTTGCACTTTCTGATGCTGATGTGCTCGCTGATTCTGATTCACTTACCGATGTGCTTGTTGACTCACTTACTGAAGCCGAAGTGCTCACACTTTCTGATGTTGATGTACTTGCTGACTCTGATTCACTTAATGACGTGCTTGTTGAAGTTGAAGTACTTGCACTTTCTGACGCTGACGTACTTGCTGACTCAGATGCGCTTACTGATCCACTTACTGAAGTCGACGCGCTTTCACTTTCTGATACTGATGCGCTTGCTGATTCAGATGCACTCACTGATGCACTTGTTGACTCACTTGCTGATTCAGATGCACTTGTACTTTCTGACGCTGACGTACTTGCTGATTCAGACGCACTCACTGACGCACTTGTTGACTCACTTGCTGAAGTCGAAGTACTTGTGCTTTCTGATGCTGATGTACTTACAGATTCAGATGCACTCACTGACGCACTTGTCGATTCACTTGTTGAAGCCGATGTGCTTACGCTTGCTGATGTTGACACGCTCGCTGATTCAGATGCACTCACTGATCCACTTACTGACTCACTTGTTGAAGTTGAAGTACTTGCACTTTCTGACGCTGACGTACTTGCTGATTCAGATGCGCTCACTGATGCACTTGTTGACTCGCTTGTTGAAGCCGAAGCGCTTGTGCTTGCTGATGCTGATGCGCTTGTTGAGTCACTTTCTGATGTTGAAGTACTTTCGCTTACTGATGCTGATGTACTTGCTGACTCTGATGCACTCACTGATGCACTTGTCGACTCACTTGTTGAAGCCGAAGTGCTTGTGCTTTCTGATGTTGACGCGCTTGCTGATTCAGATGCACTCACTGATGCACTTGTCGATTCACTTGCTGAAGCCGATGCACTTGTACTTTCTGACGCTGATGTACTTGCTGACTCTGACGCACTCACTGATGCACTTGTTGACTCGCTTGTTGAAGTCGACGCGCTTTCACTTTCTGACGCTGACGTACTTGCTGACTCTGATGCACTTAATGATGTGCTTGTCGATTCACTTACTGAAGCCGAAGTGCTCACACTTTCTGATGCTGACGTGCTCGCTGATTCAGATGCGCTCACTGATGCACTTGTCGATTCACTTGCTGAAGTTGAAGTGCTTGCACTTTCTGATGCTGATGTGCTCGCTGATTCAGATGCACTCACTGATTCACTCGTTGAGTTACTTTCTGATGTTGAAGTACTTTCGCTTTCTGATGCAGACGTACTTGCTGATTCAGATGCACTTAATGACGCACTTGTTGAGTTGCTTACTGATGTTGAAGTACTTTCACTTGCTAATAATGATGCACTCTTCGACTCACTCAATGATGTACTTTGAGATAAGGCTTCACTCTTCGAAGCACTTGCTGATACACTTTGTGATTGCGCTACACTTTTCGATTCACTTACCGATGTACTTGTTGATGCTAGTACACTTTGTGATGTGCTTCTACTCATAGATAAACTTGTAGAAGTTGATGTGCTTGCCGATGCTGACTCACTTGCTGATTGCGATGCACTCATACTTGTTGATGCTGATATACTTAACGATTCTGAGGTACTTAATGATGAGCTTTCGCTTGCCGATGTCGATGCACTTATTGAACTTGATGTGCTTGCTGATAATGATGCGCTCTTCGACTCACTCAATGATGTACTTTGAGATAAGGCTTCACTCTTCGAAGCACTTGCTGATGTACTCTGTGATTGTGCTACGCTTTTTGAGGCACTTACTGAAGTACTTGTTGAGTCAACTATACTTTGTGATGTGCTTTTACTCATAGATGTACTTGTTGATGCTGATTCACTTGCTGATGCTGACTCACTCGCTGATTGTGATGCGCTTGCACTTGCTGACGCTGATGTACTTAACGATTCTGAGGTACTTAATGAAGTACTTGCACTTGCTGATGTCGATGCGCTTATTGAACTTGATGTACTTGCTGATAATGACGCGCTCTTCGACTCACTCAATGATGTACTTTGAGATAAGGCTTCACTCTTCGAAGCACTTGCTGATGTACTCTGTGATTGTGCTACGCTTTTTGAGGCACTTACTGAAGTACTTGTTGAGTCAACTA
>NZ_JABANU010000021.1 GCF_016238445.1 Staphylococcus canis
ATAATTTCAGAAATAGAATATTAGTTATTTCTAGGATGTTTATAAGTGAACATAAAAAACGTACCAAGTCACTAAAAATAGCAACTTAGTACGTTTTGTCTTCACCAACCGACGTTGACAAAGAGCCAAAAAAAGAGTTGGCAAAAGTGCCAACTCTTTTTGTAAAGGTAGAATTATTCGTGGATTTCAGTAACAACGCCTGATCCTACAGTACGTCCACCTTCACGGATTGAGAAACGAGTACCGTCTTCGATAGCGATTGGAGAAATAAGTTCAACTTCCATTTCAACGTTATCGCCAGGCATAACCATTTCTGTACCTTCTGGTAAGTTAACAACACCAGTTACGTCAGTAGTACGGAAATAGAATTGTGGGCGGTAGTTAGAGAAGAATGGAGTGTGACGTCCACCTTCGTCTTTTGATAATACGTAAACTTCTGCTTTGAATTTAGTGTGTGGTGTGATTGAACCAGGAGCAGCTAATACTTGTCCACGGTTGATATCTTCACGTGCAACACCACGTAATAATGCACCAATGTTGTCACCAGCTTCAGCGTAGTCTAATAACTTACGGAACATTTCTACACCAGTAACAGTTGTTTTAGTTGATTTGTCAGCTAAACCGATAATTTCAACTTCTTCACCAACTTTGATTTGACCACGTTCAACACGGCCTGTAGCAACAGTACCACGACCAGTGATTGAGAATACGTCCTCAACTGGCATCATGAATGGTTTATCAGAGTCACGTTCTGGAGTTGGGATGTAGTTATCTACTGCATCCATTAATTCTAAGATTTTAGCTTCGTATTCTTCGTCGCCTTCTAAAGCTTTTAATGCTGAACCAGCGATTACAGGCACATCGTCACCTGGGAAGTCGTATTCAGATAATAAGTCACGAACTTCCATTTCAACTAATTCTAATAATTCTTCGTCGTCTACCATGTCAACTTTGTTTAAGAATACAACTAATGCTGGTACACCAACGTTACGTGATAAAAGGATGTGTTCACGAGTTTGTGGCATTGGACCGTCAGCAGCAGATACTACTAAGATACCACCGTCCATTTGAGCAGCACCAGTGATCATGTTTTTAACGTAGTCAGCGTGACCTGGGCAGTCAACGTGAGCATAGTGACGTTTACCAGTTTGATACTCGATGTGTGAAGTATTGATTGTGATACCACGTTCTTTTTCTTCTGGTGCGTTGTCGATCATGTCGTATGATTGAGCAACAGTGTCACCATTTTTCGCTAATACAGTTGCGATAGCAGCTGTTAAAGTTGTTTTACCATGGTCAACGTGACCGATTGTTCCAATATTAGCATGTTCTAATGAACGATCGAATTTTTCTTTAGCCATTATAAAATCTCTCCTCTTCAAATAAGAATTATATTATTATCACTCATGAAAGTTACTCACCAACATGAGATGAATTATCTTTATTCCTTTATAAATCATTTTACAGTAAAAATCAATTTATAAACAAGCGTTATCTACCGCTAAGATGAATGATTATTCACCTTTGTTCTTTTTGATAATTTCTTCTGAAATTGATTTAGGAACTTCTGCATAGTGATCGAAGTACATTGTGTAAGTACCGCGACCTTGAGTGTTTGAACGTAATGAAGTTGCGTAACCGAACATTTCTGAAAGTGGTACATATGCATTAACAACTTGAGCGTTACCACGTGGTTCCATTCCGTCTACACGTCCACGACGAGCAGTAACGTCACCCATGATGTCACCCATGTACTCTTCAGGCATTTCGATTGTAACTTTCATCATTGGTTCTAAGATAACTGGATCACATTTTTTAGCAGCTTCTTTAAGTGCTAATGATGCAGCAATTTTGAAGGCCATTTCAGATGAGTCGACATCGTGGTATGAACCATCAAATAATTTTGCTTTTACATCGATTAACGGATAACCTGCTAATACACCGTTTTCCATTGCATCTTTAAGACCTTGTTCAACTGATGGAATGTATTCACGTGGTACAACACCACCAACGATAGCGTTTTCGAATTCGAAGCCGCCACCTGTTTCGTTAGGTGTGAATTCAATGTGAACATCACCATATTGACCACGACCACCAGATTGACGAGAGAATTTACCTTGAACAGCTGCAGATTGCTTGAATGTTTCACGGTATGAAACCATTGGCGCACCTACGTTAGCTTCAACATTAAATTCTTTTTTCATACGGTCAACAATGATGTCAAGGTGTAACTCACCCATACCACCAATGATAACTTGACCAGTTTCTTCATCAGTGTGCGCTTTGAATGTTGGGTCTTCTTCTTGAAGTTTAACAAGCGCTTGAGTCATTTTATCTTGGTCTGCTTTAGATTTTGGTTCAACAGATAAGTGGATAACTGGCTCTGGGAATTCCATTGACTCAAGGATGATGTCATTTTTCTCTCCACATAGCGTGTCACCAGTACCTGTTTCTTTAAGACCTACAGCAGCTGCGATATCACCAGAATAAACTGTATCGATTTCTTGACGTGAGTTTGCGTGCATTTGTAAGATACGACCTACACGTTCACGTTTACCTTTTGTAGAGTTTTTAACATAAGATCCTGAAGTTAAAGTACCTGAGTACACACGGAAGAATGTTAATTTACCTACATAAGGGTCTGTCATTACTTTGAATGCTAATGCAGCAAATTCTGCATCGTCATCAGCTTTTGCAACCACTTCTTCTTCAGGGTTGTCAGCACGATGACCTACAATCGGCTTAACATCTAATGGAGATGGTAAGTAGTCGATTACAGCATCTAACATTAATTGAACACCTTTGTTTTTGAATGCAGTACCACATAATACAGGGTAGAATTCAACATCAGTAGTAGCTTGACGAATTGCAGCTTTTAATTCATCTACAGTGATTTCTTCTTCACTGAAGATTTTTTCCATTAATTCGTCGTTTGTTTCTGCTACAGCTTCAATTAAAGTTTCACGTGCTTCTTCTGCACGTTCACGATGATCTTCAGGAATTTCAATTTCTTCAACTTCTGTTCCTAAGTCATTGTTATATTTAAAGCATTTCATTGTAACTAAGTCAATGATTGCTTTGAATTCATCTTCAGCACCAATTGGTAATTGGATAGGAGCAGCATTTGCATCTAAACGGTCATGTAAAGTGCTCACTGCGTATTCGAAGTTTGCACCCATTTTGTCCATTTTGTTAACAAATACAATACGTGGTACACCATAAGTTGTAGCTTGACGCCAAACTGTTTCAGTTTGAGGTTCTACACCTGATTGCGCATCAAGTACAGTTACCGCACCATCAAGTACACGTAATGAACGCTCAACCTCTACAGTGAAGTCTACGTGTCCTGGTGTATCGATGATATTTACACGGTGATCATTCCATGAAGCTGTTGTTGCAGCTGATGTGATTGTAATACCACGATCTTGCTCTTGTTCCATCCAGTCCATTTGTGAAGCACCTTCATGTGTTTCACCAATTTTATGGATACGTCCAGTATAATAAAGAATACGTTCAGTAGTAGTCGTTTTACCAGCATCGATGTGAGCCATGATACCGATATTACGCGTATTTTTCAAAGAAAATTCTCTTCCCATGGGTATTCTTTCTCCTTCCAAGATATAGGATAATATAATTAGATAGTGCTTTACCCTAAGCATTCACTAACCAAACACAATCAACAGATTACGTGTTTAATGGTTGTATTGAAGTGATATCTGCTCAGGGAAATAGCCATTATCTTACCAACGATAGTGAGCAAATGCTTTGTTTGCTTCAGCCATTTTGTGAGTGTCCTCACGTTTTTTAACTGCGCCACCAACGTTGTTTGCTGCGTCTAAGATTTCGTTAGCTAAACGCTCTTCCATAGTTTTTTCACCACGAAGACGCGCATAGTTCACTAACCAACGTAAACCTAAAGTAGTACGACGCTCTGGACGAACTTCTACAGGCACTTGGTAGTTAGAACCCCCTACACGACGAGCTTTAACTTCAAGTACTGGCATAATATTGTTGATTGCTTCTTCAAATACTTCTAATGCATCACGACCTGAACGTTCTTGAACTAAGTCGAATGCAGAATAAAGAATACGTTGAGCTGTTCCACGTTTACCATCTAACATAATCTTGTTGATTAATTTAGTTACTAACTTAGAGTTGTGAATTGGATCTGGTAACACATCTCTTTTAGGTACTGATCCTTTACGAGGCATAATACAAGTCCTCCCTTCCTATTATAGTATATTTACCATTTATCGGCATGATATATTGCATAATTTTACAATATTTTAATCTTATTTCTTAGGTTTTTTAGTACCGTATAATGAACGGCCTTGCATACGTCCTTCAACACCTGAAGTATCTAATGCACCACGTACGATATGGTAACGCACACCAGGTAAGTCTTTTACACGTCCACCACGTACAAGTACAACACTGTGTTCTTGTAAGTTGTGACCGATACCAGGAATGTAAGCATTGACTTCAATATTATTAGATAAACGAACACGAGCATATTTACGTAATGCTGAGTTCGGTTTCTTAGGAGTCATTGTACCCACACGAGTACATACACCACGTTTTTGCGGTGAGTTCAAGTGTGTGAATTGTTTTTTCTGACTGTTGAAACCTCTATTTAAAGCTGGTGAGTCAGATTTTTTAGTTTTACTTTTTCTTGGTTTACGTACTAATTGATTAATAGTAGGCATGTAAGTCTCCTCCTCTCTTCATTTCTTAATCCCACACATCCAGGTGGTTCATTTTTAGGTTAAATAAAATTTAGTAAGTCAAACTTACTAAGTCTACTTCAACAAAGCAACAACTGTCGCTTTTACATTTATACCAAAATATTCTCCAAGTTCGCGTTGACTTGTAAAGAAATCAATAGGTATCTGATTTTGATTGGCAAAGCTTAACACGCGCGTCAACAAATGAATATCAACATTTTCAGCAATAATCAATTTGCTAACACGTTGTTGTTTAAGTGCTTTTAAGGTTTCCTTTAAGCCAACAACGTAAGCTTGCTTGTTTAAGCGTGCGACTTTTTCATTAGACATTTACATATCCTCCAAAGTACTGCTTGCATCAACCTTTACTATATTATCATTGACGAAGTTCCACGTCAACAGTTTATATACAAAAATTGATAATAAATAATAAAAAGATGAAGGTGTGAGACAAATGTGCTGACGATATGAATAGATCATTAATAAATATCGTTATTCTATTTACACATTTGCCCCTAATCCACTTTACAAGTTAACCTTCACCTTTGTTGTTACCACGTTTAAAGCGCAGTTTATTCACTTACAAGTTCTTCTGCTTCTTCAACTTTATCTTCTTCAAGTTCAACATGGCTATAGCGCTTCATACCTGTACCAGCTGGTATTAACTTACCAATAATAACGTTCTCTTTAAGTCCAAGTAAATCATCGCGTTTACCTTTAATAGCTGCATCTGTAAGGACACGAGTTGTTTCTTGGAATGACGCTGCTGATAAGAAGCTTTCTGTTTCAAGAGAAGCTTTTGTAATACCTAAAAGTACTGGTTTAGCTGTAGCAGGACGTTTACGCTCTTTAAATGCTTCGCGGTTTGCATCTGTAAAGTTATGAATATCCACTAATGAACCTGGTAGTAATTTTGTATCTCCAGCTTCAATAATACGAACTTTACGTAACATTTGACGAACCATAACTTCTACGTGTTTATCGTCAATTTCTACCCCTTGCATACGGTAAACTTTTTGTACTTCTTTTAATAAGTACGTTTCAGTTGCTGTTAAACCTGCTACTGATAAATAGTTCTTAGGTTCAATTGACCCTTCAGTAAGTGCTTCACCACGTTCAACTGATTGACCAATTTCAACTTTAAGACGTGACGCACCAGGTGCCATGTATGAAAGTGTTTCGTTCGCACCTTTAACAACAATTTCTTGTTGTCTATCTTTACCAACAGTAATGTTATCAATTACACCTTCAATTTCAGTAATCACTGCTTGACCTTTTGGATTACGTGCTTCAAAGATTTCTTGGATACGCGGTAAACCTTGCGTGATGTCGCTACCGGCAACCCCACCAGTATGGAAAGTACGCATTGTTAATTGAGTACCTGGTTCACCGATAGATTGAGCAGCGATAGTACCTACTGCTTCACCAACTTCAACTTTTTCACCAGTTGCTAAGTTTTTACCATAACATTTTTCACATACACCGTGACGTGTGTTACATGTAAATGCAGAACGGATATACATTTCTTCAATACCTGCATCTGTAATTTCTTTTGCAATTTCTGGTGTGATTAATTCGTCTGGACGAATAATAATTTCATCTGTTTCTGGATGACGTACAGTTTCTTTAGAATAACGACCCTCGATACGTTCAATAAATGGCTCAATCATTTCTGTACCTTCTTTAATGTCAGATACAAGTAAGCCTCGATCTGTACCACAGTCCTCTTCACGTACGATAACATCTTGTGCAACGTCAACCAGACGACGAGTAAGGTAACCTGAGTCAGCTGTTTTAAGGGCTGTATCGGCTAGACCTTTACGCGCACCGTGTGTAGAAATAAAGTATTCTAACACTGTTAAACCTTCACGGAATGAAGAAGTAATCGGAAGTTCAATGATTTTACCTGATGGTGCAGCCATTAAACCACGCATACCCGCTAATTGAGTGAAGTTAGATGCGTTACCACGGGCACCTGAGTCACTCATCATAAAGATAGGGTTTGTCTTATCTAATGATTTCATTAGTTTTTCTTGAATCTTGTCTTTTGCGTTTGTCCAAATCTCAATAACCGCATTGTAACGTTCTTCTTCTGTTAAAAGACCACGGTTGAATTGTTTTTGAACACGTTCAACAAGATGCTCAGATTCATCTAAAATTTCTTGTTTATCTGGTAATACCACAATGTCAGCAACACCAACTGTAATACCTGCTTTAGATGAATATTTAAATCCTAAGTCTTTCATTAAGTCTAACATCATAGACGTATCTGTGATGCTGAAACGGTTAAAGACTTCTGCAATGATTTTTCCTAAGAAACCTTTGTTAAATGGTTGTACCAATTCTACATTTTCAAAGTACTCAGCTAAACCACCTTCACCTAATTCGGCAGGATCAACGAAATATTTATCAGGTGTGCTGTGTTCTAAATTTTCAACTGTTGGTTCGTTAATATATGCAAATGAATCTGGAATGATTTCATTAAATATAATTTTACCTACAGATGTTGTAAGTAACTTACGATTTTGTTCTTCAGTAAATGTAGGGTTGTTAAATGAAGATGCATGAACACCAATACGTGTGTGTAAGTGCACATGGCCATTTGCATATGCTTTTAACACTTCATTTGTGTCGTTAAATATCATACCTGTATTAACTGCATCTTTACGTTCTAATGTTAAATAATAGTTACCAAGTACCATATCTTGTGATGGTGTTACAACTGGTTTACCATCTTTAGGGTTTAAGATATTTTGAGCCGCAAGCATTAACATACGTGCTTCTGCTTGAGCTTCTTTAGATAATGGTACGTGAACCGCCATTTGGTCACCATCAAAGTCGGCATTATATGCTGTTGTTACAAGTGGATGTAAGCGAATCGCACGACCTTCGACTAGTGTAGGTTCGAAAGCTTGAATACCAAGTCTGTGTAATGTTGGCGCACGGTTTAATAATACAGGATGCTCGATAATAACGTCTTCTAATACATCCCATACTTCATCTTCAGTACGCTCGATTTTACTTTTCGCATTTTTAATATTTGTCGCAATTTCACGTTGTACAAGCTCTTTCATTACGAATGGTTTGAATAACTCTAGAGCCATTTCTTTTGGTAAACCACATTGATACATTTTTAAGTTTGGACCTACAGCGATAACTGAACGTCCAGAATAGTCCACACGTTTACCAAGTAAGTTTTGACGGAAACGACCTTGTTTACCTTTTAACATATGTGATAATGATTTCAATGGACGATTACCTGGTCCTGTAACTGGACGACCACGACGACCATTATCAATTAAAGCATCCACAGCTTCTTGTAACATACGTTTTTCATTTTGAACAATGATGCCTGGCGCATCTAAATCAAGTAAACGTTTTAAACGATTATTACGGTTGATTACACGACGGTATAAGTCGTTTAAGTCACTTGTTGCAAAACGACCCCCATCAAGTTGAACCATTGGACGAATTTCAGGTGGAATAATTGGAAGTACATCTAAAATCATCCATGCAGGATTATTACCAGAATTACGGAATGATTCAACAACTTCTAAACGTTTGATTGCACGAGTTAAGCGTTGTCCTGTAGCTGATTCAAGTTCTTCACGTAAATATCTCAGTTCTTCGTCTAAATCAATTTCACTTAATAAATCTTTAATACCTTCAGCACCCATTTTTGCAGTAAATTGACCAGGGAATTTATCATAATACTCACGATATTCTGCTTCAGTTAATAATGTTTTCTTTTCAAGGCCAGTTGGACCTGGATCTACAACAACATAAGACGCAAAGTAAATAACTTCTTCTAAAGCACGCGGTGACATATCTAATAAAAGTCCCATACGGCTAGGAATTCCTTTAAAGTACCAAATATGAGAAACAGGTGCAGCAAGTTCGATATGACCCATTCTTTCACGACGCACTTTTGATTTTGTAACCTCAACACCACAACGGTCACAAATCATACCTTTATAACGTACGCGTTTGTACTTACCACAACTACATTCCCAGTCTTTTGTTGGTCCAAAAATTCTTTCACAGAATAGACCGTCTTTTTCTGGTTTCAAAGTTCTATAGTTAATTGTTTCAGGTTTTTTGACCTCACCATATGACCAAGAACGGATTTTTTCAGGTGAAGCGAGTCCTATTTTCATGTAATGGAATTTATTTACATCAATCAAGGAGCCTACCTCCTTTAATTTAGATTAGCTGAGCTATTTGATTGATTCACTATCTAATGTTCATAAGATATCTCATAAGTAAGAGCGGAGGCTAGGTCGCTGTATATTATATTTTATAAAACGCATCACAGCGTCCCAACCAAACTAACACTCTGTCTTACACTATTAAATCATATTATTCATTCGTTTCAATTTGTGATTCTGGAATTTTAGATTGTTGAACATTGAGTTTGCGATCAGGCACATCATCATCACCTAAATCACGCATTTCAATTTCATTATCTTGTTCGTCCATCACTTTAACGTCTAAGCCTAAACTTTGTAACTCTTTCATTAATACGCGGAATGATTCCGGTACACTTGGTTTTGTAATGTTTTCACCTTTAACGATAGCTTCGTACGTTTTAACACGTCCCACCGTATCGTCAGATTTGTAAGTGAGAATCTCTTGTAGTGTGTAAGCAGCACCATAAGCTTCAAGTGCCCATACCTCCATCTCACCAAATCTTTGTCCACCAAACTGTGCTTTACCACCAAGTGGTTGTTGCGTTACAAGTGAGTATGGTCCAGTTGAACGCGCATGTAGTTTGTCGTCTACCATGTGCGCAAGTTTCAACATGTACATAACTCCAACTGAAATACGATTATCGAAAGGTTCACCTGTACGTCCATCGTATAATACAGTTTTACCGTCACGTGCCATACCAGCTTCTTCAATAGTTGACCAAACATCATCATCGTTTGCACCATCAAATACTGGAGATGCAACGTGAATACCTAAGTTTTTAGCTGCCATACCTAAATGTAACTCTAAAACTTGTCCAATGTTCATACGAGATGGTACACCAAGTGGGTTTAACATGATATCAATTGGACGTCCATCTGGTAAGTAAGGCATATCTTCTTCTGGAACGATTTTTGAAATAACACCTTTGTTACCGTGACGACCACACATCTTATCCCCAACATGTATTTTACGTTTTTGAACGATGTATACACGTACTAATTGGTTTACACCTGGTGATAATGAATCATCGCCTTCTTCACGATTGAACACCTTGACATCTAAGACAATACCACCAGCACCATGTGGCACACGTAATGATGTATCACGAACTTCACGTGCTTTCTCACCGAAGATTGCGTGTAATAAACGTTCTTCAGCAGTTAATTCTGTTACACCTTTAGGCGTTACTTTACCTACTAAGATGTCACCATCTTTAACTTCAGCACCAACGTAAACAATACCGCGATCATCTAAGTTTTTAAGTGCGCTTTCAGATACGTTAGGAATGTCTCGAGTAATTTCTTCAGGTCCAAGTTTAGTATCACGTGCTTCTGATTCATATTCTTCAATGTGAATAGAAGTATATACATCATCTTTAACTAGACGTTCACTCATGATAACGGCATCCTCATAGTTATAACCGTCCCAAGTCATAAATCCAACAACCACGTTGCGTCCTAGAGCCATTTCTCCAAGCTCCATAGAAGGTCCATCAGCTAAGATTTCACCTTTTTCAACGATATCGCCAGTCGCAATGATTGGACGTTGGTTATAACATGTACCTGAGTTTGAACGTTTGAATTTAGCAAGAGGATAACGATCGATGTCACCTTCAACCTCTTGACCATTTTCTTCAATTAAACGACGTACTAAAATTTCGCTTGATTGAACATGCTCAACACGTCCGCGATGCTTATTAATAACAGCTGCACCAGAGTCACGCGCTGCAACGTGTTCCATACCAGTTCCTACGAATGGAGATTCAGGATTCATTAAAGGTACCGCTTGACGTTGCATGTTAGCACCCATTAATGCACGGTTAGAGTCATCATTTTCTAAGAATGGGATACATGCCGTAGCAGCAGATACAACTTGCTTAGGTGATACATCCATGTAATCCATTTTTTCTTTAGCCATTGTTGTGTTGTTACCACGGAAACGGCAGACAATCTCATCGTCTAAGAATCGACCTTCATCATCTAGACGCGCATTCGCTTGTGCGACAACATAGCTATCTTCTTCATCAGCAGTAAGGTAGTCAATTTGATCTGTGATTTTGTTAGTTTCAATATCAACCTTACGATAAGGCGTTTCAATAAAACCAAACTCATTCACTCGTGCATAACTTGATAGTGAGTTAATTAATCCAATGTTTGGTCCCTCTGGTGTCTCAATCGGACACATACGACCATAGTGAGAATAGTGAACGTCACGTACTTCCATTTGAGCACGTTCTCTTGTCAAACCACCAGGTCCTAATGCAGATAGACGACGTTTATGTGTAAGCTCCGCAAGTGGGTTTGCTTGGTCCATGAATTGAGAAAGTTGAGAACTACCAAAGAACTCTTTAATAGACGCAATTACAGGTCGAATATTGATTAATTGTTGTGGTGTAATAGAATCAGTGTCTTGAATTGACATTCTCTCACGAACCACACGCTCCATTCTTGATAAACCGATACGGAATTGGTTTTGTAATAACTCTCCTACTGAGCGTAGACGACGGTTACCAAGGTGGTCAATATCATCTGTGTAACCAATACCATGTAATAAATTAAAGAAATATGACATTGATGCTATGATATCTGCTGGTGTAATACATTTAACTGCAGCGTCAGGGAATGCATTACCAATCACTGTTGTCGTACGTTCTTCTTCGTCGTTTGGCACATAAACTTTGATAGATTGAATTTCAACTGGTTCATCGACAATGCTATTCGGAAGCTCATAAACTTGAGCATTCGCATTTGACTCAAGTACATCCATGATTTCATCTAATTTACGACGATCAAGTACTGTACCTTCTTCAGCTACGATTTCTCCAGTTTCTGTATTAACGATCGGTTCTGCTAATTTTTGGTTGAACAAGCGATGTTTTAAGTGTAATTTCTTGTTTGCTTTGTAACGTCCTACACTTGCAAGGTCATAACGCTTCGGATCGAAAAAGCGTGAGTATAATAAGCTTTTTGCGTTTTCAACAGTCGGCGGTTCGCCCGGACGTAAACGTTCATATATTTCCAATAAAGCTTGCTCTGTATTTTCAGTATTATCTTTTTCTAATGTATTACGTAAATACTCATTATCCCCAATTAATTCAATGATTTCTTGATCTGTAGAATACCCTAAAGCACGTAGTAATACCGTTAAAGGTAATTTACGTGTTCTATCGATACGAACATAAACTACATCTTTCGCATCTGTTTCATATTCTAACCAAGCACCACGGTTAGGGATTACTGTCGCGTCGTAATTGATACGACCATTTTTATCTAATTTTTCATTAAAATATACGGATGGTGAACGTACTAACTGAGATACGATAACACGTTCTGCACCATTGATTACGAATGTACCAGTTTCAGTCATCAGTGGGAAATCACCCATGAATACTTCTTGATCTTTCACTTCGCCAGTCTCTTTGATAATCAAACGCACTTTTACGCGTAATGGTGCTGCGTAAGTCGCATCACGGTTTTTAGACTCTTCTAGATCATATTTGGGCTCACCTAAACGGTAATCCACAAATTCTAAAGACAGGTTTCCAGTAAAGTCTTCAATTGGTGAAATGTCTCTGAACATTTCTAAAAGACCCTCTTTTAAAAACCACTCATACGATTTAGTTTGAATCTCTATGAGGTTTGGTAACTCTAAAACTTCTGAGATTCTTGCATAGTTTCTACGTTTACGATGTCTTCCATATTGGACAAATTGACCTGCCAAACAGATTCACCCCTCAAAAATTGTGTCATACTCTATAGCCAGGTTCATGTAACAAGACAAAAAGAAAACGGTAGCACATTGGAAAAGATGACACCATTTTCTATTCTAAATCGTTTTATTTATGAATGTTACAATGAAACTTTAATCGCAAAAGTACACACTTATTGAACATAATTTTTTCATCTTAATACTTTATCATATATAAGCTACAAAATCAAGACTTAGTACTTTTTAATATGTGGTAACCTTTTTGATTTGCAGTAGATTCCACATTACCAAAAACATCTGCCATTTTTTTCTTAGCTGACGGCATGCCTTGCTTCTTTTGAATGACTACGTAAAGTGCACCTTGTGACTTCAATTTTTCATACGCATCCGTCAAAATGTTATGAACGATTTTTTTACCCGCTCTGATAGGAGGATTAGTCAAAATATAATCACTTGAATTGTTTGTAATCTGACTCAACCCGTCACTTTCAAGCACAGTAACATTTTGAATTTGATTTTTAGAAGCATTTCTCTCAACAAGCGCTAAAGCACGTGTGTTAACGTCTAATAAAGTGACATGATTATGCGGTGCAACTTTTGCAATCATTAAACCAATAGGCCCATAACCACACCCGACGTCGACTATTGTCTTCTTTTGACCTGGTGGATGTTCATGTAAAAAAGTCTTAATGAGTAAGTCTGACCCAAAATCAACTTTGTCTCTTGAAAATACTCCTGCATCTGTCACAAGATTTAATATATTGTGTTGATACTGATATTCTATTTGTTTTTCATTAGTTTTAACTTCAGGATGCGCATCATAGTAATGACCCATCAGTCACACCTCATTTAATGATTTAATATAGTGAAAAACCCGCTATTCTCAAAAAATAGCGGGTTTTTTCACTTATCAATGAATTATTTTAATTCAACAGAAGCTCCAACTTCTTCTAATTGTTCTTTAAGTTTTTCAGCTTCTTCTTTAGGCATAGCTTCTTTGATTACGCTTGGAGCGCCATCTACTAATTCTTTAGCGTCTTTTAAGCCTAAGCCAGTAGCTTCTTTAACTGCTTTAACAACTTTGATTTTTGATGATCCAGCTGAAGTTAATTCAACGTCAAATTCAGTTTTTTCAGCTGCTGCGTCTCCGCCTGCTGCACCTGCTGCTGCAACTGGAGCTGCTGCTGTTACACCAAATTCTTCTTCAATTGCTTTTACTAAGTCGTTTAATTCTAAAACTGACATTTCTTTAATTGCTTCAATGATTTGCTCTTGATTAGCCATTTAAAATTCCTCCAATTTTTAAATATTTTATTAATTATTCAGCGTTTTCTGCGTTTTCTTTATCTTCTCCAACAGCTTTAACTGCATAAGCGAAATTGCGCATTGGAGCTTGTAATACTGAAAGAAGCATAGATACAAGACCTTCGTGTGATGGTAAAGAACCCACTGTTTTAACTTCGTCAGCAGAGATTAAGCTACCTTCCATAACACCTGTCTTAATTTCTAGAGCTTCATGTTCTTTTGCGAAACCAGCGATTACTTTAGCTGGTGCTACAACGTCTTCTGTAGTGAAAGCTACAGCTGTAGGACCAGTTAAGAAATCATCTAATCCTTCGATACCAGCTTGTTCTGCTGCACGACGTAACATTGTGTTTTTGTAAACTTTGTACTGAACACCAGCTTCACGTAATTGCTTACGTAATTCTGTTACTTCAGCAACAGTTAAGCCACGATAGTCAACAACAACTGTTGATACAGAGCTTTTCAGTTGCTCAGCGATTTCTTCAACGTGTTGTTTTTTCGCTTCAATAATGCTAGACATTTAGACACCTCCGTAGATAAGTTTTGGTGCTTTATCTATCCGAGTATAAACTCAAATAAAAAAGCACTTTTTACCCTCGGCAAAAAGTGCTTGAATGTTTTCACGTTCAAGTCAATTTAGCCTCGGTAGGATGAGGGTTTAAGTTCATTAGAACTCCTACTGTCTTAGGTAAAATATTCAACAAGATTTAATATAACGGTTTACGTGTAATATGTCAACCGATTTTTTCATCAAATATAATGAATTATAGTTTGAAATTAGATGTATCAATTTTGATACCAGGACCCATAGTTGTAGTCACAGCTACTGATTTGAAATAAGTTCCTTTAGCTGAAGCTGGTTTTGCTTTAGTTAATACATCTTGTAAAGCTTTAAAGTTTTCAACTAATTTATCAGCGTCGAATGAAACTTTACCGATAGAAGCATGTACAATACCAGCTTTTTCAGCACGGTATTCAACTTTACCAGCTTTGATTTCTTCAACAGCTTTTTTAACATCCATTGTTACTGTACCAGTTTTAGGGTTAGGCATTAAACCTTTAGGTCCTAATACACGACCTAATTTACCAACTTCACCCATCATATCAGGTGTAGCAACAACTACGTCAAAGTCGAACCAACCTTGTTGGATTTTATTTACATATTCAGCATCGCCAACGTAGTCAGCACCTGCTTCTTCTGCTTCTGCAATTTTGTCACCTTTAGCAAATACTAATACACGTTGTGATTTACCAGTTCCGTGTGGTAATACTACTGCTCCACGGATTTGTTGATCATTTTTACGCGTATCAATTCCTAAACGGAAAGCAACTTCTACTGAAGCATCAAAGTTTGCAATAGAAGTTTCTTTAGCTAAGTTGATCGCTTCTTCTACAGAATAAAGCGCTTGGCGATCAATTTTGCTAATTGCTTCTTGATACTTTTTACCTTTTTTAGCCATAATTTTTTCCTCCTTTAGTGGTTTTATCGGAATGTCCTCCCACATTTAGAATGAGATGCCCTCTTCTATATAAAAGCAATCTCATTCAGACACGATCATAAAGTATATCTTAATTATCTAAGTGTTATACTCAATATCATTAGCACATTAAATTTTATGAGGCTGGGACATAAAACTTACGTATTGAAAATCAAATCTATGATCATCCGTAAGCATTGATCAACTGAACCGTACGATTCCTGTGAAATATATCTCATTCCTCGTTACATGTTCGTTAAATTTCAAAATGATTGTGTCTCAACCTCATAAAGCCATGCGCTATCTACGTATAAAATCATTATTTTTCATTAAAATTAATCATTCGTTTTAATTATTCAACAACAATACCCATACTACGCGCTGTACCTTCTACAATACGCATAGCCGCTTCTTCATCAGCAGCGTTTAAGTCAGGCATTTTTGTTTGAGCAATTTCACGTACTTGATCTTTAGTTACTGTAGCAACTTTGTTTTTGTTAGGTTCGCCTGAAGCTCTTTCAATACCAGCTGCTTTTTTAAGTAACACTGCTGCAGGTGGTGTTTTAGTAATAAATGTAAATGAACGGTCTTCATATACATAAATTTCTACTGGAATAATTAAACCTGCTTGCTCTTGTGTACGTGCGTTAAATTCCTTTGTGAAAGCCATAATGTTCACACCGGCTTGACCTAATGCAGGACCAACTGGTGGTGCTGGGTTTGCTTTACCTGCTGGAATTTGTAATTTAACAACTTTTTCTACTTTTTTAGCCACGATGTGCACCTCCTTGATATCGTGATGTGGTCACAGGGCTCATTTTTGCCCTCCCACTCATAACATTTCGTGACGAAATGTAGCGCTATAAACGCGCGACCTCGTTATTATAACACTTACATTGTCATATTACAATACAAAATTAAAAAACTTTTGAATCGCTATCGGTTAAAGTTTTTCGATTTGGTCAAATTCCACTTCAACCGGAGTTTCTCGACCAAACATGTCAACTAATACTGTAAGTTTGAACTTTTCAGCTTCAATCTCGCTAATTTCACCAACTTGATTAGCAAATGGACCAGATGTGATACGTACTTGTTCTCCAAGATCTACCTCTACATCAATTGTCTTTTCATTCATGCCCATTTGTTTTAAGATGAATCTTACTTCATCTGGTAAAAGTGGATTAGGTTTTGACCCTGCTCCCGCTGAACCAACAAAACCTGTCACACCTGGAGTATTACGCACAACGTACCATGATTCATCGGTCATGATTAATTCAACAAGAACATAGCCTGGGAATGTTTTTTTCATTAACTTTTTAGCTTTACCATCTTTAACTTGTGTCTCTTCTTCTTCAGGAATCACAACTCTAAAGATTTGTTCTGTCATATTCATAGATTCAACACGTTTTTCTAAATTTTTCTTCACTTTATTTTCGTAACCAGAGTAGGTATGTACTGCATACCAACGTTTAGCCCCTAACTCTTCAGACATGTTGACAACTCCTCACTCTATTTTATCATTTCGATTATTTGGCCAATTCCAACATCTAGCCCATAGAAAAACACTAAAAAGAACAGTACTGTAAACACGACGATTGTTGTGTACTTCACCAGTTCTGGTCCTGTTGGCCAACTCGTTTTTTCCATTTCAGACTTAACACCTTGGAAGAAATTTTCCTTTTTCGCCATGGTTATTGTCCCTCCACTTATTTGGATTCTTTGTGTACTGTATGTCGGTTACAAGTCGTACAAAATTTTTTAAGTTCTAGTCTTTCAATACGATTCGGAGATTTTGGAACATGGTAATTTCGATTACCACATATTTCACAATTTAAAGGTACTTTTTTCATCTTAACTCACCTTATTCCTACAATACCAATTTACTATACATAAGATTATATTCAGTTGTCAAACAACTTTTCAGCGATTAAAGCTTTTTTTAACTTGTTTCGAATACGATAGATTGCATTGTATACTTTCTTATTCTGAACTTTTAATTCATTCGCGATTTCAGAAGGTGACCACTCATGTAATAGTCCGTTAAAAACTTTAATTTCAAATGGACTTAGTATATCTAAATGTTTGTTGATACATTTCATGATTTCTTCAACACGAATGTGTTCCTCTAGTTGATCAGGTTGTCTTTGTGTATCTAGATAAGATTGTGCTGCTTGTTCACTCACATAGTTAGAGTAACGTTTTGAATGACGTAATTTCTGGCGTCGATAATCTACCTTTCTCATTCGAACCGCTTTATTAATATAGTGATCAATAGGAGTGTCTTGATGAAAGTCTTTTTGTTTTAATTTCTGATAGATACCCCATATTGCTTCTTGCACTAGATCTTCGTAATCAAACGATAAAATACTAAAGTCGTTCATTCCTTTTCGTGCTAATGCTTCAATATAAGTAATTAACACTTCGTTACACTGTTCATGATAGGGAGACTTATAGGGCTTGTTTGAATTGTGAAATTGTGTCATAGATGATCCTCGCCTTCAACAGATTTTTCTTATCATATCTGTTGGAGGTTAAAAAAATCAAGAGCGGTCAATTTCTATTCTTGATGTCTCCCGCGTCGTATTTTTTCAAATTCGGTAAGTACATCTTCAGGCAGTTGAATACGTGTTCGAGGTTTTGTTGATTCTATCGTCGTTATTGACTTAGAAACAGTCTTTTTATTTTCTTTTAAATGCGTCCACATTTCACGAGATGATAAACGATACGCACCTGTTCCAAAGATTGCGTGTTGTTCACTCATGTCACTGGTCACAACAGTAATATGGGTCGTGTGTTTGTTATAAATATTATAAACGTAACGCTCAATAAAACTATCCGCTGTTTCATTTTCTTTAGTAAAGATGACATGGATACCGTGGTAAATCGTCTCTGTTTGCGGTGTGCCCTGCTCATATGCATCGAACACACAGATAACCTTTCCTTTTACTAAAGCACTATAATTTGATATTTCAATTAGCAGTTGTTCACGTGCTTCTTCTAAACTCTCTTTGGCAAGTGCGGTCAACTCTCGTGAATGGCCAATCATATTATAGCCATCAATAATGACATAGTAATCTTTCATCGTTTACTCGTCACCACCAATTGGCTGTCGTTTACGCAGCACTTCATACATCATTAAACTCGCAGCAACAGATGCATTTAAACTATTCACATGACCTACCATAGGAATTTTAATATAGAAATCACATTTTTCTTTTACGCGTCGACTCATACCTTGACCTTCACTGCCGATGACAATACCCAAAGGCATATCTACTTGCATTTCTCTATAATCAGTCGCGTTATCCGCTTCTGTTCCAGCAATCCAATACCCTTTTTCTTTAAGAACATCTATTGTTTGAGAAAGGTTCGTGACACGAATGACAGGGACATGTTGAATTGCCCCTGTAGATGATTTTGCGACTACTTGCGTTAACGCAACCGAACGTCGTTTAGGTATAATAATACCATCGACTCCTGTCGCATCAGCTGTTCTTAGTATAGAACCTAGATTATGTGGATCCTCTAATCCATCTAAAATAATTACTGTAGGTAAATGTGATAAATCAGCCGTTTCCTCTAAAAATGTTTCTAATGGCTTATATTCATAGGGTGCCACATATGCTGCCACACCTTGATGAGGGGCTTCTGAAATGAGATCTAATTTTGATTTTGGTACGGTTTGTACAACAAGTTTTAAAGATTTTGCTTTTTTTAAAAGATCTTCAATTTGTTGCTTCTTTATCCCCTCTTGAACTAATATTTTATTGATCGCATGTCCACTCTTCATTGCTTCCTTAACGGCATGGCGTCCTACAATCACTTCTTGATCCACTCAGCGTCATCTCCTTTCTTCTACATATTGAACAATACGCTCTAATAATGACTCTAAACGTTCGTGACGTTGATCTAAATATAAAAATCCGATAATCGCTTCTAAACCAGAACTTTTGCGATATGTTTGAATGTCCGTGTTCTTAGCTTTCGTATAACTCTTCGCATTACGGCCACGTTTGATAATATCCATTTCCTCGTCTGTAAACCATTCATGTTCTATAAGTTTTTCTAATGTTTGAGCTTGGCTTTTAGCAGACACAAATCGTTTCGCTTCTTGATGGAGGCGATGTGGCTTACTTTTCAACTTTAAAATAATATATTTTCTAATATATTGATCTAATACCCCGTCGCCCATATAAGCTAAAGATAATGCGTTCAATAATTTATAGTTGATTTGTTTAACCACGTTTATATCTCACGCCTTGTGGTGTATCTTCTAAAATGATATTTTGTGCCTTTAGTTGGTCGCGAATCTCATCTGCACGCGCAAAATCTTTGTTTTTTCGTGCTTGATTACGTTCTTCAATTAGCGCTTCGATTTCTGCATCAAGCAGTGCTTCTTTAGATTGACCTTCAAGCGGTACACCTAATACATCACTAAATATTTGATACACTTCTTTAAAACGATTAATTACTTGGATAGACGTATTATCTTCTAATACATATTTATTTGCTAATTTCGCTAAATCATACCAAGCTGTTATGGCGTTGGCTGTATTAAAGTCATCATCCATTACAGTTTCAAACTGCTTCAAAATCGTATCAATTTGTTCAATATACCCTTCATCTAATTCAATATCTGTCGCGACCTGTTCATGTTCTACCAAACCAGCATAGCTATTGCGGATACGTTCTAATCCTCGACGAGCTGCTTCCACTAATTCAAGATTATAGTTAATTGGACTTCTATAATGAACACTAATCATAAAGAAACGTAATACGTCTGGATCAATTTCTTTAATAATATCGTGCACTAAAATGAAGTTGCCTAATGATTTACTCATTTTTTCATTATCAATATTTATAAAACCGTTGTGCATCCAATAATTCGCAAACGTTGCATGGTTATGTGCTTCAGATTGTGCAATCTCATTTTCATGGTGAGGGAATTGTAAGTCGCTTCCACCTGCATGGATATCAATCGTTGCGCCAAGTTTTTCATAAGCCATTACGGAACATTCAATATGCCAACCTGGGCGTCCTTTACCAAATGGACTATCCCAGCTAATCTCTCCTGGTTTAGCTTTTTTCCATAACGTAAAGTCTAGCGCATCTTCTTTTTGTTCTCCTTGTTCAATGCGTGCGCCTACCTTTAAGTCATCAATAGACTGATGGCTTAATTTACCGTATCCTTCAAATTTACGAGTTCTAAAATAGACATCGCCACCACTTTCATATGCATAGCCTTCATCTACTAAATTTTGAATAAATTTTATAATATCATCCATATGTTCCATCACACGTGGGTTTGATGTTGCTTTTTTAACATTAAGCGCGGCTGTGTCTTCATAAAAAGCTTTGATGTAACGTTCAGCTATTTCAGGGACACTTTCTCCTAATTCTTGAGATCGTTTGATCAGTTTATCATCTACATCAGTGAAGTTAGAAACATAATCAACTTCGTAACCTTTATATTCAAAATAACGACGAACAACGTCATAGTTAATAGCAGGACGTGCATTCCCAATATGAATATAATTGTATACTGTTGGTCCACATACGTAGATTTTAACCTTTCCTGGTTCTATTGGCTTGAATGTTTCTTTTTGTCGTGTAAGTGTGTTATATAATGTAATCATCTTTGATCTCTCCATTTTTAGTTTGTTCAAGTTGTTTTTCAAGTTGCTTTAATTGCTCATAAATTGGGTCTGGTAAATTAAGGTGATCAAATGTCTTACCAATACGCTTACCATCTTGTTTAACGATGCGTCCTGGTATACCCACTACTGTTGTGTAGCTTGGCACATTTCTTAAAACTACGGAATTTGCACCAATATTTACGTTAGAATCTACTTTGATGTTACCGAGAACCTTAGATCCTGCCGCAATTAATACGTTGTCTCCAATATCAGGGTGACGTTTCCCTTTTTCTTTACCTGTACCGCCAAGTGTCACACCTTGATAGATCGTAACATTATCGCCAATCGTACATGTTTCACCGATGACCACTCCCATGCCATGGTCGATAAATAAACGACGTCCTATTTTAGCACCAGGATGAATTTCGATACCTGTAAAAAATCGAGATACTTGCGAAATAATTCGAGCTAACGTATATTTTTTTTGATTATATAGCTTGTGCGCAATGAGATGACTCCACACTGCATGTAGCCCCGCATATGTTGTAATCACTTCAAAAGTTGATCGTGCTGCCGGATCTTGTTCAAATACCATTTTGACATCATCCATGATTCGTCTAATCACTGATAATTCCCCCATTCTTTATATAGACAGATATTGAAGTTTTATTTAAATTGCCATTTAAAAAAGCACCTCTAACACAAACTGTCAGAGGTGCTTTATGCACGGTTCCACTCTCAATTAGTTTGTAGCACTTTTAAAGTCAACTAGAATGAATGATCGCTCTCCTGTACTCAGAGACACAACATGATCTAGACCTACAAACTCACTTATTGATTATTCAATTACTATCGTAAAGGTGCATTCGACAAACATTGTGATGTACTCGCAGCAACCGTACACTCTCTGTGACACGCCATTTGTTTACTATTCCTTTATTTATAAATTTACAACTTTATAGTAGTGGATTTCAACACAGATATCAAGTTAAATTATCTCATTTTAAAGTAATTTTTGGATACGATTTAAAACTTTTGTTTTGCCAAGTACTTCCATTGTGTTAGGTAGCTCTGGTCCATGCATTTGACCTGTTACTGCCACGCGAATTGGCATAAAGAGTTGTTTACCTTTAATTCCTGTTTCTTTTTGAACAGCTTTAATTGTTTTTTTAATTTCTGCTGCTTCAAATGGTTCAAGCGCTTCTAATTTACCATATAAACTATTCATCAACTCAGGCACTTGTTCTCCATTAATCACTTCTTGAGCCGCTTCGTCTAATTCTTTTTCATCACGGAAGAATAGTTCAGATAATGGCACGATTTCGCCAGCATAACTCATCTGTTCTTGATATAACGCCACAAGTTTACGTCCCCACTCTAAATCTTGTTCCGATGGTGATTCCGGTAATAAACCAGCTTTAATCATATGTGGCAATGTCATTTCAAATACAGTCTCTGTATCTTTTTCTTTCATATATTGGTTATTAATCCACTCTAATTTTTGCTTATCAAAAAACGCAGGTGATTTTGATAAACGTTTTTCAGTAAAGATGTCGATAAACTCTTGTTTTGAAAAGATTTCTTCTTCTCCTTCAGGTGACCAACCTAATAATGCGATGAAGTTAAATAAAGCTTCTGGTAGGTAACCTAAATCACGATATTGCTCAATGAATTGTAAAATTTGACCATCACGTTTACTTAACTTTTTACGTTGTTCATTGACGATTAAAGTCATATGACCGAAGCGTGGAGGCTCCCAACCAAATGTTTCATAAATCATTAATTGTTTTGGCGTATTTGAAATGTGGTCATCACCACGAATAACATCTGAAATCTCCATATAATGGTCATCAACTGCTACTGCAAAGTTATAGGTTGGAATCCCATCTTTTTTAACAATAACCCAGTCTCCAAAGTTTTCAGATTCAAATGAAACTTCACCTTTTACCATATCGTCAAAGCGATATGTTTTATTTTTAGGTACACGGAAACGAATTGCAGGTTGACGTCCTTCTTTTTCAAATTGTTCACGCTCTGCTTCAGTTAAATGAGCATGTTTCCCGCCATATCTTGGCATTTCACCACGCGCAATTTGTTCTTGACGTTCTTCTTCTAACTCTTCTTCTGTCATGTAGCATTTATATGCCTTATCTTCAGCAAGCAATTGATCAATTAATGGTTGATAGATATGTCCACGTTCCGACTGACGATACGGACCATATCCTTTATCTTTATCTACAGATTCATCCCAATCTAATCCAAGCCATTTTAAATTGTCAAATTGAGACGCTTCACCATCCGCAAGATTACGTTTTGTATCTGTATCTTCAATACGAATGATAAAATCACCATCATAGTGTTTCGCAAATAAATAATTAAATAATGCTGTACGAGCATTTCCAATATGCAAATAACCTGTTGGACTTGGTGCATATCTCACTCTTACTTTATTACTCATCTCGTTCACTCCTGTTATAGTTTCAATTCTTATATTATAGCACGTAGCTCTTGTTTGTGTATATGTGTGTTGATAAGGAAGTCTGCTTAACTTTCATGATTAGCAATTAGCGACACTATCGCTTGAGATGCGATACCTTCTTCACGACCGACAAAACCTAATTTTTCACTCGTTGTGGCTTTGACATTAACGCGTTGAATATCAATTTGAAATAAGTCCGCAATCACTTGTCGCATGCGATCGATATGTGGTCTAAATTTTGGGCGTTCAGCGATAATTGTTGCGTCAACATTATTTATAACATACCCTTCTTCTTTAACAGCTTTATAAGCTTCTGTTAATAATACTTTCGAATCAGCATCTTTAAATGCATCATCTGTGTCCGGAAATAACTTGCCAATATCGCCTAGTGCGCATGCGCCTAACATGGCATCTGTAATTGCATGTAGTAACACATCTGCATCACTATGTCCTTTTAAGCCGTGTGTATGCGGAATCTCAATGCCTCCAATAATCAGTGGGCGCTCACTGTCTAACACGTGTACATCATACCCCATACCTACTCTATACATCACACATCTCCTCTTTCTTTAAGCATTGCTCGAGCATAAACTAAATCTTCTTCAGTTGTTACTTTGATATTATCGTAATGGCCTTCAACCATAGCAACAGCGTGTCCTGCATATTCTAGTAAGGACGCATCGTCAGTACCATGAAAATCCTGTTGTAATGCTAAATCATAAGCTGATTTTATGGTTTTAAATGTTGAGCCTTGCGGTGTATGTACAAGCCATACATATTGTCGATTTAATGTTTGATCGACGTAACCATCACGTACTACTTTAACTGTATCTTTCGCTTTAACTCCTAAAATTGCAGCATTTTTTTGTTCAATTGTATTTACAAGTCTATGGACATCTTCTTGATTAACAAAAGGACGTGCACCATCATGCACAATAACGATATCATCATCTTCTAATGATAACGCACGTAAAACATTGTGTATACTTTCTTGTCGTTCAGCTCCACCATCCACAAGTGACTTTACTTTTGAATAGCCTTCTAGTTGTGTTGTAAATGTCTCTCTATCTCTAGGATGTATTGCCAAATGTATGCCTTCACATGACGAATCATTTTCAAAAATCTCAATAGTACGCTCTAAAATTGTGCTATCATTTAATTCAATCAGTAACTTGTTATAGGTGCGTCCCATACGTGTTCCTTTTCCTGCAGCTGGAATGATTACATGATACTTTGCCAATTTTATCCCCCTTATCTTTAAACAAAATAAATATGATTTTTGTTATGAACGAAAAGCTTTTTTGAGTGCATCATTAACTGAAGAAACTCCAATCACTTCAATATGCTCTGGATACGTCCATCCTCCGATATTCGTTTGAGGGATAATCACCCGTTTAAATCCTAGTTTTGCCGCTTCTTGAACACGTTGCTCAATACGAGACACACGTCTAACCTCACCTGTTAAGCCAACTTCACCAATAAAACAGTCTAATCCATCTACAGGCTGATTTTTGAAACTTGAAGCAGTTGCAATAATAATACCTAAGTCTACAGCAGGCTCAGTCAACTTCACTCCACCAGCAACTTTAATGTATGCATCTTGTTGTTGGAGTAGATAACCTTCTTTTTTCTCAAGTACTGCCATCAACAAACTCAATCGGTTATGATCAATCCCTGTTGCCATACGGCGTGGGTTATTAAATGTTGTAGGTGTAACTAACGCTTGTACTTCAATGAGTAATGGTCGTGTACCTTCCATTGTAGCCACAATCGTTGAGCCGGGAACATTCGTAGAGCGTTCCTCTAAAAACATCTCTGACGGGTTAGGTACACTTTTTAAGCCTGCTTGTTTCATTTCAAAAATACCCATTTCATTAGTTGAGCCAAAACGATTTTTAACCGCACGCAATATACGGTATGCATGATGTTCATCGCCTTCAAAGTATAATACTGTATCCACCATATGTTCAAGCAGTCTTGGCCCTGCAATTTGTCCTTCTTTCGTTACATGACCCACAATAAAAGTTGCGATATTCATTTGTTTAGCAATTTGCATAAGACTTTGAGTACTTTCTCTCACTTGAGAAACCGATCCTGGAGCTGAGCTGATTTCTGGATGATAGATTGTTTGAATAGAGTCCACAACAATCAACTTGGGTTGGATTTTTTCTACCGCATCGTGAATCACTTCTAAATCTGTCTCAGCAAATACATTTAACTGACTTGCATCTTCATCTAAACGGTCCGCACGTAACTTTGTTTGATTCAACGACTCTTCACCTGTAATGTACAATACTTTTTCGTGTTGTGATAGCGCTGCACACATTTGAAGCAACAGCGTAGATTTACCAATTCCTGGGTCACCACCAATGAGAACTAATGAGCCTTCTACAATACCGCCACCAAGTACGCGATTAAATTCTTGATTATTCGTTAAAATTCTAGGTGATTGCTCGTGTTGGACATCACTTAGCTTCTGCACTTTTGTGACATTTGTTTTTTGTGCTCTAACCCCGTGTTTAGGGGGCGCAGATTTTTGCATTAATGATTCTTCTAATGTATTCCATGAACCACAATTAGGACATTTCCCCATCCACTTTGGAGATTGGTACCCACAAGCTGTACATTCATAGATCACTTTTTTCTTTGCCACTCAGACACCTCCGACTCTAGCGATAACATATCTATTTTATACTGGTCTTCCACTTATGACAAATGTTCGATTATCAATATATTACATTGTTATTGTACATAAAAATAAAAACTAGGAGCAACGCCTTAAGCGCGCTCCTAGTCTCCGAAATCATCTAAATTGATTATTCTTCTGATGATGTTTCTACTTCTTCACGGTCTGACACATTATATTGGAATGATTCTCCATCATAATCAACAGTCACGTTTTTACCTTCTAATTCCTTACCTTCTAAAATTAATTCACTTAAATTATCTTCAACTGTTTTTTGAATAGCACGAATTAATGGACGTGCACCGTATTGTGGATCGTAACCTTCTTCAGCAATTTTATCTTTAGCTGATTCAGTCACTTCAACATGAATGTTTTGTTCTGATAAACGTTTTGTTAATTGACCCACCATTTTCGTAACAATTTCTTTAAGTTCATCTTTGCTTAATTTATGGAAGACAATAATATCGTCAACACGGTTTAAGAATTCTGGTCGGAATGCATTTTTCAATTCTTTCATCATTGTATTACGGATTGTTTCATAGTCATTACCTTGTGCTGCACCACCAAATCCTGCGAAGCGTTGGTCTTGTAATTCTTGTGCACCAACGTTTGAAGTCATGATGATTACAGTATTACGGAAGTCTACACGACGACCTTTCGTATCTGTTAAATGACCATCATCTAATACTTGTAATAAAATGTTAAACACATCAGGGTGTGCTTTTTCAATTTCATCAAATAAGATAACAGAGTATGGTTTACGACGTACTTTTTCAGTAAGTTGTCCACCATCATCATGTCCAACGTATCCTGGAGGCGCTCCGACTAAACGACTCACTGCATGTTTCTCCATGTACTCACTCATATCAACACGAATCATCGCATCTTCTTCACCAAACATAGATTCAGCAAGTGCACGTGCAAGTTCAGTTTTACCTACACCTGTTGGTCCTAGGAAGATAAAGCTACCAATCGGACGTTTTGGATCTTTAAGGCCAGCACGTGCGCGACGTACTGCTTTTGAAATTGATGTTACTGCATCTTTTTGACCAATAACACGTTTGTGTAGCGTTTCTTCTAGGTTGAGTAAACGATCTGATTCCGTTTCGTTCAATCTTGTTAATGGAATACCAGTCCATCCAGCAATCACTTCTGCAATATCATCTGCATTTAATGTTGAATGGCTACCGCCTTGGTTATTTTTCCATTCATTTTTAGCTTCTTCGTATTGTTGTTCAAGTTTAGATTGCTTATCTCGTAAGTTTGCAGCATTTTCGAATTCTTGTGCATGAACCGCTGCATCTTTTTCATTTTTAACTTTTTCGATTTGTTGTTCAATTTCTTTTAGATTTGTTGGTGTTGTATGACTCTTCAAGCGCACTTTTGAACTTGCTTCGTCAATCAAGTCAATCGCTTTGTCTGGTAAGAAACGATCTTGAACATAACGATTACTTAATTTAGCAGCCGCTTCAACCGCTTCATCTGAAATATTAATACGGTGATGTGCTTCATAGCGATCGCGTAATCCTTTTAAAATTTGAATTGTATCTTCAACTGATGGTTCATCCACTTGTACCGGTTGGAAACGACGTTCTAATGCTGCGTCTTTTTCAATATTTTTACGGTATTCATCTAAAGTTGTTGCACCAATACATTGTAATTCACCACGTGCAAGCGCTGGTTTTAAAATATTTGATGCATCAATTGCACCTTCTGCACCACCAGCACCGATTAATGTGTGTAACTCGTCAATGAATAAGATAACGTTACCAGCTTGATGAATTTCTTCCATCACTTTTTTCAAGCGTTCTTCAAATTCACCACGATATTTTGTACCTGCAACGACTGTACCCATGTCTAAAGACATTACGCGTTTACCTTTTAATGTCTCTGGTACTTCGTTTTTAACAATCGCTTGTGCTAAACCTTCTGCGATAGCAGTTTTACCCACACCAGGTTCACCAATTAATACTGGATTATTCTTAGTACGACGGCTTAACACTTCGATAACACGTGTGATTTCTTTATTACGTCCTACAACTGGATCTAATGTGCCATCCTTAGCAATTACAGTTAAGTCTCTCGCTAACCCATCTAAAGTTGGTGTGTTATTTGATTTGTTAGCTTGTCCTGATTTACCAACAGATTCAGGGCTACCTAGCGCTTTAACAACTTGTGCTCTTGCTTTTGTAATGTTTAAATCTAAGTTTGCAAATACGCGTGCAGCAACACCTTCATTTTCTCGGATTAAACCAAGTAAAATGTGTTCTGTTCCTACAAAGTTATGTTGCAATTTACGTGCTTCATCTAAAGATAACTCAATTACTTTTTTAGCACGTGGTGTATAACGTAATGCGCCAATTTGATTTTGGCCATGACCAATTAGCTTTTCAACTTCTTCTATCACTTTATCTTCAGTAATATCGAAACTTTCAAGTACTTTAGCAGCAATACCTTCAGGTTCTTTCATAAGACCTAATAATAAGTGCTCTGTTCCGATATTCGAGTGATTTAAGCGAATTGCTTCTTCTTGTGCGTGTGCTAACACACGTTGTGCACGTTCTGTAAGTCTACCAAATAACATATATTTACCTCCTACTTATATATAGCTTCTTAAAATTTCAGCTCTTTTTTCTTCAATTGATTGTGTTTCTGTTTCATCTATTAAAAATGGAGATTGTATTACTATCATTAATTCATTAAACCTAAAATGATCTATATCTAAAATACCTAAATCAATACCTAATTTAATATCGCTTAAACGATACGATGCTTCTTCCACTGATATTAAACGACTATACTTCAGAATACCTAAAGAACGATAAACACGATCAAATGTTTCAGTCTTTTGGTGTTGATGCAATCGTTCACGTAAGCTCAACTCTTCATTAATAATCTGTTGAACAAGTTCATTCATCGCATCAATAATTTCTTGTTCGCTTTTACCGAGTGTCAGTTGATTTGAGACTTGGTACACATGTCCATATACTTGAGACCCTTCACCATAAATACCCCGTATTGTGAATCCAAAACGGTTAATCGTTTGTGCAATACGGTTCATTCGTTTCATAATGGATAAGCCTGGCAAATGCAACATTACACTTGCTCTCATCCCTGTACCTACATTTGTTGGACACGTTGTGAGATAACCAAGCACTTCATCATAACTCACTTGTGTATGTTGATCTAATTGATCATCAATACGTGACGCACGTTCATACAGTGTGTCAAGTGAGTCATCTACACCCATTGTTTGAATTCGAACATGATCCTCTTCATTAACCATCACACTAATCGACTCATCTTCATTGACTAATACTGCCGATGCGGGCTGTTTCGTTAATTCAGGGCTAATTAAATGTTTAGCAACAAGCTTATATTTACTCTGTTGATCCAGTTCATCTAAACGAATAACTTTTAAATCAGGCAACGCATCTTGTACTTCATTAATCACACGGTAGCCTTCTTCTTCATTTGGAAACATGAGCGGATGCACATAATTCTCGAGATTTCGTGCAAGGCGGATTCTAGATGACATAATAACTGGTTGTGTTGTCTCACTTTGCATCCATTGACCCATATGTCGATTCAATTCTTCAGTCATCTTGGGTCAACTCCTTACTTTGTTGTTCAAGGGCTTTAATCTCATCACGGACAACAGCGGCTTGTTCAAATTCTTGTTGTGACACAAGCGTTTCTAAACGTGCTCGTTTTTCTTCGATTTGCTTTTTCAACGCTCGTTTATGTTGAGACGATTTCGGACATTTTCCAGAATGCTCTGTGTGACCGCCTTGTACACGACGTACAATATCATAAACGTCATCTTTAAACGTTTGATAACAATCGTGACATCCAAACTTACCAACATGCGCAATATCTCGCAACGTCATCTGACATGTTGGACATCGTTTTTGTTCACGATACATGACTTGGTCTACATTTAATCCATGTTTTGCCGCAAGATGCTGTAAAATTTGCTTAATTACAAATATACCTTCGACATCTTCGCCTTCTTGCCAATGTTCATCAGATTGAGATACGATAAGAGATTTTGTATTATCCCTAGAAGACAACAAGCCCTCTTCAACTTCTATACGATTTTCAATTCGCCTCGAATTTTTGGCGTGCTCATCGATGTTTTGTGATTCAAGTTTTTGCTTATCGCTATACATAGCACATCACCTTCTAGTAGTAATTAATTATAGGTAACAGGCGCTTGAGAATATTGGCACGAATAATATCTCTCGCTGCTACATCCATTTTTAATGTTTCCCTATCTATTACTGAAGAAATCATTTTTGCTTCTCTTTCTGTGATTAAATCATTTTCATATAAACCATCAATAATATAGTATGCTTGTTGTTGCGAAATCGATGTACCAATCAGTTCCATTAGACGCTTAATGTAATTGGCATGATCTTTTGTTTCTACTTTCGTAATTCGAATATAACCGCCACCACCACGTTTACTTTCAATTTCATAGCCATGTTCATTTGTAAATCGTGTTTTAATTACATAATTCAACTGAGATGGTACACAATCAAAACGCTGGGCAATGTTCGCGCGTTGAATCTCTACAACGTCGTCTTGAGCTTCTTCAAAAAGTTGCTTAATGTACTGTTCTATGATGTCAGACATATTATGCATAGTATCACCCCTTTTGACCATCTTTGACTATATTATATGACCAACTTTGACCTTTTTCAACCAATATGTTTATATTTTTAAATTTTAGTTTGTTCCTTCTAATACTTTTGGTGTATTATAAGTTTAGTGAATATATATATAAAAGGGGTGGCATTTAATGCACATCATAATTGGGATTATAGGTATTGTCATTTTCCTAGGGCTTGCACTCTTGGCAAGTTCTGATAAGAAAAATGTACGCTGGCAATATATTGGGATTTTGTTAGTGATGCAACTCGTTTTCGCATTTTTCTTACTTAAAACGACAATTGGTATCAAAATTGTTGGTGGTATTGCGGCAGGTTTCGGGTACATCTTAAAACAAGCTGCAGTCGGGGTTGATTTTGTATTCGGTGGTTTAGCGAATGAAGGCGCAATGTCTTTCTTCTTATCTGTACTATTACCGATTATATTTATTTCAGCTTTGATTGGGATTTTACAATACATTAAAGTTTTACCGGTTATCATTAATGTACTAGGATTTTTAATTTCTAAAATCAACGGTATGGGTCGTTTAGAATCCTATAACGCCGTTGCTTCTGCAATATTAGGACAGTCTGAAGTATTTATCTCATTAAAAAAACAATTACCGTACATTCCAAAGCATCGTTTGTACACATTAACAGCTTCTGCAATGTCAACGGTTTCAGCATCTATTATTGGTGCATACTTCACACTTGTCGATCCGCAATATGTTGTAACAGCTGTTGTACTTAACTTATTTGGTGGTTTTATCATCGCGTCTATTATCAATCCGTACAAAGTAGATGAAAAAGATGACAAACTGCTAATCTCTGAAGACAAGAAACAACAATCTTTCTTCGAGATGCTTGGTGAGTATATCCTTGATGGTTTCAAAGTCGCTGTTATTGTAGGTGCTATGCTCGTAGGTTATATCGCTTTAATTGCGTTATTAAACGGCCTTGTAGGCGGATTCTTTAGCTTAGTATCTGGTGGCGCTATCAAGTGGGACTTCCAAACATTAATTGGTTTTATCTTTGCACCACTTGCATTCTTAACAGGGATTCCATGGAGCGACGCGGTAGACGCAGGTTCAATTATGGCTACAAAATTACTATCTAACGAATTTGTTGCTATGACAGAACTTGGTAATGTTAAAGGGCTATCTGATCGTGCAATGGGCATTGTATCAGTCTTCTTAGTATCATTTGCAAACTTTAGCTCTATCGGTATCATTTCTGGTGCCATTAAGTCATTAAATGACGAAAAAGGAGACATGGTTGCTCGTTTCGGCCTGAAATTACTTTTCGGTGCAACACTTGTTTCATTTATCTCAGCAACTATCGCAGGATTCTTCATTTAAACTAAATAACTAAAATAGGACAACAACCATATGCGATTGTTGTCCTGTTTTTTATGCTTTTGTATTTGAAACAATTTCATTAATAAAGTAATTAATAATACTCTCATCGTCTGTCAGCTCAGGGTGAAATGATACGCCTAAATATTTTCCTTGACGTACTGCAATGATTTTATCATCAATTTCGCCCAGTACTTCAACGCCTTCATCAACAGATTGAATATGCGGTGCTCTAATAAAGACCCCTTCAACAGGTTGTTCAATGCCTTTTATATTTAAATCTGCTTCGAAACTATCGACTTGTCTACCAAATGAATTGCGTTCAACATCAATATCTAGTTTTTTAAGATATCCCTCTTCACCTACAATGTCTTTTGCAAGCACAATCAATCCTGCGCACGTGCCAAACATCGGTAATTCAGATTGTTGTAACGCTTCTTTAAAGCCATATAAATCCATAAGACGTCGTAGTGTAGTAGATTCTCCACCTGGAATAATCAATCCGTCAATATCTTTAAGTTGTTCTACTTTTTTAATATAAACGCCTTCGTGACCACTTTTTTCGATTTGTCGAATATGTTCACGTACGGCACCTTGTAACGCAAGTACACCAATTTTCATCTTACCAACCACGCTCTTGCATACGTTCTTCTAATGAAAGTTGATTAATATCTAAACCTTTCATTGCTGTACCTAATTCTTTAGCAAGTTTACCAATTAATTCGTAATCTTGGTAATGTGTTGTCGCTTGAACAATCGCTTTTGCGAAAGTTTCTGGATCTTCTGATTTGAAGATACCTGATCCAACAAAGACACCATCTGCACCAAGTTCCATCATTAATGCAGCATCTTGAGGTGTGGCTACACCGCCTGCCGCAAAGTTTACAACAGGTAAGCGTCCTTGTGATTTAATATCTTTTAAAATATCGTATGGTGCACCTAAGTTTTTAGCTTCAGTCATTAACTCATCATCACTCATTACAGTAATGCGATTAACTTCTTGATTCACTTGGCGCATATGACGTACAGCTTCTACAATATTACCTGTACCTGGCTCACCTTTTGTACGAAGCATTGCAGCGCCTTCACCGATACGACGTGCTGCTTCTCCTAAATTACGGCAACCACATACGAATGGAACTGTGTAGTCACTTTTCTTTAAATGGAAAACTTCATCAGCTGGTGTTAATACTTCAGACTCATCGATATAGTCTACACCCATAGCTTCTAAAACTCTAGCTTCTGTAATATGACCAATACGACATTTCGCCATTACTGGAATAGAAACTGCATTCATAACTTCTTCAACAATTCTAGGATTCGCTGCACGTGCAACGCCACCCGCTGCTCGGATATCTGATGGTACACGTTCTAGTGCCATAACCGCAACAGCACCTGCTTCTTCAGCAATTTTAGCTTGTTCAGCATTCACAACGTCCATAATGACGCCGCCTTTTTGCATTTCAGCCATTCCTCTTTTAACACGATCTGAACCAACTTGTTTTGACATGTTTTAATTGCCCCCTTTTATTCTATACAAATGTAGAATATACTATAAACTGAACCTCTAAAAGTGCCAGAAATAAATAATTTATAGAGGTCAGTTAAGAGGGATAAAACAATGGAAATGTTAATGTTTAATATAGATAAATCTAAAGACCAACCGATTTATATACAACTCTACGAAAAAATCAAAGAAAATATTATTAATAACACAATACGTGAAGGTGAAAAATTACCTTCAAAACGTCAACTCAGTCATCATTTATCATTAAGTCAAACAACAATAGAAAATGCTTATGGGCTGTTAATTGATGAGGGGTTTATTATTAGCAAACCTAAGTCAGGGTACTACGTTAGTGATATCGAATCATTACCTGTTGTTGTCTCACACCAAAGTCAAAATCACATCTCTTCAGAAGTCCATCATAAACATGTAGAACTTCCGAAATATACCTTTCAACTTGGTGCGGTAGATAAGGCACATTTTCCATTCGAGCAATTTCGTAAATATGCCAAAGAGGCATTTGAAGACTTACAATACGATCTCATTGAATCCGGTCATATACAAGGAGATTATCATTTACGTGCTCAAATCAGTCAGTACCTTTTCCATAGCCGAGGTGTCCAGTCTACACCCGATCAAGTCATTATCGCCTCCTCAACAGATCAACTATTATCAATCATTACGGATATCTTACCTGAAACCTGCTCATTTATACTTGAAGACCCTATTTATCGACAGGTCCGTCAGGTTTTAAAACGTAAGCACATCAATCATGATTTTTTACCAATCACACACGATGGTATTGATACGCAAAATATTAATCAATGGCGTCATGAAGTTGTTTATATTACACCAAGTCATCAATTCCCCACAGGCGTAACGATGCGACTCAAAAAAAGAATTCAATTATTAAAATGGGCTAGTACTCATCAAGACCGATTTATCATTGAAGATGATTATGATTCAGAGTTTCGATATGAAGGTAAACCTATTCCCGCACTACAAAGTTTAGATCAGACAGGGAGCGTTATTTATATTAGTACCTTTTCAAAATCAATATCACCTACCATTCGTATCGCATACGCGGTGCTACCTGAAAGACTTATGACACGTTACCGACAAAAAACAAATATTGAAGGGGGCACTGTACCGCGTCATACACAATTTATAGTTAGTCGTTTTATGGAAAGTTACCAATTTGAGCGCCATCTTAATCGAATGAGGAAAATATATCGTAAAAAAAGAGATGTTTTATTAAATCATTTGAAACGTTATCCACACATCTTTCAAATTTCAGGAGAGGCTACTGGTATGCATTTTGTTATTCAAATCGTTAATGGTTTAACAGAATCAGAATGTTTAGAGCGATTTCGATATTATGACATCCAAATTCGTCCAATATCTCAATATTTATTTAAGTATACTTACGATAAACCAACATTTGTTTTAGGCTTTGGAGGCATACCTATAGAAGAGTTAGAGGAACATATTAATCAATTAATTCAAAGTTTAAACACCAATTAAAAATGAACAATCATAGAATCAAAATGGAGTCACTTGTATTTAAAAAACTTTCACAAGTGACTCCGTTTTAATTGTTATATTTTATACTCTAATGTGCGAACAAGTTTGGATTACGTTTATTTTGATAATCATATAACTCAATATCTTGAAGTTGCATTAATGAACGTCGAATTTGTGCATAATATGGTAGAAGAGGCAAATCAATGACTACTTGATGATGTTTACCACGATCAAAATGTTTTGCCACATTTTCAAAAGCGAGTAAATATTTACCCATTGTGTCATCATCTAAATAATAACATCTTGAATCGTACAATAATTGGGTCAATTGAAAATTAATTTGTTCCAATAAAAACATTGCAGGATAAAAATATTGTGTCCGCTTTTGGTTAGAACTTAACTCTCCATATGCATGTCGATACATCGCGTACATATTTTCAATACTTAATTTCAAACGTAAACGATCGCGTGTGCGAAAAGCTTGTCGATCATATGCATTTTCCGAAAACACAAAGTGGAAAATTTGAGCCTCAATTCTTGCAACATCCCCCATAATTTCTGGAAGGTTTTTAGAGGCCAATCTTCGTCCAATTAGTAATACTCCGATAATCGCTATTAAAATACCAACTGTCGTATCAAGTAATCTTGGAACTGCAATACCTACTGTTAAATTACCTTGAGCCAAACCGCTTAATAAAATGACTTGTGTTGTAATAGCAATCATTGCTAAGGCATAGTTTGCACCAATTACTATTTCAGTAAGCGCACCACTCAAACACATCACGAGCACGATAATAATAATATTAGGATGAAAACTTAAAATAAGCGTTGCGATACCTACACCAACAAGCGTTCCGATCCAACGTGCACCACCACGCTCAATACTCGCAACCGTTGTGCCACCAATTAATACGGTATGCGCACTTAAAGGGATCCAATAAGCCCGTTCGAAATCAAATAATAACGCAATTAAAATTGCAACACCTACAATCACAGAGTATCTCAATGATGAAATAAAGTTTATAGATAATGGTGTCAAGTGATACAATAGACGTTCACGATAACGCGGAGAGCGAAGATTTATCTTTTTACTCACTTGCTCAATAGGCGCTTCTAAAATTTCTTCTAATTTAAAGATAAGTGCTACAAGCTCTTGATAACGTGAAGGAACATCAACTTGTTTACGCCACTTTGGATGCTCTTGTTTCGGATAAATAATACGTGAAGCCATATAATCCATCATATCTATAATATCTTGAGGTAATGGACGATGACCTTTCGCATTTAGTTCTAACAACTCGGAATAAATCCCTTCTGCAATATGATGCAGTAATGTAAGACGTTGATAATCACTCGATTTTTTTTGAAGTGATGAACCAGTCGTATTTAAAATTTCTGAGGAGTTAGTCAAAACTTTAACTGTAGTTTTCGTTAAATCATTAAATTCTGATTGATTATTAAAATGTTGAACCAATTTCTGAATATGTACAAAATCTTCACGTACCGCATCGTTCTCAGGTTTCTTCCCTTTAATTTTAGACTCAGTATAGACAAGTAATATACCAAGCAAACCACCTAGACCAACGATAAGACCTCTGGATAAAAAAGCTTCAGGATCCTCTGGCATTACACTAGATAAACTAAATGCAATGATAAAAAAAGTAGAAGATGGACCAGGAATATTTAGTGTATTGAAAACATAATATGGTACAACTGCAAATATTAATAAAAAAATACCAAATAATAATGGAGAAGTCATCGTAAGTGTACCGAGCATCATCGCAAGCATTAGCCCAAGCGTCGCAAAAGTGACCGAACGCATACGAGAAGTAAATGTACCATTAAATACATAAATATGTGCAAACGTTCCAATAGTTGCTAAAAGCGCATTAGGAAAATCATGAAAGATTAATCCATATAATAAAGGAATAAACATCAAAATACCTAAGCGCATACCTCTATTTATATTAATTTTAGAAGTATCGACGTAAGTTAAATTTCTAATATAATTCTTCACGATGTATCACCCAATAATTTAAAAATTAGCCTATTTGTAAAAGCATGCCAAATTCATTTTATATCAAATTAAAACAGGTTCAAAGACAAATGATATATTTTTCTCTAAAGTTCTCGAATGGAATGCTGTGTGAAAAACAAAATATATAACTAAAACAAAGTTTTAAAACCACACAAAGCTATAAGCTAGATGTGATATTTGAAAATAATAAAAATAAAGGCTCTATACTTTTAACGGTTGGTGAAATATTCACTAGCCGTTATTTTTTACTTTTTAATATAAAAACGGCACAAATATCTCTATAATTGTAAGTAACCCACAAACAAATTAAGGAGAGATATTTAT
>NZ_JABANU010000022.1 GCF_016238445.1 Staphylococcus canis
GTTTTCGTCTTTAATATTAAGTGTTTTTGATATAAAATAATTCATGGACGCATGATCTCCTTTATTATGGTTTGGGCACTTTTAATAATAGAGGTCATTGCGTCTTTTTGCATCTAAAAAGTAAAAAATCGAACAAGCAACATTTATAATTTAAATGCCACCAGTCCGATTTATTATAGAACCTGAAAAGTTTAATCCCCTTCACCTACTCAATAATTGAGAAAGGATGAAGGGGATTATTTATATTGTAAATTTAAATCACTTAGCAAAAAATGAGTTTATTATTTTTCAGCTTTAAGTTCTTCAAATTTTAAGATTGGTTTACGAGCTGCAGTCGTTTCATCTAATCTATCAATAATTGTTGTATGAGGTGCTTCTAATACTTTATCTGGATCTTCCTCTGCCTCTTTAGCAATTTGTAATAAAGCATCAATAAAATGATCTAATGTTTCTTTTGATTCAGTTTCTGTCGGTTCAATCATCATTGCTTCATCAACAATTAATGGGAAGTAAACTGTTGGTGGATGTACACCAAAGTCTAATAAACGTTTAGCCATATCTAATGTACGTACACCAAGTTTTTTCTGTCTCTTACCACTTAGAACAAACTCATGTTTACAGAATTGGTCAAATGGAATATCAAATGTATCTTTTAAGCGTGCTTTAATGTAGTTAGCATTAAGAACTGCTGCTTCAGATACTTCTTTAAGTCCTTGATAACCCATACTGCGAATATAAGTGTATGCACGTAAATAAATACCAAAGTTACCATAGTATGGTTTTACACGTCCAATTGAATATTCAATGTCATTATCGTATTCGAAGCGATCTCCATTTTTTACAACTAATGGCTTAGGTAAAAATTCACGTAATTCTTTTTTAACACCAATTGGGCCTGCACCTGGTCCACCACCGCCGTGAGGACCTGTAAATGTTTTGTGTAAGTTTAAGTGTACAGCATCAAATCCCATATCACCAGGACGTACTTTATCCATAATAGCATTTAAGTTAGCACCATCATAATATAGCAACCCGCCAGCTTCATGTACAATGTCACGGATTTCCATAATATTAGTTTCAAAAATACCTAAAGTGTTAGGGTTTGTTAACATAATTGCAGCTGTTTTTTCACTAACTAGTTCTTTTAAGTGTTCAATGTCTACTTCGCCTTTTTCGTTAGATTTAACAGTTACAGATTTAAATCCTGAAAAAGTAGCTGATGCAGGGTTAGTACCGTGTGCAGAGTCTGGAACGATTACCTCATTACGTTGCGTATCGCCATTTTTAAGATGATAAGCTTTGAAAATCATTAATGAAGTCCACTCACCATGAGCTCCAGCAGCAGGTTGTAGTGAAATTTCATCCATACCTGTAATTTCTTTCAATTCTTCTTGTAAGCTATAAATAATTTCTAAAGAGCCTTGAACTTGATCAACATCTTGTAAAGGATGTGATTCAGCGAAACCATTCAAACGTGCAACTTTTTCATTAATCTTTGGATTATATTTCATTGTACATGAACCTAATGGATAAAATCCTGTATCAACACCAAAGTTTTTATTTGAAAGCTCAGTATAATGTCTTATTAAATCTAATTCAGAAACCTCAGGGAATTCAGCTTTCTCTTTACGAAGGAATTTTTTATCTAAAATTTTATCTGCTACATTATTGTCAATTTCTTTTGGTGGTAATGAGTATGCAAATCGACCTGCTTTAGAACGTTCAAAAATTAATGGGCTTGATTTACTAACCATTAAGTTCACCTGCTTTCTTAACAAATGTATCTATTTCATCTTTTGTACGTAATTCAGTAACAGCTACAAGCATATGATTTTCGAATTCTTCACCAATGACACCTAAATCAAATCCACCAATAATCTCTTCATCTAGAAGTGATTTATTAATTTCACTGATTGGACGATTGAATTTAACTACAAATTCGTTATATGAAACATCATCATATACCTCGAAACCTTGAGCTTTAAATTGTTCTTTAGCATAGTTTGCGTTTTCTAAGTTTTGAACCGCAATTTCATAGATACCTTCTTTACCTAGTGCTGACATCGCAATTGAAGAAGCTAATGCATTCAATGCTTGGTTTGAACAGATATTTGAAGTTGCTGTTTCACGACGAATATGTTGTTCTCTAGCTTGTAAAGTTAAAACAAAACCACGATTTCCATCATCATCTTGAGTTTGTCCTACTAAGCGACCAGGCATTTTACGCATTAATTTTTTAGTTGTAGCGAAATAACCACAGTGAGGTCCACCAAATTGAGTAGGAATACCGAATACTTGTGTATCTCCTACAACAATATCAGCTCCAAATTCACCTGGAGGAGTTAATAAACCTAATGATAACGGATTAGCATACACAATAAATAATGCTTTAGTATCTTTAACATATGATTGGATAGCTTCTAAATCTTCAATTGAGCCAAAGAAGTTTGGGTATTGAACTGCTACAGCAGCAGTATCATCATCAATTGCTTCTTTAAGTTTATCTAGATCAGTTATTGTACCATCTAATTCAACTTCAACTACTTCATAATCATCATGAATTTTTTCATATGTGTGTAATACTTGTAGCGCTTGATAATGTATACCTTTAGAAACTACAATTTTATTCTTTTTCGTTTTTCCCCAAGCTAATAGACATGCTTCAGCAAAACTTGTTGGTCCATCGTACATTGATGAGTTTGCAACATCCATTGAAGTTAATTCACAAATCATTGTTTGGAATTCAAAAATCGCTTGTAACTCACCTTGTGAAATTTCAGGTTGGTAAGGTGTATAAGCTGTATAGAACTCAGATCTTGAAATTAATGAATCAACAACAGCAGGTGCATAATGATCGTAAACACCAGCACCTAAGAAACTTGTATGTGTTTCTTTAGTAATGTTTTTATTTGCAACTTTATTTAAACGTTTTAATAATTGTGTTTCTGGTTCAGCTGCAGCAATATTTAAATCTCTATTTAATAGAATATTTTCAGGAACGTCACTATATAGATCGCTAATTGAATTAACGCCTATCGTTTCTAACATTTCTTTTTCATCTTGTTCAGTTAATGGAATATAACGATGACTCAATGTCTACACCCCTTATTTTTTGATTTGATTTTTTTTGACGATTTGTGCTTTGACTTGACGCTTTCTGATTTGAATTAATACTTCTTTACCCATCTCAAATTTGTCACGTTGGATAATACCTAAACCAATAGATTCACCAGATAATGGTGATTGTGTACCAGAAGTTACTTTACCAATTTCATTACCATCTAAATCTAAGATAGCATAGTCCGTTCTTGGTATCCCTTTTTCAACGATTTTCAAACCAATTGAACGTCTTGGAGCACCATTTTCTTTTTGCTCTTTAAGTACAGATTTTCCAATAAAATCTTCTTCAATTAAAGGTTTTGCAGCGAATGCAATGCCGCCCTCGTAAGGTGTAATATCTTCAGTTAAATCTTGACCGTGCAGTGGTAAACCTGCTTCCAAGCGTAGTGTATCACGTGCACCAAGACCACATGGTGTAACATCATATTTTAATATTGCATTCCAAATATCAACCACATCATCAATGTTACAGTAAATTTCAAAACCGTCTTCACCTGTGTAACCTGATTGAGATAAAATCACATTTTTACCAAAAACATTAACATCTTTTAAAAATTCAAACATTGATAGTTCACTAACATCAGTATCTGTATTTTCTTGAACGATGTTACGTGCATTAGGACCTTGAATGGCAAGTTGTCCATACTCTTTAGAAACATTTTTCACTTCTGCGTTAAAATTGTTTTTATGATTATTAATCCACTCGAAGTCTTTATCAGTATTAGCTGCATTAACTACAAGTAAATACTGATTGTCATTTAGTTTGTAAATAACTAAATCGTCAATAACTCCACCGTTTTCATTACACAATGCAGTGTATTGAGCTTTTTTATCAGTTAATAAATTAACATCATTTGATAAGACATATTGGGCTAGCTCTTTTGCTTGCTCTCCTTCAATCAGTATTTCTCCCATATGACTAACGTCGAACAAACCAGCATTTTGTCGTACAGCATTATGTTCTTCTTTAATACTAGAAAATTGAACCGGCATTGCCCATCCACCAAATTCAACAATCTTAGCTCCAACATCAACATAATGTTGGTACAGTGGTGTTTTTTTCAAATCTTGAACCATTGTATACCCTCCTAGAATCCTAATAAAAAACAGAGTGTATTTATGAATACAACCCTGTTGATATACCTTCAGGAACGCGTCGCAATATTATCCTTTTGCCTGAGAGATTCGTATTATACTTGCTCCTTCGGCGATGGATAAACCATGCTCTCTAATATTGGTCGTCCGCATTAATAAATTGATTTAGTTCATTAAGTGTTCTATCAAATGGAATGTTTGATGATAACTTAATGAATGCGATTTCATTATACCGTGAATAACGCTTAAAATACAAGTTTTTTACAGTATTATAATTTTGACCAAACGCATTAGGTCGATTTTTATCATTTTTGATACGAGTATATAGCGTGTCGAACGGCGCATCAATCCATATTATAGGATGATTGATAGAGTTTAAATAATTAAGTGAACGTTCTGATTCTACAATTCCACCACCAGTTGCAATAATATCGTATTTCTTTATAACTTCTTTTAATGATTTTAATTCAATCTTTCGAAATTCTTTTTCTCCATATCTTTCAAATATTTCAGGTATAGATAAATTCATTGTTTCAACAATATAACGGTCTAAATCGACAAATGTTAAGTCATTTAATTGTGCAAATTCTTGACCTATTGTTGTTTTTCCTGATCCCATAAAACCAATCAATATTATAGGTAAATTTGATTTAATCATTAATATCACCTTTTTGCAATGTTAAATTTATTTCATGAATATAATAGTCATTCAATGCATCTAACGCTTGTAGTTTCACAGTGTATATTACTAAATAAAAAGAGATAAAAAAAGTATAACTAGAAAAAATTACGAATAATAAAGGGAGTGTAAATCCTTTATTAGAATAAACATTGTGCTTCAAACCATTTGTCTCCTTTGTAATATTCATATTTCATTATGATGTATTTTTGGTTTAACTTAAAAAACTTAACATTTCTCATTTGATTAAAGACGGTAATATTGCCTTTACCATTTACTGTTTTTATTAATTTAAAATTGTTTAATTTGTACGTTATTGTTTGATTATCATTAAGTATATTCAGTTCATTTGAATAGTTTTTGAAAGTGACACTTTTAGCCTTTTGGATTTTCGTAGCAACTTCTTTTGACATTAATTCAATATCATAAGTTCTATCTTCTAATATTAATGTTTTATAGTTTTGTAAGTTAAATATAAGTATAGGAATTATTATAATAATTAATGATTGTATAAAAAGTGAAAATACGGTCTCAATCATAGTAAAACCCTTAGTGCTTAAAACAAATTGAGTTGTGATATTTTGAATTTTCGATGCATATTTTTTCTTCATGAGGTATAATTATAAAATCTTGAATGTTCATCCTTTCTCTTGGAATGTTATGTTCTAAAATAATGAAAAAAGTTCGATGTGTTTCTAAATCAGATTTTAAATCGTTGTATTCATGTTCTAATGAATTAAATATATATATTATAGAAAAGCATAATATAGAAATGATAAACAAAGCGAAAGTAGCTTCTAAATATGTGTATCCCTTTTTTATTTTAAATATACGATCCTATACCTCCCTTGTTCAATATGAAAAATCACTTTAAATTTCCTATTATTTAGTTGCAATTGTAATGTTCCAAAGTTATTTACATTGCCGTATTCATCTATAGATAAATATTCTAAATTTGATTCGGGTGATAGCTTTAAAGGTGTTAAAGGTATAAATAATGTTTCTCTTGGATTATGCATAACCACTTTTATATCATTTTGTTTCTTTCTGAATACTAATAGAACTGGAGATTTATGCTTAATAGCTTGAGCTTGATACAAATCAATTTTAGTTGTAAATAATTTTGATTGTAATTTAATTTGATTTTCAGAAAGTAATTTTGGTGGATGAGATAACATTAGAAAAGTCATTAATGATATAATACTCATCACGATCAACATTTCAACGAGTGTAAATGCCATTTTATGATGTAACAGCTTCACCACCTCTTATTGATATTGTTTCTCCAGATTTACAATTTTTTTGGTTTTCTTTGATATATCCTTCTCTTACTAAATCATCAATTGAATTAGGCTTAGAATTAAATTTTAAAGTATAAGCTTCAATTTGGCTGTCTACTAATTTGAGTTGTGCATTGCAACCTGTTCTTTGGATATGTTCTGATTGTTTAGCTATATTTGGTATGATTAATATGAGTAGTACACTGATAATTAGTAAAACAAGTAACATTTCAATTAAAGTGAAAGCTTTATTTCTGCGTAAATAAGTAAATAATTTTCGTTTCATAAAATAATCTCCTAACTTTGTATTGTTTGTATCATTTCGAAAACTGGTAGCATCATTACGAGATAAACGGATAGTATCAATATGCTTATAAGAAAAAACATTATAGGTTGAATCCATTTTATGTGATTTGAAATAAATGATTCGATATGTTCTATTAAGAAGTAACTATAAATATTCAATTCAATTTCTAACCTATCTCTTTTTTCTCCTTGTTCAATATAAGAAATGAAATGATGTTCAAAACAATTTAAATCCGATAAGATTTTAGAAAATGTTTTCCCTTTTTTAATTTCACGTTGTAAATGATGACCTAAAAATTTAAGAAATACACTTTCATCTTGTGTGACATAAATATTGACAATGTCATTAATAGAGATACCATTCATTAAAAATAAAATAAATTGATTAGTAATTTGATACGTCATTAAGAGCTTGTAATATTTATTAAAAATCGGTATTTTTACTAAGATTTTTACTTGTTTTTCAATATTTAGTATAGATAAGTACTTTCTAAATATTTGTATAAAAGTACCTATCAACAAAATTGTTAAAACTAGTATTATTGGAAAATTTGATATGAATTGTTTCAAAAAGATTTGTGTAAGTGAGATTTTTACTTGCATAGATTCATACATATATTCAAACTGAGGCATTACTGTAAAGTTTAATGTAATAATTAATATTAAGAATATAGCAAGTAATATTAAGGGGTATTGTACTGTTTTAATTAATTTTGATTTTAAGATTCTATTTTTTTCATAATATTGATGACATCGTTTTAATGTCTCAGGTAAAGTACCGTACCGTTCAGCAAAGTATATCTGCATTAGTATAGTTCTCGGAAATTTTAACATTTTAAATAATGTATAACAGTCCATACCGGTTTCTAAATGGCTTTTAATATGATTAACATATGATTGATCATTTAAATTTAATTGATCAATTATAAATATTGTTGCTTCTGCTAAAGTAAAACCATGGTCTAATAATTGGTATAGCCTTTTAATAATAATAAGATGTGCTTTGTTGACTAATTTTTGCGTCTTTTTACTTTTGATAACGTCGTAAAGTTGTTTCATCAATTACGCCTTCTTTTTCTAGTAAAGCTAATTTATCAAAAAGAGTAATGAATTGGTTTGGTAATTGATAATTATTTGATAAAAAGTAATCAATATCTGAATGTCTCATTGTCTCATATACCAGTTGCCGCTCATAACTTTTTGTTGTAATTAGTCGTTGATTAACTACTAAGTTAACAGCTTGTATTAAATCCTGCTGAGTAGTGCCCATTTCTAACAATCTGAGTAACACCCCACTACAATCAGAAGCATGTATTGTAGAGAGTACAAGATGGCCACTTAAGCTTGCTTGAATGACATCTTTAGCGATTTTCTCATCCCTTATTTCACCAATTAATATAACATCAGGGTCACAGCGCAATATGGCTTTTAATGAAGTTCCATAAGTTATATTGGCTCTTTCATTAACAGAAATTTGAGTTATACCATTTAAGATTTGTTCTACAGGATCTTCAATTGTAATTATATTTAAATTCAAACGTTCTTTCGCGTAAAGAACCATTTGATACATTAATGTACTTTTCCCAGCGCCAGTAGGACCACTAAATAAAATAAGACCTTGTTTTTTCTCCATAATACGTTTAATATCGTCAATTGGTTCATTAATTGGTTCATTAGTTGATGTCTGAAAATATTGAGGAGTTATTCGTACGACGCAGCTTTCAATTCCAAGATTTAGGGGTAATGTTGAAACACGAAGAAAATATAATGATTGATATTCGTATAGATATCTTCCACTTTGTGCTTTATGATGTGATGAAATATCTAAGCCAGCTTGAAATTTTATAAGAGTAAGTAATTTTCGATAAATATCTAGATTCAAAGTATCATATAGAATCAATTCATCTTTTACTCTTAGTTTAATTTCTACTTGCGATTGTGATGGAATAAAATGTACATCTGAAGCTTGTTGTTGTATTGCATAATGCAAAACATTGTCCAATAATAATTGCATAAAAATCACCTCTCACATATACACACGTAAGAGGTGACAACATTACTTTAATTTTTTTATAAATATGGATTCATAAGTTCATTTGAAATTGTTGTTGAAGGACCATGACCGGGATATAAAGGTAAAGTATCATCTAAAGAAAAGATTTTATCTTTTATAGAATCAACTAGTGTTTCATAATCGCCTTTATATAAATCTGTTCGTCCTATTCCATTATTGAATAAAGTATCTCCAACAATAGCAAAGTCCTTAAAAACATATGTTAAACTTCCTGGAGAATGTCCCGGTGTATGAAGCACTTCAAATTCAAAATTACCAAGTTGGTGATTACCTTCTCCTAATATTTTAGGAGTAGCATCACTTTTAATTATCGGTAGTCCGAATGATTCGAAATGTGCAGAGCCATTTTTCTCAGGTGATTTAAGAAAATCTACTTCATTTTCATGAATATACACATCTACTGGATATTGACTTAACACTTCATCTAAGGCACCAATGTGATCGAAGTGTGCATGTGTTAATAATACAGCGACTAAGGCTTTCTGAGAGGATTTAATTTTTTTAATAATTTCATCAGCATCTGCCGCTGGATCAATTAATATGAGTTCATTTTCGTTTTCAACAAAATAAGTATTAGTACTAACTGGTCCTAATATAAGTGATGAAATTTTCATATTTATCCTCCTATCAATTATTTTAAATGTTTTTCAACTGATTTTAGTTTATCATTCATTTTACGAGTTTTATCACGTCTATCATCAATTCGAATATTTGTACAAACACGATCTAATCCTTTGTTAAAAGGAAGTTCATGAATAGCTTGTACTACTTCAAATAAATCTTTCAAGTCACCTTCAATTAACGTATTCATTGGAGTTAGTTGATAGTCAATTTTTCCATCCTTTTTAAATTCTTCAAGTTTTGTTTGAATTTCTGCAACATATTTACTTACACTAGGCCCTTCTGTACCTACTGGAATTACTACTACATCTACAATTGCCATTTTGAATTACTCCTTATCTATAATATATGTTTTGATGAGTCCTGCTGCGCCTACCATTCCTGCATCGTTCCCTAGTTCTGCACGAACAATTTCAGTATTTTCTTGCGCTGGTGTAAATGTAAGATGAAAATATTCAGTTTTGATATTTTCAATCAGAATGTCACCAGCATCTGACATTCCTCCACCCAGAATAATGTATTTAGGGTTAGTTGTTACACTTATAATGCTTGCTAAATATGCAATATATTGTGCTACTCGCTCTGTAATAAAAATACAGAATTGATCGCCCTCTTTAGCAGCATCAAATACAGCTTTAGCGGTAACTGTATTATTTTTAATTAATTCAAGAATTGAAGACTTAAACGTCAATTTAGGATAGTAAAAATTAACTAAATTAATAACTCCGGTTGCTGAAGCTACTGTTTCAATACACCCCCATTTACCACAGTTACATTTGAATCTTTGATCATGATCAACTCTAAAATGACCTAATTCAGCTCCAGAACCATTATGACCGTGCACTATTTTCCCATTTGAAATGATACCACCACCAAGGCCAGTACCAAGCGTTATAGCAACTACATCATCCGCATCTTTACCTGCACCATTAAATTTTTCACCTAATGCTGCAACATTTGCATCATTATCTACAACTACAGGAAAATCTACGAATGATTTCATAATTTCAATAACATTTACTTTATCGGGCCAATTTAAATTTACAGCTCCGCGAATAATACCATGTTCAAAATCAACTGGACCTGGAATACCTATTCCCATCCCGATAACAGATTCCATTAAAAGATTTTTTTCTTCCATTTTACTAACAAAAGCTTCATATATTTGTCTTAAGAGTAGTCGGCCAGTTGTATCAGATATATCAGTTTCAATTGACCATTTTTCTAAAATTTCTAATGAATCATTTAAAATACCTAATTTACAAGTTGTTCCTCCGACATCAGCAGATAAAATTATGTTTTTAGTCATGTAAGTTCCATCCTTCTCTGATTGATTAATCTTTTTGATTGAATATAGTCGTCTCTATTTATCAATTGATGATGATACAAGTTTTCTATCTCATTTTCAATCATAACAAGTCTATCCTCTTCTTTGTCAAAATAAATGATGAAGCCATATTTTTTTAACAGCTGAAGAACATCATAAAGTGTTTTAAGATTTGTTTGCATTCGTATCATCCAATTCTTTTTTTAAATTTTGATAATTGTGGTTATTAGGTTCTGATTTTAATGCCTTATCAATAAATTTTTTTGCATTTTTGTTATCACTTAATGATCGATTTGCAAGAGCTATTTGGTAATTTAGAGCGGCTGAATTAGGAAATTCACGCAAACCACGTTCCCATTCATCCATAGCTTCTGCTTTTGAATCTTGAGTTGCGATAATTAAACCGGATAAAACATAAGTTTCATCATCATTATAGTGATGCTTTTCAGTATTTTGAATCATACTTTTAGATTTAGTAAAGTTTCCATTATGCATCTCTTTTTGAATAATTTCATTATAAATATTAACATCTGGAGTTAAAAAAATTTTAATAGTACTAACTATCAGACATAAAATACTTAGAATTAGTAATACATAAAAATATTTTTTTGAATTCTTCTTATAAAAAGATAAATATATAATAATAAATCCACCTAATAGTCCAGATAAGTGTGCGACAATATTAACATTTCTAACAAGTAATGTGATCACAGCCATAATAATTATAGCAATAATAAGTTGGATTAGAGTTTTATGAGTGAATTTTTTACTGATAATCATTAAAGCTACCAGAGCACCTAATAATCCAAATATAGCACCACTTGCACCAACAGAAAACCCTTGTGGTAAAATTGCTAAAGAAATTAAATTGCCGAATATACCTGAAACTAAATAAACAGCTAATGTTTTTAAACTACCAATATGTGCCTCAACAAGTTTTCCAAAAATATAAAGCGAAAACATATTAAAAATTAAATGCTCAAAGTTCAAATGTAAAAACATTGAAGTAATTAATCTATACCATTCACCTTGGACTACGTTAAAATGAGAAAGCGCACCTAAGTTTATGATTTCAATATCGCTACGATGAGGTAAAAATAATGTGATCATTAGCCATATTAAAACGTTAACAATAATTAAGATATTAGTGATAGGTGCAAATCGATACATTGATTGCTCTACTACATTTGTATTTAAAACTTTCTTTTTATAGTCATCTTGAGATTTTTTATCATTTTTAGTGATAAAAAATTTAACTAAAGAATGATTATTTATGTTATTTAAATCTTTACCTGTTAAAATGGGATGAAAAAATAGGTGAACAGGATTTGTTATATTTAAAGAACTCGCATTAAACGTTTTATCTGTAAAAATGAAGAAATCGTATTTACGGATGCTATGATTCAAATGTTCTTTGAGTTGTTTATCATGATCGATTATTTTGTTTTTATCAAAGTCCAATTCCTGTGATGTAAAGGTACCATATTTAAATATTGCGACATGTTCTTTTTTAGAATTGAAAAGCCATACTTCATTACGATCAGGTTCATAGTGTATACATCGATAGTTTAAATATCTAATCCACAAATAAGCTGTTTTCCAAAGTTTTTGTTCGTCTATCATCTATATCCTCCATTAATCTATTTTATTTGTATCTGCAATGATGAGCTCAGATATAGGACGATCATGAGATTCAGTTGGTAAATGTTCATAAACTTGAAGATCATAAACTAAACTTATTGTTTTAGGATTGTGTTGTGATAAGTAGCGATCAAAATATCCACCACCATAGCCAATTCTATATCCTTTAGTATCGAAAGCAACTCCTGGAACAATTACAAGATCTAATTCATTATTAATAGATGTTTCTTCATTTACGAAGCGAATTCCCTTTTCATCAGTATCAACTTGATTTAGATTGAATAATTGTTGAAAATTCATAGTACGATGTTGATAATTAGTACTAGGAACATAAATTTTTTTACCCAAATCTAATGCTTTTTTTATAATTTTGTCAGTTTCAACTTCGTGAGGCATTGATAAAACAATTCCGATTGAGTTAGACTCTTTAAATTTAGGATGTTGAATCAATTGTTCAAATAGCCATTTATCTGACAGTTTTTTTGTAGATTTATTCATACGCTTCATTTTGTTTATTGTTTCAGATCGAATTTCTTTTTTATCCAAAATAAGAACCTCCTTACTTACGTATTATTATACAATGCATGTATAAGGATGTCATGATATGTAAATGAAAAATATAAGCACAATTTGAAAAAATATGATTTTAATTTCCAAAATAATAAAAAAAGACTAGAACATATTGAGTTCTAGTCCAAGATTGAATTTGTTTTATTTTGTTTCACGATGCAAAGTATGTTTATTATCACGTGAACAGAATTTTTTCATTTCAACTCGCTCAGGATTATTTCTTTTATTTTTAGTAGAAATATAATTGCGGTCTCCACATTCTGTACATGCTAATGTAACGTTAACACGCATACTACCCCTCCTAATCTTCTTCAAAATACGACCTTCTTATAATATCATTTTATATCATTTTAGGAAAGGATTATTTTTCATAAGATTCATAATGGTGACCAGTATAAAAATAATACATATGTTCAGCTATATTAACAATGTGATCACCGATACGTTCTAAATATCGAGCTACTAAATGCGCTTGTCCAGCTACAAATGGATCGTTATCTATTAGGTAAGTCGTATTTATGATGTCTTTGTATAAATCATCTATATCAATATCACGTTCAATTATTTCTTTTACAAGTACGATATCTCGATTTTTAGAAGCATCATTTAAATCTTTTAGCATTAATAATGCTAATTTCCCCATAGTTTCAAGACGCATTGTTATATAATGATCAGTGAATTGAACACGTGTTCTTATTTTAGCTATATTCGCAGCATTATCACCCATTCTTTCAAACTCATTAGCTATTTTTAAAGCCGAAATCATAAGACGTAAATCTGTAGCAATGGGTTGTTGACGTGTAATTAACATGACTACCTTATCATTAATTTCATGTTCTAATTCATTGATAGCCCTATCTTGTTTAATAAGTTTACGAGCATGTGTAATCTCACTATCTGTTAACACATGGATAGATTTGTTTATACTAAAATAAACGCGTAAACCAAGACGCCGTATATCTTTATACAGTTCATTTAGCTGATCTTCATACCGTTTACGAATAATACTCATTAGCCAAAACGTCCTGAAATATAGTCTTCTGTTTGTTTATCACTTGGGTTTGAGAATATTTTATCAGTGTTATCATATTCATTAACATAACCGTTTAAGAAAAATGCTGTTTTATCTGAAACACGCGCTGCTTGTTGCATATTATGCGTAACAATTATAATAGAATAATCTTTTTTAAGATCTTGAACAAGTTCTTCAACTCTCAAAGTTGATATTGGATCTAATGCTGATGTTGGCTCGTCCATCAGAATTACATCAGGCTCAATTGCTAAGCAACGTGCAATACAAACACGTTGTTGTTGACCACCCGATAAACCATATGCGTTTTGATTTAATCTATCTTTTAATTCGTCCCAAATCGCAGCACCTCGTAATGATTTTTCAACAATTTCATCTAATATTTTTTTATCTTTAATACCATGTATTTTTGGTCCATAAGTAATGTTATCATAGATAGATTTAGGAAATGGATTAGGTTGTTGAAAGACCATACCTACATTTGTACGTAGTTTTTCAACAGGATATTTTTTTTCAAAAATATTTTGATCTCTATAGAATATTTTACCTGATGTTTTTACTCCAGGAACTAGTTCAACCATTCGATTTAGTGTCTTAATGTAGGTAGATTTCCCAGATCCTGATGGTCCAATTATTGCTGTAACATTCTTTTCTAAAATATCTAGATTAACATTTTTTAATGAATGTTGTTCACCATACCACAAATCTAAGTTTTGTGTTGAATATACTATACGTCTTTCTTTATCTGTTAAATGATCTGAGTTAGTATTCATTTTTTGGCTTACAAAACTTGAATCACCTTTATTTGTTTGGTGCTTTAAATCTAAATCTTTATTTTGACTTGTTATAGTGTTTACCATAAACAAAACTCCCGTTCATTTTTATCTTGAATTATTTGTATATTTATTTCGAATAAATATAGCTATAGCATTTAGTACTAATAGAATAATTAATAATACAATGATTGCACCTGATGATAGTGCCTCAAAGTCAACACCTGGTTTTCGTGCCCAGTCGTAAATCTGTAAAGGTAATGTTTGAAAAGAATCTAAAATACTATTAGGTGTTCTTAAAAGTATGGTTGGAATACCAATTGCAACAAGTGGTGCTGTTTCACCTATAGCTCTTGAGATTGCTAAAATTATTCCTGTTACAATCCCAGGAATTGCAGCGGGTAAAACTACATTTTTGATTGTTTGCCATTTGTTTGCACCTAGTCCATATGATGCTTCTTTAACTGATTGCGGTACAGAGCGCAATGCTTCTTGACTCGCTACAATAATAACTGGCAAAATCAATAATGCTAAAGTTAAAGCGGCTGCTAATACGGAATTTCCTAATTTCATAAGTGCAACGAATATAGTAGCACCTAATAATCCATATACAATAGAAGGTACAGAAGCAAGATTTGAAATATTTACTCTTATAAAACGAGTTAAAGCATTATCTTTAGCATATTCTTCTAAATAAATCGCACTTCCTACACCTAGTACTAATGCTATAGGTATTAATGTAACCATTAACCATAGTGTACCAATTAGAGCTCCTTTTATACCTGCTGATTTTGCAGATGATGAAGAAAAATTACTAAAGAAATCTAAACTCATAATTGGAAGGCCTTTTCTTAAAATGTCAATGATTAATATTGCAAGAACAATTAGACCTATCATCGTACATGCAAACGATAGAACCTTAAATATTTTATTTTTACTAGCGCGTGCAGAGAGCTTTTTTTCTACTACTGATTGATCTACTAAACCCATATTAATACTCCTCTCTGTAACGTTTCGTAATCCATTGCGAAATCATATTCATAATTAAAGTAAATATAAATAAAGTAAATCCAACTGCGTAAATACTATAATATAAGTCAGAACCATTTGTTGCATCACCTTGAGAAACTTGAACAATATACGCAGTCATTGTCTGAATTGAATGCGTCAGACTTAAATCTGTGGTAGGAGTTGAGCCAGCTGCTAATGATACAATCATTGTTTCTCCTATTGCACGAGATATAGCCAATACAATTGATGCCATAATACCTGAAGTCGCTGCTGGAATAATGACTTTAAAAATCATTTCTATTTTAGTTGATCCTAAACCAAGCGCTCCTTCTCTAATTTTGTTGGGTACAGAAGACATCGCATCCTCACTCATACTGGCAATCATTGGAATAATCATGACACCTACAACTAAACCAGGACTTATTGCATTAAAACTTGCAATAGATGGAAAAATCGTTCTTAAAATTGGTGTTACAAAAGTTAATGCAAAGAAACCATATACAATTGTAGGAATCCCAGCTAAAATTTCTAATATCGGTTTGATAATTTTTCTAGCTCTTTTTGATGCAAATTCACTTAAGTAAATTGCTGCACCTATCCCAACAGGCACGGCAAATATAGTTGCGATTATAGTAATTTTTAAAGTACCTATAATAAGTGCCCATATTCCGTATTTAGGATTGGAAGAAAATGGATTCCAATCTGTTTCTAGAAAGAATTTATGAATTGGAACACGCGTGAAAAATGTAATTGTTTCCGTTAACAACGTGATTACAATACCTATAGTAGTAAGAATTGACACAATCGCGATTAAGAATAAAATTATTGGCATTATTTTATTACTTAGCGATGAGCTCGAATCACTTTTTTTGCGTATCATTTCACGTATATTTTGTTGTGAACTCATTTAACTTACTCCTTTTGTGATGTATATTTGAAATATTGACCATACGACTTTAATAGTTAAGCTATCTAAAAAATAGCATGAGCTGAGTAGAGTAAAGATACATTTCAATGTCTTCTTTAACTCTGCTCAGCCTCGGTAGGATGATTTAGATGAGACATTGAAATTGGTAGTCATATTTCTGTCTTCATCTTTTATCAACATTTAGTGACTATTCATTCATCAATTATTTTTTACTTTCACCAGTTAGTTCTTGAAGTTTTTTTAGTTGTTCATCGTATTTTTTCTCTGGTAAAGCGACATAATCTACTGCTGAAGCTGCTTTTCCTTTATCTTCTAAAGTAAATTTCATAAATTCAGCAAATGCTTTATTTTCTTTTAATTTTTGGTTATTAGCATATACGAATAATGGTCTACTTAATGGATAAGAGCTATCTTGAATAGTTTTTTCATCAGGTTCTACAGCTTTGCCATCTTTTCCTACAATTTTAACTGCTTTTAAATCTCCTTCATTTTCTTTAAAGAAGTTATAAGCAAAATAACCGATACCATTTTCATTATCTTTAACAGAACTTACAATAACGTCTGTATTTTGGTTTTTCTCTGCCTTGATTTCTGCGTCCCCAGTCACTTCTTCTGTAAAGAAGTCATAAGTTCCATGAGATTGGTCTGGTGAAAAAGCTTTAATTTCTTTGTCAGGCCATTTTGAATTAACATCTGACCATTTTGTAGCTTGACCCGTATAAATCTTTTTCAAATCATCTAAAGAAAGTTGATCCACAAAATCATTCTTTTTATTTACTGCAACTGTTAAACCATCTTTTGCAATTTCAAATTCTGTATAATCAATATTTTTATCTTCGAGTTGTTGTTTCTCTTCATCTTTGATGGGTCGAGATGCATTAGAGAAATCTGTTTTACCAGCAATAAACTGTTTAAATCCATCACCAGTACCTGAAGTTACATTTTCAAGTGTAATTTTAGTATATTTTAATGAAAAATCTTCATTTAACTTTTCAATAATTGGTGCAACCGTAGAAGACCCGTTCCCTTTGACAGTACCTTCAACATTTGTATTTTCAGATGAAGATTTGCTATCTCCACCATTATTACCTTCTTGACTAGCGCCACCACAAGCACCTAGTAGTAAAGAAGCACCTAAAACTGTAGAACCTAATAATTGCCATTTTTTCATTGAAACATCCTCCTAGAATAATAATCAGTCGCTTTATGATTACAGTTCTAGAATACGTTCTATTTGTAAAACAGCCATAAAGCTAGTGTAAAGTTTATGTTAAAAAACTATAAAAAACGCCATCGACTATAAATAAGTCAATAGCGTTGTGTCTTAACATCGATATGAAGTTTTTCGCACTTTTATTGGTAATATGTTATGAATCAAAATAATAATTAATGATATCTTTACCTAAATCCCCACCATTAAGCCAAGGTTCTGGAACAGGTTGATTTGTATATACAATGGAAAATGATAACTTTGGATTGTCTATAGGTGCATATCCTACATATGTCGCATTTACACGAGGTTCCCCATTTTGGAAAACTTCAGCTGTTCCCGTTTTACCTGCAGATTTAACAGCTGTATTATGAAAACTTTGATATCCAGTTCCGTCTACATCATTGAATACCATTTTAAATCCTTGTTGAACTTGATTAATTTCTTCAGGTGAATTATTAACACGATTTAGAACTTTACCTTTAATTGTACGTTTTACTGGGCCTAGCGCATCTGTATTGGTTGCCTTACGTATTTCTTTTCCTAAATGAGGTTGTATTCTATATCCATCGTTAGCAATAGTTGATACATATTGCGAAAGTTGTAAAGGTGAATACGTATCATACTGGCCTATCGCAAGGTCTAAATAATTTCCAGGATTGTCTGTTAATGGTTCAATTTGTCCACTAACTTCATTTGGTAGATCAATTCCTGTTTTTACACCTAATCCAACTTGGTTTAAGCCTTTTCGTAATTTTTGACCTGGTTCAGATACATCCTGAGGTAAACTCATACCCTGACTAAAATCAAGGCCTGCAATTTTTAAAGCTGTCTTAAACATATAAACGTTTGAAGAATGCATTAAAGCTTCTTTATCATCAATCAATACGCTTCCATCTTGGTTAAAGTAAGAATGTTTTGAAAGACCACCGCTAAAATTAAGTGGCTCGTCAATCATTTTTTCACCAACATGAATCACATTATTCTGATAACCAGCGAGTAAGACCCCACCTTTGACAGATGAACCTACTGCATACTGAGTTGTAAAGGTACCAATATCAAAATCAGTTAATGTTCCATCTTTATCAATTTGTTTACCTACCATAGCTAAAATATCACCATTATTAGGATCTTGAATTACCATCATTGCTGAATCCATATCAGTAGCCCCTTCTGAACGTAGCTTCGAAATTTGACGCTCTAAATATTCTTCAGCCTTTTGTTGGAGATTAATATCAATTGTTAAAACTAAATCATCTCCACGTGAACCTGGATTAACAACTTCTGACTCAATGATCGCACCTGATTTATCTGTAATGTAGCGCATTTCCTTTTTCTTTCCTCTTAAAATATTCTCATATTGAAGCTCTAAATAACTTTTACCGACGCGATCATTTCGAGAGTATCCCTTAGATAAATACATCTCAGTAAGCTCTTTAGGTAACCCCTCTTCTGGTGTAGAAACTGCACCAAGAATGCCTCGTAATGTATTTCCATATGGATATTTTCGATCCCAATCCATGCTTGTATTTATTCCAGGGAGATTTGAAAGGTTTTGTGATACAGCAGCATATTCTTCATTACTGATATCTTCATTTTTTATAGTACGGGGACTTAAAGTTGACCCTTGAGCCATCTCGCGATATATTGCGAGTATTTGCATATCAGTTTCAGTTAAATCTTTTAAATCATTTTTAGTAATTTTATGCAGCAATGATTCATCATATTCTTCTTGAGAAATATCACCGTTTTCATATAATTTTTGTTCATTTTTCATTAATTTCTTTACTTTATCTGGATTTTTTATAATCCAAAAATCTTTTTCATCACGTTCTGTTATTTTATCAGTATTCATACGAATCATAGTAGAAAGTTTTTTTGCTGTTTCTAATATTTCTTGTTGGTTCGTTTTTCTTCCTCTAGTATATGTAATAGATTTTTTTGATGCATTATCAACTATAACATTTCCGTTTCGATCAAGTATGCGGCCTCTCGGAACTGATTCATTAACAGTCACATTTTCACTTTCACGAATAAGTTGATTGTAATGAGCACCTTGAGCAATTTGTAAATACCCTAATCTTAATACAATCACAACAAACGATAAAATAATGATTGCAAAGATAAAATTGATTCGCTTATTCATATGGTAACGCATCTTCTCATCGTTTGTCTTTTCTTTCAAACGTTTTAACACTATTCTCAACCTCTATTCGATCAGTTTCTCTGTATTAAATAATAAATGATAATGTGATGTTTGGCTAACAATTTGTGAAACTTTTTAGTATAAAAATAAAGGCAAACCGAGTAAAAACCGGTTTGCCTATCTTACTTAAATATAATGACATAAATAGTCATATTACTCATTTATTAAAGCTTATTTAGCTTCTTTGTATAATTCGTCAACTTTTTCCCAATTTACAATATTCCAGAATGCTGAAATGTACTCAGGACGTTTGTTTTGATATTTAAGGTAATAAGCGTGTTCCCAAACATCTAAACCTAAGATAGGTGTTTTACCTTCTGAAATTGGGTTATCTTGGTTAGGTGTTGTAACAATTTCTAATTCACCATTATTTACAACAAGCCATGCCCAACCTGAACCAAAACGAGCTGCTGCTTTATCAGCAAATTCTTTTTTGAAGGCATCTAAAGAGCCCCATTTTTCATTGATTTTATCTACTACTTCACCTTTTTCTTCTGAATTAGGTGTTAATAAAGTCCAGAATAATGAGTGGTTTAAGTGTCCGCCACCATTATTACGAACGGCAGTTTTTTTATCTTCTGGAAGACTATCTACATTTGCGATAAGTTCTTCTAAAGATTTATTTTCTAAATCTGAACCTTCAACTGCTGAATTTAGTTTTGTAACATAAGTGTTATGATGTTTTGAATGATGGATTTCCATCGTTTCTTTATCGATATGTGGTTCTAATGCATCATATGCATAAGGTAATTTTGGTAGTTCAAAAGCCATAAACAATCATCCTCCTAATATTAATTCCATTTTAATTGTAGCAAGATTTTAAGAAATTTAACAATTAATATGCTTACAAAAAAGATTGTATGATTAATTCGATATCTTCTACTCATAGTATTAACGTATTGTAATGTTCTTAAACATCAAATATCTATAAACAGATTATTTTGTACTAACTGACTGCGTTATTGTATAATAAATACTGTCATTGAAAGATTTACTTTTAAAAAAGTGCATTTTCAATATTAATTTCATAAAAAAGGAGTCTCTGTCATGTCTGAAATTACACATCGTAAAAATACACGCCCTGTTAAAGTTGGTAATGTAACGATTGGTGGCGCTGATGAAGTTGTTATTCAAAGTATGACAACAACAAAAACGCATGATGTTGAAGCAACCGTTGCTGAAATCAAACGTCTTGAAGAAGCAGGATGTCAGATTGTACGTGTTGCATGTCCAAATGAAGAAGATGCACATGCGATTAAAGATATTAAAGCGCAAATAAATATACCACTCGTTGTTGATATACATTTTAATTATAAATTAGCATTAATCGCGATTGAGAATGGAGCAGATAAGATACGTATCAATCCAGGTAATATTGGTCGTCGCGAAAAAGTCGAAGCAGTAGTTGAAGCATGTAAAGAAAAAGGTATTCCAATCCGAATTGGAGTGAATGCAGGTTCTTTAGAAAAACACATTCTTAAAAAATACGGATATCCTACTGCAGATGGTATGGTTGAAAGTGCCCTTCATCACATTAAAATTCTAGAAGATTTAGATTTCCATGATATTATAGTATCAATGAAAGCAAGTGACGTTAATCTAGCGATTGAAGCTTATACTAAAGCGGCAAAAGCATTTGACTATCCTCTTCATTTAGGTATAACAGAAAGTGGTACATTATTTAATGGTACAGTTAAATCATCGGCAGGTCTTGGAGCTATTTTAGCTCTTGGTATTGGAAATACATGTCGAATTTCTTTATCAGCAGATCCTGTTGAAGAAGTAAAAGTCGCTAAATCTTTATTAAAAGCGTTTGGTTTAGCAAGTAACGCAGCTACTTTAATAGCATGTCCAACATGTGGGCGTATCGAAATTGATTTAATTTCAATTGCTAATGAAGTAGAAGAGTATATTGAAAAGTTAAAAGTACCTTTAAAGGTTGCGGTGCTTGGATGTGCTGTTAATGGTCCAGGTGAAGCAAGAGAGGCTGATATTGGCATTGCTGGAGCGAGAGGTGAAGGACTTTTATTTATGAAAGGTAAAACTGTTCGTAAAGTTCCTGAAGAGTCAATGGTAGACGAACTTAAGATTGAAATTGATAAATTAGCTAAAGAATGGGAAGATAATGCTAAAAGTGAAAGTAAAGATGAAAAAGTGCATTAAATAAATAAAGAGAGTTAGAACAATGTATTACTAAACTTAAACATTCTGTTTCTTGTTTAGTAATACTGTTCTAACTCTTTTTTACTTACATTTTTCGCAAATACCGTATACTTCTAACTTATGTGTCTCAATTTCAACGTTTGGTAAATGTTTTTTTATTTCTGGCATAGGGCACATTTCAATAACTTTTGTATCTCCACATGATTTACAAATAAAATGGTGATGGTGATGGTTTGTACAAGCGATTCTAAACTTCATCTCGCCATCCATTTCAGTTCCCTCAATAATACCTAATGTTTTAAATAAATGTAAATTTCGATATATAGTATCAAATGAAATACCCGGATAATTCACATTCATTTGTTTTTGTATCGATTTCGCATTGATATATTTATCTTCGTTTACAAAGATATTGATCATGTGTTTACGTTTATCAGTATATTTATGACCATTATCTTTTAAAATATTAATTGCTTCTTGTGTTTTCATGAGTAACCTCTCCCTTTACTTTTCTGGAAATTACTTTTTGATAGAAAAGCGTCAGACATAATAATGCTATTAATATAACTACAATTACTCCTCCAGGTGAAATATCTAAATAGAAAGCTGTAATGAGTCCTACTATAACTGAAAATTCACCAATTAAAATACTTATTAAGATAAATTGTTTGAATCCCTTTGTCCAACGCATCGCAATTGCAACAGGTAACGTAATCAATGCACTGACTAACAGAATACCTATGACGCGCATAGATGCAGAAATAACAAGTGCAACAATTACTATAAATAAAAATTGAATAATTTTAGGTACACCAATAATTTGGCTATATTCTGTATCAAATGAAAGTATAAAAAGCTCCTTATATAACATCATAATAAAAACTAAAACAATAATAGTAATAATGATAATTGTAAAAAGATCGCTTAATGATACAGCACTAATAGATCCAAAAAGCAATCCGACGATTTCTTGATTGAATCCATCAGCTAAAGAAATAAATATCGCACTTAAACCAATACCAGTGCTCATAATTATTGGAATAGCAATCTCTTGATAATCTTTATAAGATGTTCTTAATTTCTCTATTAAAAGTGCACCCACTATTGAAAATAAAATGCCAGTCCAAATCGGGTTTATAAAACTTAATATAGGTGATGATGATATTAAAAACATTCCAAACGAAATTCCACCTAGCGTTACATGGCTTAAAGCATCGGCAATTAAAGATAATCTGCGTACTACTATAAATGTACCTATTAGCGGTGCGATGAGGCCCACTAATATACCACTTATCATAGAATACCTTATAAATTCGAAATTTAATAATGCATCAATCATAAGCAACAATCCCTATCATGCTTATGATCAACAAATTTTATAGGGTGACCATAAATTTTTGAAATTTCAACTTCATCAAGTGATTTAAATTCAGCCGTCTTACCATGGAAATGCAAATGCTTATTTAAACAGGCTACTTCTGTCGCCGTATCCACCACTACACCAATATCATGTGTCACTAAAATAATCGTCACACCTTCTTTTTTTAGATGATCTAAAGTTGTATAAAATTCTTCAATGTGTTTTGCGTCAATCCCGTTAGTGGGTTCATCTAATATAAGTACTGAAGGATTAGAAACTAAAGCTCTAGCTATTAAAACCCGCTGTTGTTGACCGCCAGATAATGATGCAATATTTTTATCTTTAAGTTCGCTTATATTTAATCTCTTCAGAACTTGGTTAACTTTTTCCTCGTCAGAATGATTAAACCAACGCAATAGCCTTTTTTTTCGAGTTAAACCACTTAAAACAACCTCATTAACTGTAGCGGGAAACCCTGCTGTTACTGCTGATGCTTTTTGAGATACATAACTAATTTTATCAGTATTTGCTTTCTTATGATATGCATGGCCTTCAACTAAGATTTCACCAGATTGTATAGGTAATAAACCTAGCATTAATTTTAATAAGGTAGATTTACCTGCACCATTTGGACCTACAATGGCTAGAAACTCTCCTTTTTTAATCTGAATATTTATATTTTCTAATACTTTTTTATGTTCATAGAAAAAATCAATATTTTTCAATTCAAATATAGGTTGTACCATTAAGTTCACCTCATTTCAATACTATACATGTATATATTTTAAAAGTAAATAGTAACGTTTACGAACAACAAATAGAATACATCTTTCTTTTATGAAAATAAATAAAGAGTTGAGATAATCTTTTACGAATTTGGTTAAAGTAATATCTCAACTCATAATCAGTTATGTCTAGTTTGACAATATTTTATTCTTCATTTCTGGATCAAATTGATTTGTACGTAATGCCTCTATTTCGTATAGATAAGGTGGCTTTTTATTTTTCTTATCTTCTCCTACATATGGTGTCTCTAAAATTTTAGGTACATCTTTAAATTGTTCATGATGTACAACATAACTCAGTGCATCGAAACCAATATGACCAAATCCTATATTTTCATGTCTATCTTTATGCGCACCTAATGGGTTCTTACTATCATTTACATGTACAACTTTAATACGGTCTACACCAATGATTTTATCAAATGTATTAAGGACTCCATCGAAATCTTCTACAACATTGTATCCAGCATCGTGGATATGGCAAGTATCTAAACAAATTGATAATCTTTCATTATGATGAACACCATCAATAATTTGAGCAAGCTCCTCAAATGTACGCCCTACTTCTGATCCTTTACCGGCCATTGTTTCAAGTGCTATACGAACATTATTATCATTAGTCAGAACTTCATTTAATCCTTCAATAATTCGCGTAATACCCTTTTCAGAGCCGGCACCTACATGAGCTCCTGGATGTAATACAATATCTTTAGCACCAATAGCTTCTGTACGTTCAATTTCATTTTGTAAGAAATTAACTCCCAGTTCGAAAACTTCTGGTTTTTTAGTGTTTGCTATATTTATAATATAAGGCGCATGTACTACTATATTACTTAGCCCATATTGTTCCATTGCCTCATGACCAGCAGTTATATTAAGCTCTTCAATAGGTTTACGTCTTGTATTTTGAGGTGCGCCAGTGTAAATCATAAATGTTGAAGCACCATAATTTTTGGCTTCAATCGCTGAAGCTTCAAGCATCTTTTTTCCACTCATTGAAACATGTGATCCAATTAACATAAACTTCATCCTTTATTTTTTGAATTTTTTCGTTTTAATCGTCGACTATGTTGTCTTTTTTCCTGTTTTTTTAAATTTTCAAGTTCTTTTTTGAATTTCTTCTTATAACCTGGTTTGACTTTCTTCTTATTATTTCTTTTAATTTTATGTCTAACTTTTTGTGTAATATGATCATCTTGTTTTCGACGTAATCGTCTTGTGTTATGAGCTTTAATAGGTTTAAGCTCCCCATTTTTGATATCAACATTATTAAAGTGATATCCCTTTTGCTCGATCAGATGAATTAAGTCCTCTTCATCAGGCGTATATAGTGTAATCGCAATTCCTTTATAGTTCCCTCTTCCAGTACGTCCTACTCTATGTGTGAAAAAATCAATATCTTTTGGTACGTCATAATTAATGACATGACTCACACCTTCGATATCAATTCCACGAGATGCTAAGTCACTTGCTATTACAAATTGAAATTCTAAATTGCGAATACGCTTCATTTGTTGCTTTCTTTCTCTAGGTGATAAACCTCCGTGTATCATACCGAAGTGAATCCCGTTATCTTGAAGATGCTCCGCTAATTCGTTAGCGCTATCTCGACTATTGCAAAATATGATAGCTAAATAGGGATTTAATATATCGATAAGTTGTATTGTTTTGTCCACTTTATCTGTTCCTTTAGTTGGAATAAGATAAAACTCAATACTACTTTTGTTCATTGATGTATTATTAATAGAAATAAACTCAGGTTGCTCTAAATATTTATTTAAAAATGGATGTAATGATTTTGGAATTGTAGCACTGAATACGGCAATGTTTGCATTATCATCCAGTTTCGAAGCGATATAATCTACATCTTCAATTAAACCTAAATCAATCATTAAATCTGCTTCATCAATAACTAAATAATGAGCTAAATGAACATGTAAAGCACCTTTCTTAGCCAGATCATTAATCCTTGTTGGTGTTCCAATTACAAGTTGTGGTTGTTGAGTTGTTTTTTGCTGATCTTTATCAAAATCTGTACCGCCAATGAATAAACTCACTTTAACATCATTTTTAAATTGATTAAGATGTAATGCTGCTTGATGTAATTGTGTTGCTAGTTCTCTAGTCGGTGCAACAATAATGGCTTGGGGCTCTTTTATGTCAGGATTTAACTGTTGAAAAATTGGTAGTAAAAAAGCATGTGATTTACCTGTACCTGTTTGAGATTGACCAATGATATTCATCTGTTTCATAATTTTAGGAATAACTCGTTGTTGAATTTCTGTAGGTTTTTTGAAATTTAACGAATCAATAGCTTTAATAATTTCTTGATCAAATCGAAATTGATCGAATGGATGATTTGTCATTCTGCATCCTCCTTTAAGTTCATCCCTATATTATAAATGAAATGTTGAAGGAATAAAACTAGTAAAAAGAATTGATAGATTAATAGCTATAAATTATTAACCGAATTACTTTTAATTTAAAACATCGGGTTTACTTGATATAATATTAGATTGAAGGAGGTTCGTGAAAAATATGGAAATCATTAAAATTACACCGAGAGGTTATTGTTATGGCGTAGTTGATGCAATGGTTATTGCACGTAACGCATCTTTAGACCCTAATTTACCTAGACCAATTTATATTTTAGGTATGATAGTACACAACAAACATGTTACGGATGCTTTTGAATCCGACGGCATAATTACATTAGATGGGCCTAATCGACTGGAAATCCTTGAAAAAATCGATAAAGGTACGGTTATCTTTACAGCGCATGGAGTATCACCTGAAGTGAAAAAGCGTGCTAAAGAAAAAGGATTAACATGTATTGATGCAACATGTCCAGATGTAGAGAATACTCACGAACTCATAAGAGATAAAAAATCTAAAGGTTATCACATTATATACATCGGAAAAAAAGGTCATCCGGAACCCGAGGGTGCAGTTGGGGTAGCCCCAGACGTTGTACATCTTGTTGAAACAAAAAAAGACGTCGAAGCTTTACCAGAGTCTTTATCTCAATATCCATTAATCGTTACGAACCAAACAACAATGTCACAGTGGGATGTAATGCATTTAATGGAAGACTTACAGGAAAAATACCCTCATATCGAACAACATAAGGAAATCTGCCAAGCAACCCAAGTAAGACAAGAAGCCGTTGCAGATCAAGCTGGTGCTGCGGATTTATTAATAGTTGTAGGTGATCCAAAGAGTAATAACTCTAATCGATTAGCACAAGTTTCTAAAGATATTGCCCATACGCAATCGTATCGAATTGCAGACTTATCTCAATTAGATTTAAACTGGCTTGATGGTGTGGAGACCGTTGCTGTTACTGCTGGTGCATCTACACCTACACCGATAGTAAAGGAAGTTATTAATTTCTTTAAGAATTATGACCCAATGAATCCAGAAACACATCACACTGAATCGAATGTACCGGTTGAAAAAATACTTCCTAAAATTAAAAAAGCTAAGCCTGTTAAAATTATGGAATAAACGAAATTAAAGCTGCCTAGATAGCTTATAGGCAGCTTTAATTCTAATATAGAGCTTTAATGAGCATTTAAAAACTACTTACAAATAATTGAACGGATCAGTATTTACTTTCGAAGCTTGTATATATTCAATTCCAGTCCATTCCTCTAATAATGGAACAAGGCCTTCTTTAATTACATATTCACTGTAATGACTGATGTCTAATAAGTTCATATGATTGATTCTAGCATCAAGTGCTTCGTGATGTTTTATATCACCGGTAATAAATAAATCAGCACCTAAACTTTGTGCCTTATATTCAAACCCAATGCCAGAACCACCAATGATGGCTACTTTTTTAATATCCGCAGTTAAGTCCCCAGTGAACTTTACAATTTGTAAATTTAAAGCTATTTTTACTTTTTCGATGAATGTTTTAATGTTTTCCTTTTCGTCTAATTCTCCAATTACACCTAGACTACTATCAGAGTATCTTTCAATAGGTAAAAAGTCATAAACAGGAACTTCATAAGGATGGTGCGTATGAATTAAATGAATTACTTTATCATACTGAGAATGATGAACCATAAATTCTAGTTTCGTTTCTTTCACACTTTCAATTTGATTCAATTTTCCAATAGTTGGCTGCGCATTACCCATTGGCTTAAATTGACCAATTCCTTCGCTATTAAAAAAGCAGTACTCATAATCTTTTTCACGTGCAATACCCTCTTGATGAAGTGCATCTTTAAAGAGCTTTGCATTATCATTTGGAATGAAAACTTGGACTTTATAAAACTTTTCTTTAGCCGGATTTAATGGAGATATATGATTTAAACCTATTTTTTGAGCAAGCATATAATTCGTCCCTCTTGGGTGCACATCTAAATTTGTATGTAATGCTATTAGGTTGATATTATTTTGAATCAGTTGGTAAAGAATACTACCATACGCTTCGTCATTTAAAATAGATTTAATTCCTTTAAAGATTAAAGGGTGGTGTGCTATTATTGTATTACACTTCTGGCTGATTGCTTCTTGAACCACTGTATCAGTACAATCTAAAGTAGTGAGTATCCCAGTGATTTCAGTATTTTTATCTCCAATTAATAAACCAACATTATCCCAAGATTCTGCAGTATTGAAAGGTACTTCTCGATTAAGTATTTCAAGTAATTTTTCTATCTTCATTTTAATGTAACACCTCTTTAATCTCTTTTTGTAATAATTTAATCTCTTGATATCGCTTTTTGTGTTGGTTAGGATCTAAGTTTTTGATGATATCTTCTAAAGCTTCATATTCACGGTTCCATTTTTCATAAAATAATTGATTACGTTGTTTTAAAAGTAAAGGACCAAATCGAAATTGCTGATTTGAAAGGTTCATTTCTCCTTGCTCTGCAACTATAACTTCATAAATGTGTTGTCGATCTTTTATTAGTGTTTCTTCAATTATAGAGTAATTATGTTGTTCTAAGAAGCGTCTTATAGGTTCTGATTGAATATTTGATTGCAATACTAACCTAGGAGTGCTATTTAAATAAGAAAAACCTTCGTTTAAAATTTTAGTGATTAGAGGGCCTCCCATACCACATATTGTTACAGTATCTATCTCATCATCTTGATTTAAAATGGTTAAACCACTACCTAAACGGACATCTATATTATCAGTATACCCATATAACTGAACATTTTTTATAGCTGCGTTGTAGGGACCTTTAATAATTTCACCTGCAATTGCACTTTGAATCATTTTATGTTCTAAACAATATATAGGCAAATAAGCATGATCAGAACCTATATCTGCTAATGTCTTGCCTTTTATATATTCACTCACTTTTTTTAGTCTTTTATTAATAGGAATCATTGCACGTCTCCTTAAATTTTACTATAAAAAAGTGGAACGGAAATCTAATAAATTAAAAGATTTCTAGTTCCACTTCCGCCCTATCATTTTAAAATTGGATATTGAGCTCCAATTCTTAGCTAATTGTTAATGCATAAAAATGATATAACTTTCCGATAAAATTATTAAATTAAACAACTATTAATCCATAAAATCTTTAAGGCGTTTACTACGGCTAGGATGTCTCAGCTTACGAAGGGCTTTGGCTTCAATTTGACGAATTCGTTCACGTGTTACGCCGAATACTTTACCTACTTCTTCAAGCGTACGTGTGCGACCATCATCTAATCCAAAGCGTAAACGAAGTACATTCTCTTCACGATCTGTTAACGTATCTAAGACATCTTCAAGTTGTTCTTTTAATAGTTCATATGCAGCATGGTCTGATGGACTTTGTGCCTCTTGATCTTCAATGAAATCTCCTAAGTGGCTATCATCTTCTTCACCAATAGGTGTTTCTAAAGACACAGGTTCCTGTGCAATCTTTAAAATCTCACGTACTTTTTCAGGCGGTAAATCCATTTCTTCACCAATTTCTTCTGGTGCTGGATCACGACCTAAGTCTTGTAAAAGTTGTCTTTGAACTCGTATTAATTTATTGATAGTTTCAACCATATGAACTGGAATACGGATTGTACGTGCTTGGTCTGCAATTGCACGTGTAATTGCTTGTCGTATCCACCAAGTCGCGTATGTTGAAAACTTGAATCCTTTACTAAAGTCAAATTTTTCAACTGCTTTAATAAGACCCATATTACCTTCTTGGATTAAATCTAAAAATAACATACCTCGACCTACATATCGTTTTGCGATACTAACGACTAGACGTAAGTTAGCTTCTGCTAAGCGCGCCTTAGCAACTTCGTCTCCTTGTTCAATACGTTTTGCTAGTTCTATTTCTTCTTGTGCACTTAATAAATCAACACGTCCAATTTCTTTTAAGTACATTCTAACTGGATCGTTAATCTTTACACCTGGTGGGGCACTTAAATCATTAGGATTAAGTTTATCATCTGTATCAGAACTATCTTTTTCATTGACTAGTTGTATATCATTATCATTTATCATATCAAAGAATTCATCCATTTGATCTGAATCCATATCAAAGTTCTGTAACTTGTCTGCTACTTCCTCATGACTAAGGTGACCTTCCTTTTTACCTTTTTCAATAAGTTGTTTTTTAACATCTTCCAATGTAAGTGTCGGATCAATGGTTTCTTTTTTAATTACTTTTACCTGGTTATCTGACATAAAAAGGCCTCCTGAAATTAATCTTGACGCTTTATTTTTTCTCGTTTCTTATTTACTATCATTTCTAAATAATGTTTTTGGGATTCTAAATCTCCATTTCTTGTTGCTTCATTTAGTTTATGATGAAGCATGTCGATACTGTCTGTATAGCGATTTTCAGTTATTATATTAATATAATCATTGATTTCATGTTCAAAAGGTTCAGTATTTAATGGATAATCAACTATAAATAATAAAATTTCCTTTAATTCATCACGATCGATATAAGACATAAACTCGCTAACAACAAATGTTTCATGTTCAGAATAAAAGTCCCATAAAATATTAAATATACTTTTAAAATTGGAATTTGTAAAGTCTGTAGAGTGTATATCTTGATGATAATTGTAAAAAATATCTTTATCGTTCATAAAATGCTTAAGTAACGCACATTCAGCTTTTTCATAACGGTTTGAGATATTAATAGGACTTCTAGGCTGAACAACATATTGATTATAGTTGTTTGGTTTCGGACTAATCCTATCTACTTCCATATTTAGACTGTCTGCGCTAACTTTAAACACTTCAGAAGCATCTTGTATAACTTTACGTTTTATAATTGTGGACTTAATTAAACTAGCATCTGATAAAAAAGCTTTATAATTTTTTTCAAATTCTAAGTCATTGTTTTGTATGTCTTGTTTATGAATACCTAGTTTATAAGTTACAAATGATTTTTTTTCACGATTTATGAATGTTTTAAACTGCTCGGCACCGTATTTTTCAATATATTCATCGGGATCCATTTTTGTAGGCATCTGTACAACAAAAACATCAAATTGATACTTTAATAAAGATTGCCCAACATTAAGAGTAGCTTCCATTCCAGCATAGTCTCCATCAAATATAAGCGTGATATTACTGCACATTTTTTGTAAAAAAGTGATATGTGTATCTGATAAAGAGGTTCCCATACTTGCAACAACATTTTGAATACCAGCGTGTGAAACCTTTATTACATCCATAAATCCCTCTAATAAAATCACTTCATCTTGTTGACGTATAGATTTTCTGGCAGTATTCAAATTATATAGTAATTTACGCTTTTGAAAAATTGGAGTCTCAGGACTATTTAAATACTTAGGTTCTTCGTTGATATAAGTTCTCCCCGAAAAGCCTACAATACGTCCTTGTGCATTTGAAAGTGGAAATATAATTCTGTTGCGAAAACGATCATAATAATTAAAATCTTTTTCACTTCTGGATAAAATACCAGCTTCATACCCAAGATGCATATCATACCCTTTTTTTTCGATAAAATCAGTTGCAAAGTGTGACGAGTTTGGTGCATAACCAATTTTACGATCATTAATCATCTGATCTGTAAATCCTCGTTCATAAAGATAATTTAAGGCATCTTCACCTTCAACGGTTTTCTTTAGCATATAATGATAATACTCAACTAAAGATTCATGCATCTGAATCATATTTAAATCGTCTGTTGCAATATGACGATCAAACGATTGTTCGTCTGTTTCAATTGTGATGTTTACACGTTCCCCTAGCTTTTTAACTGCATCAACAAATGAAACATTTTCAATTTCTTGTATAAATTGAAATACATTACCACCTTTTTTGCATCCAAAACAATGACAAATTTGCTTGTCTTCAGATACTGTGAAGGAAGGTGTTTTTTCATCATGAAATGGACATAAACCAATAAAATTGCGTCCTCTTTTTTCTAATTTAACATACTCACCAACAACATCTAATATATCTGTTTTTGATTTGACTTCATTGATAACCTCTTGTGAAATCTTCAACGCTATCACCATAGTTTCATACATGATTTAGTGTTTTTTCAACAGTTTATTAATTATACACGTTTTTATTCTGAAATGGAATTATTATGCTCTATAATCTGTATTATATTATTTGCTGTTTCTTCGATTGCTTTATCAGTTACATCAAGGACAGGGCAACCGATTCGTTCAACGATTTCATTAAAATATTGAAGTTCTTCTTCTATACGCTTATCATTTGCATATCTCGCAGAGTGTGACAAACCTAGTTGTTCTAATCTAGCTTTTCGAATAGCGTTTAATTTCTCCTTACTAATCTTTAAAGCAATACATTTTTTAGGATCAATTTCAAATAATTTTTCAGGAGGTGTGACTTCTGGAACAATTGGTACATTCATTACCTTATATCGTTTGTGGGCTAAGTATTGTGATATGGGTGTTTTTGAAGTTCTTGAAATACCTATTAAAATGATATCGGCTTTAGGTAAACCTTTTGGATCTTTACCATCATCATACTTAACAGCAAACTCCATAGCTTCAATTTTTTTAAAATAATCTTCATCTAGTTTATGCACAATCCCAGGTTCATTTAGAGGATTTAGACCTAAACTTTCTTTCAATGAATTAAGCATAGGCCCCATAATATCTACTGATAATAAATTATATTCACGTATACGTTCTTCCATATAATTTTTTATTTGGGGTTTAACCAATGTATATACAATAATACTTTTATTTTCACGAGCTAAAGCGATTACCTCATCTATATTTTGTTCTGTTTCAATATAAGGATAGCGCATAATATTTGTAGCATCATCATTGATCTTAAACTGTGAAATTCCAGCTTTTGCAACAAGTTCTGCTGTTTCACCTACTGAGTCCGAAGCTATAATTATTTTGATATTCGACATAAATGAACCTCCTATTCATCAAATAAGGAAACGAGTAATTTAGTAATTGTAGTTTTTGAAATTCGTCCTGTTACTTCATATTTACCATTTGATTTCTCTTTTACAATGGGAATTGAATCAATTTCTTTCGTTATCATTTGCTTAGCGGCATATAAAACAAGGTCATTTTGTTCTAATAATACGATATTAGGCATTCTAGTCATGATAACATTTACAGGTAAAGTATGAATGTCTTGACCAGCCATAGATGCGCGTAATAAATCTTTTCTTGAGCAAACACCTACTAAATCATTTTGATCATTCACAATAAATAAAGTCCCTACATCTTCAATAAAAATAGAACAAATAGCTTCATAAACTGTAATATCATGTTTTAAAATAATTGGATGTGATTGATAATCTTTTACAACATACTGTTTAAGCTTGTCTGAAAGCAATTGAGTTGTAGACTTACCTGAGTAAAAATACCCTACTCGTGGTCTTGCTTCTAAATAACCTGCCATAGTTAAAATAGCTAAATCTGGACGTAAGGTCGCTCGTGTTAAATCTAAATGTTTTGCGATTTTCTCACCTGTAATTGGACCTTTATTTTTGACAATTTCTACTATGCGTTCTTGTCGTTGATTGAGTTCGATAATATTCTCTGCACATTTAAAACCCTGACGGCTATGCTAATTAAACAGCAGAATTGCCTCCTTTTCTAGATATTAGCATTATATTTAATAAAAAATTAATTTCTATCCACTATATCTATAATTTAACTCGCATTCAATCTAAATACTCTATCATTATAACTTGTATGACATTACGATACAATTATGATTTTACTTGCCTTTCATGTTGTTATATCCTAAAATTAAATTTAAAGCGAGTTAAGGATAGTGAAAGCTTAACACCTATATTGGCGTAGTACTTTAATTGTTAATATAAGTGAGTGGATACACTAATTTGGGTGGAACCGCGGATTATTATAATTCGTCCCAAGGCAAAGTTATTATATCTTTGGCTTGGGACTTTTTTATATTTAAGGAGTGAAAAAAATGGAAAAAAATATGGATACAATTGTTCAATTAGCAAAGCATCGTGGTTTTGTATTTCCTGGTAGTGAAATTTATGGAGGTTTAGCAAATACTTGGGATTACGGTCCATTAGGTGTGGAACTTAAAAATAATATTAAAAAAGCATGGTGGAAAAAATTTATTTCTAAATCGCCATATAATGTTGGCTTAGACGCTGCTATTCTTATGAATCCAAAAACTTGGGAAGCTTCAGGTCACTTGAGCAATTTTAATGATCCTATGATTGATAACAAGGATAGTAAAATTCGATATCGTGCAGATAAACTTATTGAAGAATACATGCTTAAAGAAAAAGGTGACGAAAATTTTGTTGCTGATGGTTTAAGTTTTGATGAAATGAAACAGATTATTGAAGATGAAGGCATCACTTGTCCTGTTAGTGGAACTTCAAACTGGACAGATATTCGTCAATTCAACTTAATGTTCAAAACATTCCAAGGTGTAACTGAAGACTCTACAAATGAAATCTTTTTAAGACCGGAAACGGCTCAAGGTATTTTTGTAAACTATAAAAATGTTCAACGTTCGATGCGTAAAAAATTACCATTCGGTATTGGACAAATTGGTAAATCTTTCCGAAACGAGATTACACCAGGTAACTTTATTTTCCGTACTCGTGAGTTTGAACAAATGGAATTAGAATTCTTCTGTAAACCAGGTACTGAGATAGAATGGCAGTCTTATTGGAAAGATTATGCTGCAAATTGGTTACGTGATTTAGGTATCAATGATGAAAACATGCGTTTACGTGATCATGATGAAGATGAATTATCACATTACTCAAATGCTACTACTGATATAGAATATCGTTTCCCATTTGGTTGGGGTGAACTATGGGGTATCGCCAGTCGTACAGATTATGACTTAAAGCAACATAGTGAACATTCTGGTGAAGATTTTAAATATCACGATCCTGAAACAAATGAAAAATACTTACCATATTGTATCGAACCATCTTTAGGTGCAGATCGTGTAACACTCGCATTCTTATGTGATGCCTACGAAGAGGAAGAAGTTGAAAATAGTAAAGATGCACGTACAGTATTACGTTTTCACCCTGCTCTAGCACCATATAAAGCTGCGGTGTTACCTCTAAGTAAAAAATTATCTGAAGAAGCTATGAAAGTATTTGAAGCATTAAGTGATGATTTTGTGGTTGACTTTGATGAATCACAATCAATTGGTAAACGTTACCGTCGTCAAGATGAAATTGGAACGCCTTATTGTATCACTTTCGATTTTGATTCATTAGAAGACAATCAAGTAACAGTACGAGATCGTGATTCAATGGAACAAATTCGCATGCCTATTAATGAATTAAACGCATTTTTATCAGAAAAAGTTAAGTTTTAATAAGTCGAAAATATTGATTTAATATAAAAGCGCAACTCTATGTTATCTTGGCTCTATACTTTTAACGGTTGGTGAAATATTCACTAGCCGTTATTTTTTAGTTTTTAATATAAAAACGGCACAAATATCTCTATAATTGTAAGTACCAACAAACGAATTAAGGAGAGATATTTATGCCTATAAATTATGATATAACAGAATGCTTTGGAATTGAAGGAGAAAATTTAAAAATAACAGGTTATTTAGGGTTAAAGGACATTAAAGGGATAACATCTTTAGTTT
>NZ_JABANU010000023.1 GCF_016238445.1 Staphylococcus canis
AGCACTTTCGTAATAGAATCATTTTAAGTTCAAAATTATTCGCATCAGAAAAGAAAAAGGAAGTTAAGCAACAGCAAGTTGCCTAACCTCCTTAATTGAGCTGACCAGTCCTATTTGACAGAGAGCCTTTAAATCTTGCTATAAGCAAAAAGAAAGATTAGAACAACCTCACTTGAGTATTCGAGATACTGCTTCAAAGTATCTCGAAATATTGTTCTAACCTCTTCTTACTTCATTACCTTAAATTGTTTCATTAAAATCTAATAATTAGATACCTCTATATTCTAAACCTTCATCGCCAAATGCTTTCATACCACCTTCAACATTAACAGCATCAATACCGTGGTCATTTAAATATTCAACAACTTTTGCACTTCTTACCCCACCAGCGCAAATGATATAATACGTTTTATCTTTGTCAAAGTGTTTCAGTTGATCAGGTATTTCATTCATCGGAATATGTTCAGCATCTGGAATAATACCCATAGCCACTTCTTCATCTTCACGTACATCAATAATATTCACTGGATCAGTGCTTAAAATTAATGATTTCAACTCATCCGTTGTAATTTCCTTCATCAATAATCATCCTTTCTGTTTATTTTGCGACTATATTAACGAGTTTTTGCGGTACAACAATCACTTTTTTAATCTCTTTACCTTCTAATGCATTTTGTACATTTTCATTAGATTTTGCAAGAGACTCCATTTCTTCTTTGGATGCATCTTTAGGCACTTCAAGTTTAGCACGTACTTTACCATTAACTTGAACAACAATTTCTACAACATCATCAACAAGTAATGATTCATCATAGCTTGGCCATGGTTGGTAAGTGATTGTACCTTCATGACCTAAAATTGACCATAATTCTTCGCCGATATGAGGTGCTATTGGTGAAAGCATTTTAACAAAGCCTTCAACGTAAGATTTATTAATTTGTTCAACTTTATAACATTCATTAATGAATACCATAAGTTGACTAATGGCTGTATTGAAATTCAACGTTTCAAAGTCATCTGTCACTTTTTGCACAGTTTGATGATAAACTTTTTGAAGATCAGGCGTATCTGATTCGGTAACCTTATCACTCAACTTACCATCTTCTGTTACGAATAAACGCCAAATTCTATCTAAGAAACGTCGTGATCCGTCAAGGCCATTTTCACTCCAAGCAATTGAAGCATCTAAAGGTCCCATAAACATTTCATACAATCTTAAGGTATCAGCACCGTGTGAATGAATAATATCATCAGGGTTTACGACATTTCCTTTAGATTTACTCATTTTCTCATTACCTTCACCCAAAATCATACCTTGGTTAAATAATTTTTGGAAAGGTTCTTTAGTTGGAACAACACCTAAATCGTATAAAACTTTATGCCAAAATCTAGCATATAGTAAGTGTAAAACTGCGTGTTCCACGCCACCTATATAAAGATCCACAGGTAACCAATGCTTTAACTTTTCAGGGTCTGCAAGCATTTGATCATTTTTAGGGTCGATATATCTTAAATAGTACCAACAACTACCTGCCCATTGTGGCATTGTATTTGTTTCACGTCTTCCCTTCATACCTGTTTCAGGATCTACAACATTTATAAATGAATCAATATTAGCTAATGGTGACTCACCAGATCCAGATGGTCTAATATGATCTGTTTTAGGTAATAGTACTGGTAATTCACTTTCAGGAACAGTTGTCATACTACCATCTTCCCAATGAATAATCGGAATCGGTTCACCCCAGTAACGTTGACGACTAAATAGCCAATCTCTTAATTTATAATTAACTTTCTTTTCACCAATATTTTTCGACTCTAATAATTCAATTGCTTTTGAAATTGCTTCAGCATTAGATAGCCCATTTAATGAATCTGAATTAATATGTGGACCATCTCCCGTGAAATATGGCGTATCTTCGTTATGATCAATCACTTGTATCACTGGAAGATCAAACGCTTCAGCAAACTCATAATCACGTTCGTCATGTCCTGGTACTGCCATTACAGCTCCTGTTCCATATGATGCAAGAACATAATCTGCAATCCAAATTGGTAGTTTTTCACCTGATAATGGATGAACCGCATAAGCACCAGTAAATACACCAGATTTTTCTTTAGCTAAATCCGTACGTTCTAAATCTGATTTCTTAGCCGCTTCATTTTGATAAGCTTGAACTGTTTCTAGTTGTTCACTTGATGTAATTTGATTCACAAGACGATGTTCTGGACTTAAAACTAAAAATGTAGCGCCATAAATTGTATCCGGTCTTGTTGTGAATACTTCTATAGATTCGTTAGTATCCGCTACTTTATATATAACTTTAGCCCCTTCAGAGCGTCCAATCCAATTACGTTGCATATCTTTAATAGATTCAGGCCAATCTAAATCTTCTAAGTCTTCTAATAAACGGTCTGCATATTCTGTGATTTTTAACACCCATTGTCGCATTGGACGACGTACTACTGGATGTCCGCCTCTTTCAGAAACGCCATCTACAACTTCTTCATTCGATAAAACGGTACCTAGCGCTTCACACCAGTTTACAGGGATTTCATCTACATAAGCTAATCCTTTTTTATATAGTTGAATGAAAATCCATTGTGTCCATTTATAATATTCAGGATCAGTTGTACTGACTTCACGATCCCAATCATAACTGAATCCAAGTTCTTGAATCTGACGTTTAAATGTTTGAATATTACGCTTTGTAAATTCTGCCGGGTCATTTCCTGTATCAAGTGCGTATTGTTCAGCCGGCAAACCAAAGGCATCCCACCCCATTGGATGTAACACATTATAACCTTGCATACGTTTATAGCGCGATATAATATCTGTCGCAGTATACCCTTCAGGATGTCCTACATGTAGACCCGCTCCAGAAGGATAAGGAAACATATCTAATGCGTAAAATTTCTTTTGACCTAAATTATCTTCAGCCTTAAATGTTTTATGCTCTAACCAATACTGTTGCCATTTTTTTTCGATTTGTTGATGATTATAACTCACAACCACATATCCTCCTAAATTAAAAAAACACCTCCAACTATTTCTCAAAGGGACGACGTAAAGCCGCGGTACCACCCTTTTTCACATACGTGCGCTTCATTAAATAGTAAGAGATGCTTTTATTTATATTCATTAATTGGCAAGTTCACTCAGTACTATTCATTAGTTCACACCACCACTAACTCTCTTTGGAATGCACTTAAGTTACTACTCCATAAGTAATCAAGATAATAAACATATTGATTTAACTCTATATTATGAAATTTATAACGTTGTTGCAAGTGTTAATATCTCAATACAATGTTTAGAACGTTACACTTCTCTATATCTGCATAAAATTTATCAAAGAATACACCAATAAACACATAAAATATGTTAAAATTTTGAGATACATTTATTTGAAAGGACGTTTTAAAATGGGTACAGTTTTCCCCTATGCGTTTGAAAACAAACGATATCATACACTCAATTATCATTTGAAAAATAAATTTGGTGAAAAAATTTTTAAAGTGGCATTAGATGGTGGATTTGATTGCCCGAATAGAGATGGTACAGTTGCACACGGTGGATGTACTTTTTGTTCAGCAGCAGGCAGTGGAGATTTCGCAGGAAACCGTGCTGATTCTATAGAAGTGCAATTTGAAGAAATTAAAACACGTATGCATGAAAAATGGCATGAAGGTAAATATATTGCTTATTTTCAAGCCTTTACTAATACCCACGCACCAGTTGAAGTCTTACGTGAAAAATTTGAAGCGGCCTTAAAACAAGATAACGTAGTTGGTTTATCAATTGGGACACGTCCTGACTGTTTACCTGAAGATGTTGTAGAATATCTTGCTGAATTAAATCAAAGAACTTATTTGTGGGTTGAACTTGGTTTACAAACTGTCCACGATTCTACTTCAAACTTAATTAATCGTGCACACGATATGGCATGTTATTACGAGGGTGTTAGAAAATTACGTGAACATAATATTAATGTATGTTCTCATATTATAAACGGGCTACCTGGTGAAGATTATGAGATGATGATGGAAACAGCAAAAACAGTAGCTCAAATGGATGTACAAGGTATCAAAATACACTTGTTACATTTATTAAAAGGAACACCAATGATAAAACAATATGAAAAAGGCCTACTCAATTTTATGACTCAAGAAGAATATGTCAACCTTGTTTGTGATCAACTTGAAATCCTACCTCCAGAAATGATTGTACATCGTATTACTGGTGATGGACCAATTGATTTAATGGTTGGTCCTATGTGGAGTGTTAATAAGTGGGAAGTTTTAAATCATATTGATGATGAACTAAAACGTCGTGGTACTGTACAAGGTTCTCATTATAAAGAAGCTGTGAAATCATGATTGTTAAAAGAATATTACCTTTTGCAAAAAGTTTAATCGAAGACCATGTTTCTTCTACAAGTATCGTAATAGATGCTACTTGTGGTAATGGTCTAGATACCTATTTTCTAGCCCAGCTTGTACCAGACGGTTACGTTTATGCTTGTGATATTCAAACTACTGCAGTTCATAATACACTAAAACGCATTAATTCATTTAACAACGTTGAGGTACATCAAATCAGTCATGATCGCATCATGGAAGTAATTCCTGTAAAGCATCATCAACATATAGATGCAGCTATGTTTAATTTAGGCTATTTACCTAAAGGTGACAAAACGATTGTCACGCAACCTGATACAACCCTTAATGCAATTAATACAATATTTAATCAACTATCACCTGAAGGTATTATTGTGATTGTAGTTTATCCAGGTCATCCTGAAGGTAAAGTTGAAAGTGAAAAAATAGAAGACGTATTAAGCCATTTCAATCAAGACAATGCACACGTTTTAAAGTACACGTTTATCAATCAAAAAAACAATCCTCCTTATGTTCTAGCAATTGAAAAAAGAGCATAATCAAAAAGAACCACACTATAATTTTGAAATTAGAGTACTAAGCGCTTTTCAAAATTAAATAGTAGTGGTTCTTTGTCATGTATTCGTTTTAAGTAATATTCAAATATTATATCATCGATTTAACATATTCAAGCTATAAGGTACTGAACGAATTATCCTTGGATAATAGAATCGAATAATGATTTTAATTTAGATTCTTTATCTTTAATGAGACTATAAGCGAAACGAATGACGTCTTCTTTGTCTTCTTGCTTATCTTGATTAAAATAGATAGATACCGTGCGTTCGTCATCTAACGGTCTTTCCTTGATAATCCACTTCATCTCAACTAAATGATTGAAAGTTCGTGTCCGTTTGTAAGATTTAACATGTACATACTGATCCATTTCCTTAAGAGTCATAGCGCCTTTACTCCACAAAGTCAGTAAAATTAAAAACTCCTCTTTTGGTAACTTATATTTCACTTCAATAGCATTAAAAATGGATTGGATTTCTTTTTCGAGATCGCTTAAAAACATCAGACCTTCTATTTTCGAATCGTGCTCAACACTCATGAATAAGTCTCCTTTCAACTCAGGTACTTATGAGTCCTCTACCCTAATTATAAAGACTTAATCATTTACAACTTTGAATATATAGTTAAAAATCTAATATATACTAAAAGTTTTTAGAATAAATATTCGATAGAATCTTGCATATCTTTTAAAACTTTAACTGAGTTTTCGAATTTTGCTTTTTCATCTTCATTTAATGGTGTTTCAATAATGCGTGTCGCACCTTCTCCATTAATTAAAGTTGGTACACCAGTATAAACACCATGTTGTCCATATTCACCTTCTAGATAGCTAGACACTGTAAGTACAACGTTTTGGTTTCTTAAAATTGCTTTTGAAATGTGCATAAGACCCATAGCAACACCATAATAAGTTGCTCCTTTAGCTTTAATGATTTCGTATGCAGCATCACGTGTTTTAACGTAAATGTCTTCAATTAAATGTTCTTTTTCTGGATCTTTTTTCAACTCATCATAAAGAGGTACGCCAGCAATTGTTGCTGATGACCATACAGGTACTTCAGAGTCACCATGTTCACCAATGATATTAGCGTGTACACTTGCTGGAGCAACATCAAATGCTTCACTTAATAAGTGTCTAAAACGTGCTGTATCAAGAATTGTACCAGAACCAATAACTTTGTGTTTTGGAAGTCCTGAATATTTTAATGTAACATATGTTAAAATATCAACTGGGTTAGCAGCAACAAGGAAAATACCATCAAAACCGCTATCCATAATTGAAGTTACAATGTTTTTGTAAATTTTAGCGTTCTTTTCAACTAAATCTAAGCGTGTTTCTCCAACTTTTTGAGGTGCACCTGCACAAATAACAACTAAGTCTGCATCACCACAGTCTTCATACTTCCCTGCTTTAACTTTTACCGGTGACATTGCATAAGGTGCTCCATGATTTAAATCTAAAACATCACCTAATACTTTATCTTCATTAATATCAATGATAAGCAATTCATCTGCTACACCTTGACTTACCATTGTGAATGCATAGCTTGCTCCTACTGCACCATTACCTACTAACACAACTTTATTACCTTTTTTTGACATTAAGACTCTCTCCAATCTTTAACCTTCGATATTTATTACTATTGTGATTTTTTTCACATTTATAATTTAACATGTTTGTATGCTAAATGCAAGCTAATATTTTATACTTTTAAATCGTTTTAAGAGAGAGCGTTTTCATCATCAAATAAGAAACCTGATGCATATACTCTATTATTTAAAAAGCTCAAAATATACTTCATCACAATATCTCTTTCTGGTTCATTATGAATCTCATGATTTAACCCATCCCACACTTTAAATAATACTTCACTAAATTGGGGTTGTTTTGAAAAGGTAGCACTCACATCGATATCACTAATACGATCTTGACTTCCGCACATTATACATAACGGTATATCTTTTATATTTTCACGATTATCAAACGTTAATTTCATAGTCTGTACCACCTCTTGATACCAGTGATAGCTAACTTTTTTCAACATTAAAGCGTCGTTGTATGTATCCTCTAATACCTCGTTATTTCGTGTCAAATCCTCATATTTAATATCAAAATTAAATTTGGCATTTTTGGAAATATCACCAATATTTGACATTAATGTATGACGACGCGTTTGATTATTGTTAATAAAAGCTAAAAGTGGTGAAAGTAAAATAAGGCCTTCTAATCTCAGTTCAATTTTTTCTAACAAATTCACACTGATGAGGCCGCCTAATCCTACTCCTATCATAAAGATAGGTAAATGATATTCCTCAGCTATGGAAAGCCATTCTAAAACACGTTCATGATAAACCTCAAAATGTTCAATTTGCCCTTTGTGCATACGTGACGTCTGTCCTTGACCAGGTAAATCTCCCATAATAACATGATATCCACTTCTTCTTAACTGTGTAATCACGAAAGCATAACGTCCAGTATGCTCTAACATGTTATGAACAATAACAATAACACCTTTCGCTTCCCTATCTGTTTCCCATTTCCACATTTAACATTTTCCTTCCTAATCCTTAGTTTAGTTTCATTATAACTTTTTACAGTTCACACTGATAGCAAAACAATAAAATAAGGTATGGGAAAGCATACATTTAAAAGATAAAATCTATCTTAAAATCTATGCTCACACCATACCTTATACTTTAACCTAACTTAAATGCTCTACGGAAGAAAGGAACATTTAGTAATAATGTTGTAAATAAAATTTCGTAAAATGTTGGGAAGAACTTAGCTAATAAAAATAAGAAAAACTGTCCTAAGAACGTACCATTACCTTGACTTGCATTAAAATTAGCTAATATTCCAATATCAATTACATTTAATCCTATAATGACAAGTAGAGCTATCCACAGTTTCTTTGTAAGGATGCCTACGATAGTACCTATTAATACAATGATAAGTAATTCAAAAACAAAGTATTGAATAAATGTATCTAGCTCAGTTCCAAACATATAAAACGCCATATCTCTGAACATATTCTAACTCCCTCATATTCAATTAATGATGCTTCTATTTTATCACGAATAGCCAACATAAAATTTAAAGTTATAATTAAGATTAAAGGTGAACATTTACATAGTTTTTACATTTGAAACAAAATCGCTTAAAAAATTCTTAAATTTTCTCAAAAATGAATATGAAAACGTTTTCTTAACTCTTTGTTCATGATAAACTATTATTATATGCTAAACATTTGTTGTATGGGAGGAAATATTATGAGCTTAGTGAAAAGTTTTTTTATTGCACTTTCAAATAATACTTTTTTAAATGAAGCTGCAAAAAGTATGGGGCCTTCTCTTGGGGCAAACAAAGTCGTTGCAGGAAATACTATTGAAGATGTTGTAAATACTATTAAACGTTTAAATCGTAAAAACATCGCTGTAACGGTAGATAACTTAGGGGAATTTGTAAATAATAAACAAGATGCAATTGCAGCTAAAGATGATATTTTAAAAGTTATGGATGCTATTTATCAACATAATTTAGACGCTCATATGTCTGTAAAATTAAGTCAGCTTGGTGCAGAATTTGATAAAGCACTTGCCTATGACAATATATACGAAATTGTAGCAACAGCTAAATCGTATAATAATATGCATATCAATATTGATACAGAAAAATATGATAGTTTATTCGATATTACTCAAACATTAGACCGTTTAAAGTCTGAATTTTCAAATGTTGGTACTGTTATTCAGGCTTATTTATATAAAGGTGATGTATTAATTGATAAATATCCAAATTTACGTTTACGTTTAGTTAAAGGTGCTTATAAGGAATCACCTTACATCGCTTATCAAACTAAAGAAGAAATTGATGAAAATTACATTCACCTTATAGAGAAACGATTATTAAATGCTCAAAATATGACATCAATCGCAACGCACGATCATAACATTATTAATCATGTTAAATCATTCATCGAAACACATGACATTGATAAATCTCGCGTAGAATTTCAAATGTTATATGGATTCCGCAGTGATCTTGCTGAATCTATTGCTAATGAGGGTTATAACTTTACAATTTATGTACCATTTGGTGATGATTGGTTCGGTTATTTCATGAGACGTTTAGCAGAAAGACCGCAAAACTTAACACTAGCATTTAAAGAATTTGTTAAACCTAAAACTTTAGCTATATTAGGCTTAGTTGGTCTTACAGCTTGTCTACTACCTCAAACATTGTCAAAAAAAGTTAAAAGAAAGTCTACTTCACAACCTAATCGTTTAAGATGTCGCACGCGATTATAATATCATTAAAGGCTGAGATAGGGCTTACCATACATACTCCCTATCTCGGCCTTTCTAAGTTCTTTTTACAATTAAATTGCTTTTAATAAATTAGCCATTTCAATTGCACCGACAGCCGCTTCTGCACCTTTATTACCTGCTTTAGTTCCGGCACGCTCGATTGCTTGTTCAATATTCTCCGTAGTTAATACGCCAAATATAACCGGTACTCCAGTATCATCACTTGCTTTTGCAATACCTTTAGCTGCTTCATTACATACATAATCATAATGTGATGTTGCACCACGAATGACGCAACCTAAAGTAATAATTGCATCGTATTTTCCTGTGCTTGCCATTTTTTTAGCAACCATTGGTAATTCAAATGCACCTGGTACGTACGCAGTGTCAATATGTGACGCTTCAACTTGGTGTCTTTTTAATGTATCTAACGCACCATCCACTAATCGACTTGTAATTAAATCATTAAAACGACTCACAACGATACCTATTTTTAAATCTTTACCTACTAATTGACCTTCAAAATTCATTTTTTAATTCCTCCTAAAATGTGATTAAATTTTAAAGCATATGTCCCATCTGTTCTTTTTTTACATGCATATAATCATGGTTATGTGTATTTTCATCAATAATAATCGGAATCCTTTGTTGTATTTCGATTCCATATTGTTCAAGCCCTGTAAACTTCTCTGGATTATTACTTAATAAATTAATTCGCTTTACACCTAAATGTTTTAACATTTGTGCAGCAACATCATATTCTCGTAAATCAGGCGCAAACCCAAGCGCTTCATTTGCCGTAACAGTATTATGGCCTTGCTCTATCAATTCATACGCTTTTAACTTATTCATCAGTCCAATCCCACGACCTTCTTGTGGTAAATAGAGAATGATACCATTGTTATCTTGAATATAAGACATGGCACTTTCTAATTGTTCACCACAATCGCAACGCTGGCTGTGAAAGATATCGCCTGTTGCACATGCAGAATGGATGCGCACGTTCATTTGTTCTTTTACTTCACCTTTAACAATAGCTAAATGTTCCGAGTCATCAATGTCAGAAGTAAAGCCATACATATCAAATTCACCAAATCGAGTCGGTAGTTTGACTTTAGCTTCTTCATGAATTAATTTTGTATTTGTTTTTAAATATTGTACTAATGCATCAATTGTTATCATTTTTAAACCAAATTTATCTTTGAACTGTTGTAATTGCTCACCTTTTGCCATCGTGCCATCTTCATTCATAATTTCACAAATAACACCTGCTGGCTTGGCGCCAGTTAGTTTCGCGAGATCAAGAGTTGCTTCAGTATGCCCTCTTCTCTCTAACACACCTTTTGCTTTTCCAATTAATGGAAAAATATGTCCGGGTTGGTTGAATGTATCAACATTTGTATGCTCATCAATCAAAGCACGTACAGTTTCTGTTCTTTCAAATGCACTAATACCTGTCGTACTATTTACATGATCAATACTCACAGTAAATGCTGTACCATGAGGATCTGTGTTATTCGAAACCATTGCATCTATTCCAGCTTGATTGGCAATCTCTTGCGAAATGGGTGTACAAATCAAGCCACGTCCATAACGAGACATAAAGTTAATCGTATCATCACGCATCCATTGTGTAATGGCAATAAGGTCTCCTTCGTTTTCTCTATTTTCATCATCTAACACTACAATCATTTCACCATTTTTTAATGCTTCAATTGCATCTTCTATCGTATCGAATTGCATGATAACCCCTCCATTAAAATCCTGCTTTTAATAAATCTTCCATTGTTAAGCTTTCATTATTCTCCATCGAAGCCGACACATATTTAAATAGCATATCCGTTTCTAAATGAACTAAATCTCCTTGCCCTTTTGACGCTAATGTCGTTTGACGTCTCGTTTCAGGTATAAGATGAATTTCGAATGCATTCGTATTTTTTGAAAACACCGTTAAACTAATGCCGTCAACAGCAATCGATCCTCGCGCAATCATTTGACTTAATATGTTTGACGACGCCTTAATGGTATAAATCCATTCATTTTGCGATTGTTTCACATGTAAGATTTGTCCAGTGCCGTCAACATGTCCTTGTACAAAGTGTCCACCTAAACGGGCAGTAGCTAGTAAAGCTCGTTCAAGATTCACTTGATCTCCCGCTTTAAGTTGACCTAAGTACGTTTTGTTTTCAGTACCTAAAATAACGTCCACTTTAAAAGCACTATCATCAAATTCAGTGACAGTGAGACACGTCCCATTAACGCTAATCGAATCGCCAATATGCATGTCCTCGATAATTTTCGAAGCTTTAATTGTAAGTTGGGTTGTTGGATTTTGCTTTTGAATAGATTGGATTGTACCTAATTCTTCAATGATACCTGTAAACACAAAGTCACTTCCTTTTGAGTACGAGTTTGATGTCCGTATCTATCATTTCAGAATGTACAATTTCAAATTGTGGAATACGATCAAGCTTTTCAACATATGGCGTTTGATAATATTGAAATTGACCTTGACCTCCTATAACTTTCGGGGCTAAATATAGGATGAAGTTGGAGACTAACGATGATGATAAAAACTGAGAAGTTACATTTGGACCTGCTTCGACAAGAACACGTCCCAAACCTTTTTGATATAAATCTTTTAAAATTGTATCTATTTGACAGTGTTCTAAGTAGATAATTTGAACATTGTCTAATTCTGTATTTAAATGTTGATTTTCAGTATAGATATAAATAGGCGCTTGCTCATCACTAAATAGCTGTGCATCCCAATTTAAGTTACCTGATTTTGATAAAATGACACGCGTTGGGTGAGACCCTTCTTCCATTCGCACAGTTAAGCTAGGATTATCATGATTAATTGTTCCACTACCTGTTAAAATAGCATCATGTGTATGTCTTAATTGAAATACATCTTGCTTAACAGCTGGAGTCGTAATCCATTTACTCTCTGCTTCATCAGTCGCTTGTTTGCCATCTAGGCTTGCACTCACTTTAACGGTAACGATAGGAAACTCCGATGCTTTACTGTCAAAGAAGTTCTGATAATGTTGTTCCATTTGAGTGTCTTGACGATATTCCACATCTACACCCGCTTCTGCCATCATTTCGTGACCTGTTGAAGGTAATGTAACATCCTTAGCAGCATACACCACTTTTTTGATACCTACATCTATAATTCGCTTGGCACATGGCGGTGTTTTTCCATAATGTGAACAAGGCTCTAAAGATACGTACATTGTCGCATCTTTTACATGATCCGCACCTGCCATATCGATGGCTTGAATTTCAGCATGTTTGTCACCTTTTTTGAGATGTGCACCCATACCTATGATTCGTCCATGTTTTACGATAACTGCGCCAACTGGTGGGTTTGTACCTGTTTGTCCTTCTACCATATGCGCAAGTTGTATCGCATAATTTAAATAATTCAAGTTCTTTTCACCTCAATAAAAAAACCACTCGATTGTCGCTTCGAGTGGTGGGATTTATACGTAATAGTAAGTATAACAATAATACTTTAAATCAATAAAGCACACTGAATAAACTTCGCTATCATTAACGTCATACAATATAGAGATAATCAGCCATAAGACACTGCTCTATACGTGTATAGTATGTTAATGATTTAAAAATTAATACTCACTATAATAATACATATTAACATCTACGCTAATTTCCAAACCAAATAGACCTATAACTTAGATATACAATCATTATCCAAATTTATAGATAAAGATTCTAATCCCAAGTTTAGGAATCTATTATGAATATAGCGTCGATGATATTCTTCCTCCCATCCAGACTTTAACTGTCGGCTCTAGATTCACACTAGATCAGCCATATCAAAATTATGATACGGGTCGCAGGCTTATACTTACTGCCGGTTGGGAATTCCACCCAGCCCCGAAAGAATATATTTATGAAATTGTCATTGAGATTTTAAGATACATGTTTTGATAGAATTTTGAATCAACTTTATATTTTAATTAAAACTTGACACAAATTATGTTATCTCTATCTATGCATCTATCTTAAACGAAATAATAAATTTTGACAAATCATTAACTTTATTAAGTTTGGTTACCTCTATTATTTCTTCTTTTTCTTATCCTTATGCTTTTTCTTCTTAATCTCTTTTTTCTTTTCTTTCTTATGCTTCTTATTTTCTTTTTCTAAAGCTTTTTTCGCTTTGTATACATCATAAAGATTTTCAACTGAACGTACAGCTTGTTGTAATATCATGTTTACGCCATTGCGTTCAAAATTAACACCATTTGTAACTTGGCCAATGGCGCGCAAGTTACTAATAGTACCATACAAAGGACTTACTACTTCATTTGTAGAAGGTACGATTTGTATTCCCCCCATCGGATGTGGTTGTACAATTTGTCGATTAGCAATATCAATCAATAACGCATCATCTTGATCTAATGTTTCTAATTTCTTCTTAGGTCCAGTCGCATTGATTACTGCGTCAACCTTCAATTCATCTTCTTGATGTTTAAATGATAATCTAAATTTACCATAGTAGTGACGAACATTTTCTAACCCAGAATAGATTTTTAATTCGTTATTTTTAATTGCATCAATAATTAATTCCGCTGTTTCCCTTGGCATCGGATTTGTATTTTCTTTAAAGTATCTAAAATACTTATGAATAAATAATTTTTGGTCTGCTCTACTTAAACTATTCCAAATCCAGTCCATATTCTCTTTTATCACTTCAAGTAAACTTTGAAGCAATCCTACATCTTCCGGATGATTTAAATCATAATTCAAATCACGTATCGCGTCATATTTACGTCGATTAAGTAATTTTTGCAGTGGAATATTCAATCTATCACATTCTTTTTTAAATAAAGCGATAACTTCATCTAAAGGCACAACACCCATATGTTCAGCTTTAAGTGCATCAAAATTTGGCATCGTTATATATTTTAATTTTATATCTTGCATGTCCCCTCTTACACTTGGTAATTTACCACTACGACTCGCTAAAATAATAGGTTTTTTCTGATGATGACTCATCGCAAAACGAATTACATCTAAACTTGCAAGTCCTGTTCCAATGACTGCAATTTCATCATTTTTATCCATATCTTCTAGCGTATTGTATGCTGGATATGGAGAATGAATGTATTTATCTGTTCCTTTTAAGTCATAAGGATCATTATATGACATTGTTCCAATTGTAAAGAAAACATAATCATATTTACGACATGTTTCTTTATCGTCTCCCGTGCACACCACAATTCGTTTAGGGATGATTTCATTTTCTTGTTCTTCAATATACATATGCGTCACATTTTCATAAATCGGAGTAATATTATCAAATTGATTGCAATATTTTTCAAGATAAGACTTCATATAATGCCCAAATACAAAACGTGGTAAATATTTTACATCTCCGTAATCAAAATCATTTTGAGATTGATACCATTCTTTAAATTCTAATACATTATCCTTATTCAGTGATAGCATATCAACAGGCACATTAATTAATAAATCTTCACTATCATTCTGAAACGGCTCGCCTTGTCCCATATTATCAGGATTATCATACAAATCTACTTGCAACTTTTTAAACTTCTTATATTTAACAAGTTGTCTTAATACACTGACTCCTGCAGTTCCAGCTCCAATAATCGCTACTTTCATAAAAATCATCCTTCATTTATCAATTTTATTATTTTATCTCAATACTAAATACCCTAATGTTTAGAATTTAAAGCCAAACCTATCGGTAATTACATCTCGTTATTGTCTATGCTAAAATAAAAGCATAATTACCATTTAAGGGGGCACATAATGATTAAGTTTCTATTAAAAGTCTTCATTTCAACAATCATTTTATTCTTTACTTTAGGTCGAAAAAATAAAGCACAATAATATATTAACTTATGTTTATCATATCAAATAACACGAACACACTAAAAGACCCACTTCATAAAAAATGAAGTGGGATCATTTGATTATTTTTAATAATTATGACCATCAATATGCTTCTTGTCATCTTTATACACGTACCAATTAAAATACTTACCTTCTGTTTTCATATCCTTATAAAAATCTGCAATTAACGTGGCATTACTTTTCGCCCAATTGATATCCGTTGCATATTGATGCTCTCCAGGATTTTTAGGATTCCATCTCATACTGTATAACGTGTTTTGGTTAGGATTTGATAAATAATGCTCATGAATGAATTCAGCGCCACCTTTAATTGCTTTTTCCGGTGTATCCCAACCTTTTTTCTTGGCATATTCTGCACCTGTTCTTATAGGATCTTCGTCTAAAGCACCTACGCCATAGAAGTTATAATATTTCTTCCCGTCAATTTCTACACCATTTGATAACTCAGAGACCACAGATCCCGTCTCAAGTAATGCGTGAGAAATTAAGTATACTTCATTCACATGCTTTTCTTTTGCTGCATCCACAAAGTCATCTGTATGAGATAATAATGTAGGATGGTCATATAACATACGTTTAATTCGATTTTTATCGATACCTTGATATTGGGATAAATCTAAAAATTGATACTTTTGTTTGTCATCATCCATAAATTTAGAACTATCCATTGCCGCTTTAATTTCACCATCTGAAGCATCGCGCCAATTTGTGTTATCTTTATTAGACACTTGTTGGCTTGTATAATTATCAATTTGCTTTTTTGCCGCTTCATCAAGGGTTACATTTAATTTTTCAACTTTTTCAACTTGATCTACAGATTCAAAGATGATTTGATCTTTTATCATATTAAAAAAGAAAAATCCTACAATTGCTGTTAAGACTAATGCAAGTATTACAGCAATAATGGAACCTTTTTTGTGCTTTCTCATAAACACACCTCTTACGTATAATTGATCAATTTCATTTTATGTTGCTTGAATACAAATTTTACCACCTTCGCACAATATTCACAATTCGAACATCACAATGTTACACATTCATAAAAAAGAAGTAATGAATATGTAAAATAAATTCATTACTTTTTAGGAGAATGATAGTCCATCATAATAAAACTCATAGCTTGAGAACGGTTTTTATAATAATATCGTGCTAAATCAATTTTACCTTCCACTTCACCATCACGATACATCATTTCTTTCGTCGTATTATTAATCATAACAAATTCCGCACGGTCTCTTATCACGTCTAAATCATCATTGCGCGCAAAAAAATGTTCTATATTTAAGTGTTCGTAATCCATTGTAACCTCCTCAATTCATTCAATAATATGTACAAACTTTAATAATTACTCAAAATCATTATACAAATTGGACGTAATGACTGTATTTTCCATCTTGTTAAACTAAAAATATCATAAAATGTGAAATGCCTCAATATTTTAATTGTGCTATAAATAATTTGACCGGTCAAATTTAATAAAGAGGTTTGTTAAAGTGACATTTTTTAAAATATACACCAAGTATCATCGTTATATTCACTTTCTTTTACATCAATATCATATCACGTATAATTATGAAGAGTATTATCAATGTTTACTCATACGATTATGGGAATTATCTCGAAATTATCAAGCATCATCGACTCATAAAGAAAGTTCTTACTATAAGTATAGATTAAAATATTATCTTATCGATTTATTACGTAAGCACTCAAAATCGCATGACATCCTATCTTTAGATGAAATTCCAATACCTAAAGTACAGCAACGTTGTAATCTTGATAATCAGCTATCACTCAATCAATTGGTTAAACGATTGCCTTATCCTTATCAACAATGGTTCGCTTTATATCGTCTCGGTTATCGACAAAATGAAATTGAACAAAAAATGAATAAATCTAGCACCTCGATTAAAAAATACAAACGAGAAACTTTATATTACTTAAAGCACATGATGAAAGACACCATATAGGAGGCCAACTATGAATATGCAACTTCAGACTTTTGAAAACCTACTCTATATTAAAACATCAGAACATATAGAATCAAAGTATCTGTTACAATTTGACTACTATCAAATCCATACTCAAATGACTATTAAAAATTTACTCAAGCAAATTTTAAACCAATATCACAAAGAGTTACTCAGTCAACAACATCTGGCAAGCGAACTCATTCAAACACATCATTTGGTTCCAATCTTTGTTACTGATTCTATCATCTTAACCCCATTACAGTCTGGACGTGCATCATTACAATACTATATTAATATGTATCAAGTTGTTTCAATAACTTCTTTAAAAACACATACAAAATTTCATTTTAAGTCTAATCAATCACTGATTGTTCCAATTCCATATACAACATGTGTTAGTAAATGGAAAAGCGCTCATCATTTAGCATCATTAATTGCTCTTAAATAAAATCATAATGCTTATCAATAATATAAACACCACAACATTCAATAAAGAAGGTTGTGGTGTTGTGCTTAGAGAAACTAAGCCTATCTATTAAATTATGCTTTTAGTGTTGTTACGTCACATTTATAAAATACTTAAGCCTGAAGATTGAATATCTTTTGCAAAGCCTTTTACAGTATCTACTGATAATTCATTAATGTCACGACCGATGTTAGGTACTTTTTTAACAACGTCAGCTGGACAAGTAATGATATCCGCACCGATTTCGTCAGCTTGGATTACATTAAATAACTCACGGCAACTTGCCCATAACAATTGAACACCTTTTTTACTATGTGTCACATCAACTGCTTCTTTCATTAATGGAAGCGGATCAACGCCTGTATCGGCAATACGTCCTGCAAAAACAGATACGTATGTTTCCACGCCTTCTTTAACTGCTTCTGTGATTTCTTTAACTTGTTCGATTGTATAAACAGCAGTAACATTTAATTTTACATCTTTAGCTGATAGAGATTTAATAAGTGGAATCATTGATTCGCCTTTTGTATTTACAATTGGAATTTTAACAAAAATGTTTTCACCAAATTGTTGAATGATTTCCGCTTCTTTCTCCATTGTCTCCATGTCATCGCCAAACACTTCAAAAGAAATTGAAGCATCAGGAATTGCTTCAACAACTTCTTTAGCAAATTGTTTATAATCTTGTACACCTGCTTTAGCCATTAAGCTAGGATTTGTTGTGAAACCATCTACTTCTTTGTTTTGGTATGCTTTTTTCATTTGTTCAATATCTGCACCATCCGCAAATACTTTTACATTTAAATTAGCCATTTATTTTGCCTCCTTCAAGGTCTTCTATTTATATTAATGTTATAACATTTTTTTACTGATTTAAGCTATTCATTAGCCTATAATGACTAAAATCACTTTATACTACCGAAAACAAAAATGTTTTAATGCTCTATTCCACTCGTTTTACCCACTTAATCAAGTATTACAGCCTATATCAAAATATGATATGATTAAAAACGATATTGAAAGGAGGATGTTTATGTCCAAGTCTAAAAAATACTTCTATCTGTCTATTATTTTAATATTAATTAGTTTTATTTTTAATACACACAATCCTTTACTCAATATGTGGGTTACTTCAATCATAAAACTTATTTTTCTAAGTAGTGTTATCAACGCGATTATCCTTATTTTAGCAATATTTTTTGCCGATCGAGCCATTAAATATTTACCTAAGCGTAAACACTGGATTCACACAGCAGCACGTGCACTACCTATAATTTTATTGCTCGTAATTTTAATTCATATTATTTCTGCATTGATTACATTCGGTATTTTTTCATAGATTATTATTTTGGAGCTTTAAAACACATCTCCAAACAACTAAGAGGTGAATCATTTGAAATATATTTTTGTTTTTACAGGGGCTATGTTAGGCGCATTACTACGCTATACCATTAGTTTTCTACCAAATTGGCACCTTTTTCCAATTGGTACTTTTTTATGCAATATAATTGGTGCTTTTCTAATGGGTTACCTCACAATATTTTTCAAATCAAGAATACAAGTCCCCCAATATTTAAAAAAAGGACTCACCACTGGATTAATGGGTGCTTTGACCACATTTTCAACTTTTCAGTTTGAACTTGTAACTTTACTCGAACACCATCACATTGAAATGTTACTCATTTATGCTTTGACGAGTTACATAATAGGCATTGCAGCTTGTTTTATTGGTATACGGTTAGGGGAGGTTTAGTATGACTTTGATATTAATTATGATTGGTGGCGGTTTAGGTGCATCTTTAAGACTGTTTCTATCAGATGTACTGCAACCATTTAAATATAAATTCATTCAATTTCCAATGGGTACATTAGTTGTAAATTTTTTAGGAGCTTTTCTAATCAGTTTTTTAAGTGGCTTTATCGCGCAACATCAGTGGCTAAATTTATTTCTCATTACAGGGTTTTTAGGAGGATTTACAACATTTTCTACATTAGCTTTAGAAATGGTTCAATTGCTTAAACAACACCAATTTGTTTCATTTGTACTCTACTCCTCACTACAATATATTGGTTGCTTACTTTTATGTTGGATTGGTTTCATTTTGTGAATAAATCATAAAAAGACCAAACGATAAGAAATACTGTTCGTTTGGTCTTAAAATTGATATGAGCTTATTGACCATCAAATTCTAACGGATCTGGGCCAATACGTTTATCTTGATTGAGTTGATTTAAACGCTCCATTTGATCTTCGCTTAATTCAAAATCAAATACATCTAAATTCTCTTCAATACGTGAAGGTGTAATAGATTTTGGAATTGTTACCACATTATTTTGAACGTTCCAACGAATAATCACTTGAGCTGGTGATTTTTTTACCTCATCTGCAATTGAATTCACCACATCATCTGATAATATTTGAGCATTCATAAGTGGAGACCATGATTCCATTTGGATATTTTGTGCTTCTAGATATGATTTCAAGCGAGACTGTGTTAAGTATGGATGAAATTCAACTTGATTAATCACAGGTTTAATTTTAACTTGACCTAGTAATGTATCTAAATGTTCTACATTAAAATTACTTACACCAATATTTCGAACAAGTTCTTTTTCATATAAGTCTTCCATACCCTTCCATGTCTCGATCATAAGTGATTCATCTAATCCAGGCCAATGCATGAGGTATAAGTCTAAGTAATCAAGACCTAAGCGCTGTAAAGAAGCTTTATACGCTGTCTCAACATTATCTCGTCCATAATCTGATAACCATAATTTTGATGTAATGAATAAATCTTCGCGATTTAGATCTGTTTCTTCTAATGCTTCTCGAATACCTTCGCCTACTTTTTCTTCATTTTGATACACCATTGCAGTATCAATACTACGATATCCACTTTTAATGGCATGTTTCACAGCATTTTTTGCGTCATCATTATTTTCAACACGAAATGTACCAATACCAACTCGAGGCATTTCATTACCATTATAGAATTTGATATTCACATTGATTCACTCCTCTAAAGTATTTTTTCTAAATTAATATTAAACGATAGAGAATTATTTTAAAAATAATTTACCTTGTTTCAAAAAAAAGTGACTATAATTAACTATAATACGAAAAATACCCTTACAATGACAATAAACTCATGTAAAGGTATTTCAAAAAAGTATTGTTTAATTAAATGATTCGATTTCATCCATAATACGTTGTAAAGTATCGACATCATATTGAATTCGACCATGGAATACAAATTTATTAAAGTACTCATTTAATTGTTCAGGACCTACAAGTACCTTAGTCGGACTTTGTTGCGCGTAACTTGAAATCGTAACATCTCCATCATTTTTAGGATTGAAATATAAGATTGTTGTCGGTGTGTATTTTAAATCAAGTTCCTGTTGTAACTTTTTCGCAACGTGTTCGGTATCAATTAGACGATCTGTATAGTCTTTGATTGATAAACGATGTTTGTCATGGTCGCTTTCATCAAGTACTAAAGTTTGAGGCGCTGTCACATCAAGATTCAATGTTTTAAAAACTTGTGACATCATTGGATTTTCTGAGAATTGGTTTTGACTTATTCCTTGATACACATGCCCTTTTAAAACTTCAGAATCAATAATATATAACCCTGTACGCGTTAAAACAAGATGACTAATTCTAGTGATATCCTTCAGGTCCTCACTCGGTAAGAATATATTAGCCATAATATGCATATCTTCAGGTCGAATTCGCTTTTCATTGACTAAGCGTTCACGAATTCCTAACAAACGCATATCCGTTACATATTCACTACGATTTTTTGAAAATAACTTTAAAGCATCTATTTCACGATCCTTAGAAGACACCATCGTTTCATATTCTTGCTTGTGTTTAGTATCTGATTTTTTCTTCTCAATGCGCATTTTTTCTAATGCTTCATGATGTTCAGAATTGAGTTTTTCTTGTTTTGTTTCAAGTTGATTTGTAAAGTTTTGCTGTGCTTTTTTCTTACTATTTAAAGCGACAAGAAATAATATCAAGAATAGTAATGCAAGCGCTATTGCTGCAAATAAACCAATCTCCATTGGACCAAACTGTGTCATTTGTCAATTACCTTCCTTTTATCTACTTAATCTCTAATATCCTATTATATTAGAAAATGATGGATTAATCGATACTTTCTTAGCTTTTAACTCTAGGAATTTATCTTTACTGCCTTTTTAAGTAATTCTACCTTATCAATTTGCTCCCAAGGTACATCGATATCGTGACGTCCAAAGTGTCCATATGCAGCTGTCTGCTTATAGATTGGACGTTGTAAATCAAGCATTTTGATAATGCCTGCTGGACGTAAGTCGAAATTATTACGTACTGCATCAATTAAGGTACTTTCATCCACAATGCCTGTACCAAATGTATCGATTGCAATAGAGACTGGTTGTGCTACACCAATAGCATACGCTAATTGTACTTCACATTTATCAGCTAAGCCTGCTGCGACAATATTTTTAGCAACATAACGTGCAGCATATGCGCCAGAACGGTCTACTTTTGTAGGATCTTTTCCTGAAAATGCTCCGCCACCATGTCGTGCATATCCGCCATACGTATCTACTATAATTTTACGCCCTGTTAAACCAGCATCACCTTGAGGCCCACCGATAACAAAGCGACCTGTTGGGTTAATAAAGAACTTTGTGTCATCGTCTAATAACTGTTGATCAATCACTGGATAAATCACATGTTCTTTAATATCGCGTTGTATATCCTCAAGTTCGATTTCTTCATGGTGTTGTGAAGACACAACAATAGTATCAATTCTTAAAGGTTGATCTTTTTCATCGTACTCAATTGTCACTTGAACTTTTCCGTCAGGACGTAAATAATCCAACGTTTCATCTTTTCTAACTTCCGATAAACGTTTAGCTAATTTATGAGATAAATCGATTGGCAGTGGCATATACGATTCAGTTTCATTAGTCGCATAACCAAACATTAAACCTTGGTCCCCTGCACCAGTATTTAACAATTCTTCATTGTTTTCATCACGATACTCAAGTGCACGATCCACACCTTGTGCAATATCTGGTGATTGTTCATCTATAGCTGTTAATACAGACATAGTTTTAAAATCATATCCATATTTGGCACGTGTGTACCCAATTCCTTTAACCGTCTCGCGTACTACTTTCGGAATATCTACGTATGTAGAAGTTGAAATCTCTCCAGAAATCAAAGCCATACCTGTTGTTACTGTTGTTTCACAAGCAACTCGTGCATTTGGATCTCCTTTTAAAATTTCATCTAAAATTGCATCTGAAATTTGATCGGCAATTTTGTCTGGATGACCTTCAGTTACCGATTCTGATGTAAATAAACGTCTATTAGTCGTCATAGTATGCTCCTTTAAAATTTATTACGAACATTCTCTTTATCTGAGCTCAATAAAAAAAGCCTTTCACAACTAGTACAATAGAGTGAAGGCTCATAACGTCCATTCGCTCTTATCGTTCAGACATTATACGTCTGCAAACGGTTTGGCACCTTTCTTTGTAAAAAGAGGTTGCTGGGTTTCATTGGGTCCATGTCCCTCCACCACTCAGGATAAGAGAATCCGTTATTTCCATATTACAATATCAGAAATACATATGTCAATTTGTTTTAAGATTACTCTTAGTAAGTAAAGTCATTTATATTTTTTACCTTTTAACTATGGGGATTATGTATCGAATATGTTATACTTTTTAACTGTAAAGGCTTACATTTAACGAATAATTATTTGGAGGGGTACATCATGTCATTTGATACGAAAGAAATGGATGCATTAATTAGCAAGCCTACATCACACTTTCAACTCACAACTACTGAACTGTATAACAAAATTTTAAAAAGAGATGAAGCGGAATTAACTGAATTTGGTGCAATTAATGCTAAAACTGGGGAATATACGGGGCGTTCTCCAAAAGATAAATTCATTGTAGATAATCCACAAGTTAAAGATGATATTGATTGGGGAACAATTAATCAACCGATTTCAGAAGAGAAATTTCTAAACTTATACTATCAAGTTATTGAATATTTAGATCAAAAAGATGAATTATTTGTATTTAACGGATATGCAGGAAGCGACAAAGACTCTCAACTTGAATTAACAGTGGTGAATGAATTCGCATGGCATAATCTATTTGCACAAAATATGTTCATCCGCCCTAGTTCAATTGAGGAAGCACGTAAAATCCGTTCTGATTTCACTATTATCTCAGCACCTACTTTTAAGGCTAATCCTGAAAAAGACGGTACAAGATCTGAAACGTTTGTCATTGTATCATTCAAACATAAAATTGTATTAATTGGCGGTACTGAGTATGCTGGTGAAATGAAAAAATCAATTTTCTCAGTTATGAACTACTTATTACCTCAACGTGACATTATGAGTATGCATTGCTCAGCAAACGTCGGTCATAAAGGAGACGTTGCATTATTCTTTGGTTTATCAGGCACTGGTAAAACAACATTATCAGCCGATCCAGAGCGCAAACTTATTGGTGATGACGAACACGGATGGAATGAAAATGGTGTATTTAATATTGAAGGTGGATGCTATGCGAAAGCAATTCACTTATCAGAAGAAAAAGAACCACAAATTTTTAATGCAATCCGTTATGGTACAGTACTTGAAAATTTAGTTGTGGATGAACATGGTTATGTAGATTTTGATGATAATCGTTATACTGAGAACACACGTGCAGCGTACCCTATTCATCATATCGATAATATCGTAACACCATCAAAAGCATCACATCCAAATACTATCATTTTCCTAACTGCTGATGCATTTGGAGTATTACCACCGATTTCAAAATTAACGAAAGATCAAGCTATGTATCACTTCTTAAGTGGATTCACTTCTAAAGTTGCTGGTACTGAACGTGGTATTACTGAACCTGTTCCATCATTCTCTACATGTTTCGGAGCGCCGTTCCTTCCTTTAAATGCAAAAGTCTATGCTGATTTACTCGGTGAACTTATCGACAAACATGAAGTTGATGTATATCTTGTAAATACAGGATGGACAGGTGGTAAATACGGTGAAGGTAACCGTATTCAATTAAAATATACACGTAAAATGGTTAACGACGCGATCAAAGGAAAACTTAAAGATGTACCTTTTGAAAAAGATGAAATTTTTGGATTAAGTATTCCTACATCTATTGAAGACGTGCCAACAACAATTTTAAAACCTATCAATGCATGGTCAGATAAAGATGCATATCGCGAACAAGCTCACGATCTTGTAGAACGTTTCCGCAAAAACTTCAAAAAGTTCGGTGAAGATACACAACACCTTGAAGAAAAAGGTGGATTTAAAGCTTAATTTGATTAAGTTTATAAATCTGAAGCAAATACTGGAACATGTCACATATTGTTGGCATGTTCCAGTATTTTTAGTTCCAGGCATTTAAGGTGAGGTCTCTTCAACATTTTGCATCCACTGATGTATTTTAGCTAAAGTTTCTTTCATTTGAGGAGGTCGTGGTACGTGGCCCTCCTTATTTTGATAAAACGTCTCAAATGTTGCTCCTACTTTTTTGAGATGTTCTTCTAAAAAGTAGGCTTGATGAATACCGACTTGCACATCCTCTTTACCATGCACAATTAAAATTGGTGGTGATGATGCATTGATAAGTTTAATCGCATTTCGAGCTTCATAAGCTTGATGATTTTTATTAGGATGACCTACCATCCGTCTCAACATACCTCGTAAGTCTACGCGTTCTTCATACATAAGGTGGAGATCCGTAACTCCTCCCCAAATGATATAACTATCGGCCTTAACAGATTGAAAGGTTAATAACCCTTGAATGCCTCCTCGAGAAAAGCCAATCAAATGCAGATACGAATTTGGAAATTGAGATTTTAATACATCTACTGCTACTTCAACATCTCGAAGATCCTGTCCTGCAAAATCATCTCTACCTTCACTTCCATTACTTCCTCTATAATATGGAGCAAATACCACAGTATGTGGTGTAATAAATTGAAGTAATCGTGCTAACTGTACGCGACCAACTTGACCTTTACCTCCTCTTAAATAAACGACAATTCGTTCAATCTGTTTCTTTTTTTTGGGGATGACACAAAGCCCTCTAACTGCTAAATTATCTACTTCATATACCCATTCTTCAACATTATGTGTACTTAGGTCAGACGGCATACGTTTACTGCTGATAAAAGCCAAGTTCCATCATCCTTTCTACACATTTTAAAATCGCTTTATCTTTCAATAAGAAACTCTTTTTACTGTCAGGAATTGCTTCAATAGAATCAAATAATATCGGCCCATTTGTCTCTAAATAGTCTACTTTCTGTTCAATTTCATCAACAATGACGACATAAACGTCTTTTCTAAAAGAATGTGTGAGACCTTGGACATCGTATTGAGCGATGTAATAAGCATATTGAAATCGTGCGCCAGTTTCTTCATAAAGCTCACGTTTTAAAGCTTGCTCACTTGTTTCTTCAGCTTCATTTTTACCCCCTGGAAATTCAATGCCTCTTTTTCGATGTTGTGTAAACAACAATTGATTTTTAAAGATAGGTAATGCTAATACATGATCCCCATCACGTTGATCGCCATTTGATTTAAATGTAAGCTCAACTGACTGTTGGTGTGCGTCTATGAAATTCACAAATTTTTCTCCCTTCCTATCTGTGTTACAATATATTTAACCTAACTGAGGAGGCATATTTTGAAAACTATATTTATTGGATTAATTCGAATCTATCAACGTTTTATATCACCTTTAACTCCACCATCTTGTCGATTTTACCCAACTTGTTCAAATTATACATTAGAAGCAATACAAGTTCATGGCGCAATAAAAGGAAGTTGGCTTGGACTTAAGCGTATTTTAAAATGTCATCCTTTTCATAAGGGCGGATTTGATCCAGTTCCTATTAAAAAAGATAAAAAACATTCATAATGTATTACAATTACTTGTCATTTACACCCATTGTTATACTTTTATTTGTTGTAATAACGTTGTATTAACAATGGGTTGATGAAACGTTAACTTACCATTTTCAAGAATCCCTGAGTTTTGAACAATATCTTCATCATAATAATAACCCATCGGTGTAATATCACCTGCAAAATCTCCAAATTGACTTAAATACGCTGTAAAGTATCTACTTAATCCCAATTCATACATACCTCCTACTACAACTTTTATCTGTTTACGTTGTAATTCTTGTATCAGTTTAAGCGCAATATCTATTCCTCCAAGCCGAAAAGGTTTAATAACAACGACTTCAATTGGATATCGATGGATTAAATCAATAATCGCATCATAATCAGTAGCTTTTTCGTCTAGTGCTATAGGTGGACCTTCATATTGATGTTGAATGCCTTCATAATCAAGAAATGGTTCTTCAATAAAAGCCATATGATACTGTTTCAATGTTTGTAACGTTATATAATCTTCAGAGTTTAAACTTTGGTTTGCATCTATAGATAGTGGTATTTCTGGATACAATTGACTTATCCATTTAACTTGATTCATTATATCGTCATTCCATTTCAATTTAATACGACCTGGATGATTGAGATGAACAATACGTTGATTTAAATCTCCGTTAATAGTGGCTGTCATCTCAACTTGAAATGATGTAAGCTGATGAAACATTTGATAAAAAGCCATCATGACTGTTGCGCGAGCTGCTGGATAGTCTTTCAATGAAGTCGCTATATTTTGTGCCGATTCAAACGAAACAATCTCTGTATCTTTGACTTCCTCAAACCATTTTTTTAGTGTATGGTATACAGAATCTATCGTTTCAAAATGATACCAATCCGTTTCAAAAGCATTGCATTCTCCAAACCATGCTCTATTGTTTTCATCTACTAAAGCTATCATTAATGTTTGCCGTGATACAAGTTCAACTTTAGGCGTAACAATTGGGTGTTTAAACATTGGTTCATACTTATAAAATCGAATTGCTTTTAATATCATTTTGTATCACCTTTCAAAATACCTCGTTTCAGTTTTCCGGTACTTGTATAAGGTAATTGTTGGACATAGTCTATTGCTACAGGTAATTTATATTTTGCTAATCTTTCTGCTAAAAATCCTTCAATATCATTAATTTTTTCTGTAGCTACGAGATATAGTTTTGGACGTTGTCCCCATGTAGTATCTTTAATTCCAACACACATTGCATCAACAATATTAGGATGCGTTTTTGCGACATTTTCAATTTCATTTGGATAAATGTTTTCGCCACCACTAATAATTAAGTCCTTACGTCTATCATAAATGGTTACATATCCCAAGTGATCGATGCTTGCAATGTCACCAGTATGGAAAAACCCCGCTTCATCAAAGGCATCTTGATTAGATGATTTTGGATATAGATAGCCATCCATTACATTTGCTCCTTTAAGGCAGAGTTCACCATGGCCTACTTCATTCGGATTCACGATTTTTAATTGAACATCTTCAGTGGCTTGTCCTACAGTACTAGGACGTAACTTAAGCATTTCAGGGGAAGCAGTTAAAAATTGTGAGCACGTTTCTGTCATCCCGAAAGAATTATAGATAGGTAAATGATACTTAAGACTCAAATTCACAAACGTTTCACTTAATTTAGCCCCTCCCAGTAATATTTTCTCAAGTTGAAAAGGTTCTTTAAGCCCTTGGTCAATAAGTCTCATTAGAGTGAGCGGTACAAGTGATAAATGTGTAATCTGTTTTAATTCAATCGTCTTAAGTACTTGTTCAGCATCAAATTTCTTCATTAAATAAACTGTAAACCCTGTTAAGAGACTACGTAAAACAATACTTAATCCTGAGATATGGTATAGCGGTAAAACCAGTAACCAACGTGTAGACGCATCAAAACCTAAACTCCGTTGACATCCTTCAGCACTTGCACGATGATTAAGAAATGTTTGTGGAACTGCTTTTTGAACACCAGTTGTTCCAGATGTAAACATTATAGATGCAATTTGTTGTTCCGATTGCATCAGATGAGGTTCAAAATCATTTAATGGATTCGAAATTAAAGAATCGAAATGAATAATATTAAAAAACGGTAATAATTCGATAGTTTGAGTTGTAACGATAGTATCTACTTCTATAGAGCGCATTTGTTTTTCAATTTCTGATTGTGTTAAACGATTATTAATCAAAGCAATCTCAATATTATATAACCATGCACTATGAATCAGAATTAAAGATTCAATTGAATTGTTAATATATAACCCTATTCTATTTTGATTTAATGATTTTAATGCCGCACCCTTCTCAAGCGCAATGTTTAATAGCTGTTTAAATGTGACTTGTTTTGTCTCTGTTTCAATCGCTATTTTGTCAGGATTGCGCCGCGCTTGAGTAACGAGCCAATGTTCCATATGAATCCTCCTAAAATTCTTTTTAATACTATTATAATCTTTAAGAAAGTAACTTGCATTTAAATGCAATCATTAGACCTTTCATAATAAAAAAAGAGTTAAACATCTATTAAAAGGTACAAAATCCTCTAAATAGTTGTACTAAATAAAATTTTGTCATGTTATAATTAAAGCGATAAAAAATAAAATATTAGTTTCTTGATGCTATATTTTTGAAACTAACAAAAGGGGTAACATTATGAAAAAAATACTATCGATTTTATTAATTTTGTCTTTGTCTTTAACAGTCTGTGGGCCAAGTAATTCAAAATCCGAACAAAATACAGGTTTACACAAATTTAATAAGAATGGAGAAAACAGTAACAACACGGTAGCACTAAACCAAGCTGGTCAAAACACTTCAAACAGTCAAAATTCATCTGATATTACTCCTGTCAATGCAGAAGAGGATAGCAGTGACGGCGATGTATTACTAGCAAATATCGATTTAACTAATATTACAACGAAGTAACTTTAATCAATGTACTACAAGGCAATTTTACTGAAATAGAAAAAATTCAAGCCTATAATAGTGCAGTAGCAAATGGGGTTATTCCACAAGGCAATGTTATGGAAGGTTCTGCTATGGATGCTTATGAAAGCTCTTTACGTGTGGAAAATGGAGAAGAAGATTCAATTTATGATGAGTCAAGCACTGAAGAGATGGATATTATGATTGAAGATATGGATAGTGATGAGGATTATCTTAGCAGCACTGATGATGAAACATATGACTATACTTTAGACGATGAAGAAAATTCAGAAGAGAAATACGTTGACTAACTTTTAAAACTTGATGAAATAAAAAGATTGGGTAAGCATTTATGATACAACACCAATGCTTATGCCCAATCTTTTTTAATACACTATTTATTCTCTTTTTGTTCTTTTACAGTACCTTTAATTTTTTTATCTGCTGATTCCACAACTTTACCAGAAATTGTTCCTTTTTTTTCAGTCATTTGATCCACCTCCTTAAAATGACGACTTAAATACTTGCTGGTATTGAATATACCCTGATAAATAATGTTCAATATCATCAATTCTTACACGATACCCATGATGTTTAATAAAGAAACTACCTAAAATTCGTTTTGGATTTTTAAAATACATTGCAAGCTCAGGATAAAAATAGCCTGTTCTTTGATAGTCTGCTCGTTTATGAATCGTATCTATAAGTTGACCTTCATCAATGAGCGAGTCAACTAATGCAGTGTATCCCTCTTCTTTCGCTTTTTGAATTAAATGATACGTTGCCATAAGCATTTCTAAAAAAGTAGGAAAAGCTGTTTCACGATGATATATATAATTTAAATAACTCGATGCATTTCGAATACCAAGTTCAAAATAAGTCTTTTTAGGTTTGATTTGCACTAGCTCATTGACACAATATCCAATCCAATGATCATGATGTTTCCAATAAGATTGCGCAATAAAACGTTCAACTAATTTTTCAACTGTATTTAACCAAATCTCATTACCATCTATTTGATAGAGTCTAAGTAAAGCAAGTGCAGCTTCCCCATCATAATAAATAATACGAAACGATTCCTTTATAGAAAGGTCAGGATAATTCAATACATGTATTGTATCCATTGTATTATGATTAATCATAGATAATATCCCTTTTGCGACGTCTTGAGCAATTTTTAAAAGTGAAGTTTCTTCAGGATGATGCTTTAAATATTCACACGCTGCGAAAATAAATGCTGCATTTTGTCCCAGTTTTATCTCATTAATATCACGTGTATCATCAAATATATATGCGACATCATTATAATAAAATAGCGCATTGTTCATAACATACTGAAGCGCTCTTTTAACAATATCTAAACTTGCCCCTAAATAAGATAACCCTTCTGTTAACGCATATGTTGATGAACAATGCCTTAGGATATTATAAAAATGAATTTCTCTATCAAAATGTGAAAAATACCCGTAATGATATTTCCCATTAGGTTGTATCTCATTTTTAAGATATTCTGTACTCGTCATAATCATGTGGTCAACTTCACTACTTAAATCATTGACCACTCTTAATCCTTTCTGACTTCCTGTATCATGGAGTACGTAAACATTTTCATCTTCTATAAAATAACTACGCGTCCAAAACTGAATCACTTGCTTACCTGTATAATCGGATTGCTTAAACTTCTTTATATGAGATGTATAATGCTTTAAATAATGATTAATATTATGATCGGACAGTACTAATTCATTAGCATTCTTTTTTTCAGGCTTGATAAAAGCATTCGCATTTATTTCTTCTGGCAAAAAGCTTAAGCGAAATGATGAATCAAAGGATACGCCATAATCAATATAATTTCGTCTCTTCTGAATCATTTCCTTTAACAACACATCAAAGTTAACACTTTTAGTATGTGTAACGATATCAATTTTTACCCATCTTGGAAAGTTGGTTGCTTTTTTTTCATATGATCGTATAAATTTTTCTATATTTTGAATTAGATAATTATCCGAATTAAAATGTTTAACTCGTGCTTTAAAATGTTCATTACCAACACTGATAAATAATTGTTCAAACTGCTCTCGTTCTTTTATTTTTTGAACATAATTTAAAACCTCATTGATATCTTTCATTATCTTCTCACCTAATTTAACAACTTTAAATATGTATAGAAAATTAATAAAACTTAACTTTAATCAAAGTAGCATGATCAGTTTAAGCATATTAACGATATATATTTACTCATGAGGCGCCATTAATTGGCACCTCAGAGCAAACATATAATGGTTGTATAACACAAATTACTATTTTATAACTATTTATTTATCTTCTTTACGACGACGTCTTACAAAATATGATAATCCTAAAGCTGATAATAATGAACCAAAAAGTGTAGTGTTTTGATTACTTTGTCCACCTGTTTCAGGTAATGCTTTATCTGCATCTCCATCAGAATCTGCGTCGGCATCGGCATCCGAGTCAGCATCCGCATCTGCGTCAGCATCCGCATCTGCGTCAGCATCCGCATCGGCGTCAGCATCCGCATCAGAATCTGCATCGGCGTCAGCATCTGCATCGGCGTCAGCATCTGCATCGGCATCTGCGTCAGCGTCAGCGTCGGCATCCGCATCAGCATCGGCATCGGCATCCGCATCGGCGTCAGCATCCGCATCGGCATCCGCATCAGCATCCGCATCTGCATCTGCGTCAGCATCTGCATCGGCGTCAGCATCTGCATCGGCGTCAGCATCTGCATCGGCGTCAGCATCTGCATCGGCGTCAGCATCTGCATCGGCGTCAGCATCCGCATCAGAATCTGCGTCAGCGTCGGCATCAGCATCCGCATCGGCGTCAGCATCTGCATCTGCGTCAGCATCCGCGTCAGTTTCATCTATTTCATAATAACCTTTGTCAATCGTCATGTTGTCCGCATCTTGGATTGTGACGTTTACAACTGACTCATTTGAGTCTTTCGCTTCGTCTTCACCTTGATTTGTTGGAGCTTCTTCATATCCTTCTGGTTTTACGAATTCAACTTGATATTTTCCATTTGTTAAATCTGTGAACTCGTAATAGCCTTCGGCATTTGTTGTTGTTCGTTTAATTTCTTTTCCATTTTCATCTCTTAAGATCACTTCGACACCTGGGATTGGTTTTTCGTTCTCATCTGTTCCTTGAATACCATTTTTATCGACATCTTCCCATACATAGTCTCCTAGTTTATATGTTGGTTTATAGTAACCTTTGTCAATTGTCATGTTGTCTGCATCTTGGATCGTGACTTGTACTGTTGAAGCTTCTGAATCTTTTGCTGTGTCTTGACCCTGATTGATTAGTGTTTCTTCGTATCCTTTTGGTTTTATGAACTCGACTTCGTAATTTCCATTTGTTAAGCCTGTGAATTCATAATAACCTTGAGCATCTGTTGTTGTTCGTGCAATTTCTTCTTTATTCGCATTTCTTAAAATGACTTCTACACCTTGGATTGGCTTTTCATTCTTATCCGTACCTTGGATACCATCTTTATCGACATCTTCCCATACATAGTCTCCAAGTTTATATGTTGGCACTGATCCACTACCTGCGCCAGTACCTCCAACTACTTGAATACCATTACCTTTTTCAACTTTTTTGGTACCATCTTCTAAAATACCAAATTCAATTAGAGAGGCAGTACTGTCTGTTGTAGGTGCTGTTTCACTTGTTACCACAACAACATATGCATCTGAGAAATTACCGAAGTTGATATCAGCTTGTTTACCTTGTTTTGTAAAAGCAACTTGATAATTAGATGTAACATCTTGTAGTTCTGATACGTTTGGATAGAAGTTTTTGCTTAGTTCATAACCTTGAGGAACTTTGTAAATTTTAATGTTTGATACGTCTTGAGTTAATTGAGCTACACTATTTTTCGGACTAAATATATGGAATTTCCCATTCGTTATTTGATTTTTCAATGGGTTTACGTAAAATGTTTGTTGATATTCCTTACCATCTTTAACGTAATTAAAACGGCTACCAACGTTCAAATTACCATTTTCAACATATGTTCCTAGTTGAACATTTGCTTGATCGCTTATCGTTGTATTACCTATTTGATATTCAAATGTTTGAGGTCCTTCCTTAGGTACTTTTGCTGTATTTAACTGATGATTATACTCTAAGTTTAGCGATACATTATTATATCTATCTACGTAATCCGTAAACGTGTATCTAATGTAACCCGCCTCTCTATTATCAGTTATATATGCAAGTGCAGTCATTTTATCTCCGTCTGGTGCTAAATATGGTCTACCACCATTTGTTTTGTCATTAGGGTTTAATTGACTGATTGTAATGTTATCAGAATACTTCACATCAAAATAATCCCCAGCTTTAACACTATCTGGCACTGAAATATTCATATTTAAGTGGAATTGATCATCTACAGAGTCTTTAACAATGCCATTACCATCTGGGTCTACGGTAAAATTAGAGTTATTAATGATGAGTTGATCACTTACATCTTGGCCAGTTGTAGCATTACTATCAGCTGCTGCTAAAAGCTGAACATTACTTGTCATAGCATTGAATAGCGCTATAGAATCTTCATTCGTTAAAGCGGTATTTCTAGATCTTAAATTAACAGCATTAGGGTTGGATGCATTTTGTTCATTTACGAAATCTTGTACTAAAGTTAATAATAATTCTTGATTACGACTGTCTGTAAAGTCAATATCAAGGTCCGTTAACATACTGTCAATATTTGCAGTATCAAGATTCGTATTATTATCGATATAATCTTTAACATAATCTAACTTTTCATCGTTTGATTGAGCGGTATTAACATTATTTCTTAAAGTATCGATTGTAGTATCATCGACTTTATGATTTGTACTATCAATTTCTTTGGAATCAACTTGAGGTGATGATTGCGTAGTATTTTGTTTTTGAGTCTCAGTTGTATTTGGAGTATGTAAATTACTTTCCTTACTAATACCTGTTGAGCTTTGCGTTGTGTTTTTATCGGAAGTTAGATCTTCACTAAAGGTTTGACTCTTATTAGAAGCTTCTGGTTCTTGAGCTTCTGAGGCTTCTTTATGACCTACTGGATTTGAACTTTCTGGTTCAATAGATACTTCAACAGAAGGCTTTTCCAATTGAGATGTCTCGTTATGAGTAGTATCTTGTTCTGATGAAGGTTCATCTATTTTATTATTTTGTTCAACTTGTGGTTGTTCTAATGAAGACTCAGGAGTGTTTGATTCAACTGTTTCTTCTTTAGGTACCTGACTTTCCTCAGAAGGTTCGTTTATCTCCTGTAAACTTTGAATTTCTTCACTACTTGGATCTTCTGTTAAAGTATTTTTAGATTCAAGCTCGTTTGATTCTACATTGCTTTCAGTTTCATTAGGTTGTGATTCATCTGAAGTTTCTTCTTTAATTGTTGTTTCAAGTTCAGTTTCTTCAGCTGCTTTAACGTCATTATTAATTCCAAAAATCAATGTGGAACCAATGAGTATTGATGCGGTGCCAACTGTAAAACGTCGGATAGAGTATTTATTTGCTCTATTCGGTAAAAAATCTAAACGATTATTTTTTCGCTTTCTCTTTTCCATCATTTAAATTCTCCTTATATATAGTTGTAAAAATATTGTTCTATATATACTATAATACACTTTACTTTCAAAAGTAATAGATTTTTATATTTTTAAATGTTTTATCTATGAAAAAAACTTAAAAAAAGCGTGGTTATCGTTATTATATCTAATACCTGATTTTCTTATTTGTTCTTATGCACATTTTTATAAAAGTAAATTACTTTCAAATGTGTAATAATAGTTCATAACTTATATTTACATGTTATAACACTTTAATTAAGATAAAAATAGAAACTATTATATCAATAATCCATTAAGATATGTTAATATTTATTGACGTATCTTAATAGATTAATTATAGTGCATTTGCACTATTTAACAAATTGGGAACTTACGCAAATACCTTTATTTAGTATCGAAAAATTTCGATTACCTGGAATTAAATAAGCATTTTAATAAACTTTTTGTAAAAGTCCTACTTTAAATTCAGACGCACATATCGAATGTTTTTTACTTGCATGTTATTAACTATTTATAATTAAAAATCATATTATTAATCATTTTAAGAATGGTTGTATAGAAATATAAAAACGTACCAAGTCACTAAAAATAGCAACTTAGTACGTTTTGTCGTCAACAACCGACGTTGACAAAGAGTCTCTCTAGCTCTTGTAATATTTATATAGTTTTCTAACGTTTAATAGACCTAATCTAATCGGTTTAGATTTAACTAATCTTTTCCCTTAAAATTTCGCTTTCCTCAAACTTCTCGCTTTACTCATTTGATAGCAATAAGAAGCTGAACGAAGTTATTCTATGGTTTCACTTTTTTTAAATTCTTCACAAAATAAATCAATAATACTATAAATAGCAAACTGTACTGCACCCCAAAAGTTGAACCTACAAAATTCAACTTTTGGGGTGTTTAATTATGAATAAAAGTTATAGTTTAGATTTCAAACTTAAAATATTACAAGAATACAAAAGCGGGCAACTTGGTTA